>JBICHT010000074.1:0-34358 GCA_043101125.1 Phycisphaerales bacterium JB050 | reverse complement strand
CCTGCAGGTCTCCATGCACGATGCCCGCGTGGGTCAGAAGGTCCGCCGCGCCGTCCGCCACACTGCAGAGGTCACGAGTGACGGTTTCGGCCTTTTTCAGGGACTCGGAGAGCGGGGAGACCAGTTCTTCGATTTCGGACTGGCGGCTCTTCAACTCGGCACTCGTGAGTTCTGCGCGGTCGAGGATCGATCCGACCTCACCGTCCAGCTTGGCACGCTGGGCGTGCAACTGATCGAACAGGGAAATGGATCCTTCAATCGATTCGCCGAGGTCGTTGATCATCGACTGGGCCTGATCGCGGATGGAGCCCAGGCGACGGACGGACCACTCCGCGTCCTCACGGGTCTTGCTGGCCTGACGCACGAGATCACCGAGGCTCCCCGCAACCGGTTGGTCAGGATCGGTGCTCGGGTCTGCCGGATTCCAGCCGACAAGTTTCGATGCGATGTCGCACGCCGTGCGGAGCTGCTCCAGCGTGTTCTGCAAGGGTTCGCCGGTTTCGCTGGCAAAGGCTTCGCGCTGGCGCTCCAGGTCGGAGAGTGCTTGCTGTGCCTGGCTGCGTTCGGCCGACAGTTTTTGTTCGATATCTGCGGTGAGGGTCGAGGCCCGCTCCTTGAGCATGGCTTCGATCTCGTCGGCGTGGGCACTCAGGCCGGTCTGGACATGCACGCGTTGGCTCTCGATCTGCTGTTCGAGCGCCACGCGTTTTGCCTCGAAGCCTTCTTCCAGCTCTTTAATCCGATGCGAGTACTGAGACTCGAGTGCGGCAAGCCTGCCTTCGAGTGAAGCCTCGAACGCGCTGATCTTTGATTCGAGCGTACGCTCGACGGTTTCTTCGATGCTCTTGGCGTTGGCGAGCCGCTCATCCACTCTCGCGGTGAGTTGCTCAACCTCGGCGGATTTGGTCGTCAGAGCCTTCAGAAGTTTGGTCGTCAGTTCGAGATGCTGCCGGTACTTGTCCTGTGATCCAGACAGATTCTTCGCGGTCGTGGATGCCTGTGCACCTGCTTCGGCCAACTCGGTCTGGGCGGTGCGGATCTCGGCGAGGAGCGAGCGGAGTTCTCCGGAGTACTCCCGGAACGCCTGCTCATCGACCACACGCGGGCTAACAAAGATCCGCTCGCTTGGCTGAGGTGTGGGGCGACCATTGGCGGTGGATTTTGTGATCGTGGACGGGCTGGAGTCGGCAGTCGGCATCGGAATCTCCTCGTAGGGCAGCGCGAGCCCTCGGGTCAAAGGTCCGCCATGGGATATCGGCCAATCCCGGCCCTGAACATGCATAGAGCCATCTCCGGTGTGCTGGCCCTTGAACGAGTACAATCCCATCCCCATGAGCCGCAAAAAAACAAGCGATGCGCAGGAATTGCGCGGTCCGGATTCCCAGACCGCCGTACGCCTGCACAAATACCTCGCGCACGCCGGGGTCGGTTCTCGACGCGCTTGCGAGGATCTCATCGCCGAGGGGCAGGTTCGGGTGAACGGTGTCGTGGTTGACACGCTCCCGGCCTGGGTCGAACCGGCGCACGACACCGTCACCGTCAAGGGCCACGCGATCGCCAAGACCGAGCGACATGTGTATGTCATGCTCTACAAGCCCCGGAATACGGTATCGACTGTCTCCGACCCCGATGGTCGCCGGACCGTGTCGGAACTCGTTGAGCATCCTTCGGGAGTCCGCCTTTACCCGGTCGGTCGCCTCGACTACGACTCCATGGGCCTGATGCTGATGACCAATGACGGCGATTTGGCGAACGCCGTCACGCACCCGCGTTATGGGGTCCACAAGACCTATCGTGTGATCGTTCGTGGCCAGCTCACCGATGAGCATGTCGATCGTCTGCAGCGCGGCATCTTCCTTGCCGCTCGAGAAAGCGGAAAGACCGTTGGTGCCGAGCGAGTGGGGGCGGCGGACATCACCGTGGTCCGTAAGGAACGAGAACGGACCATTGTCGATATCACGCTCACCGAGGGCCGGAACCGACAGATCCGGCGTTTGCTCGCGAGTGTCGGTTGCCATGTCAAAAAACTCACCCGCACTCGCATGGGCCCGCTCTCACTCAAGGGGCTCGCGATTGGCGAATGGCGTGAACTGACCAAGCCCGAACTCGATGCACTCCGCAAGGCGGTGAAAAAGTCGGGATCCTCCCGATCGAAGGTCTCGAACCAACCGAAATCTACCGATCGTCCTGCGCCGCGGAGAACCCGTCGAGATGGGTAAATTGCAGCACCTGAAGGAAATGATCCTCGGTGAGTACGGCGAGGAGAGCCTGTCTCGGCTGCAGAGAACCCTCCGTTTCGGATACCTCCTGGCCGTTCACGGTGGCAAACAGCTTGTACGACATCGCGCTCCGCAGCTCGCTGCGGCACTCGCGTACCGAACGATTTTTTCGCTGGTCCCGGTGCTGGTTCTCATTCTGGTGGTCCTCAATGCGACCTTCGATCAGGCCGCGATCGAGCGTGCGTTTAACTCGGTCTTCGAGTACACCGGGTTGGCGGATATCCAGGTTCCCGCGCAGGCGAACGATGAGCAGTCGGAAGGGATTGAACTCGAGGTTGTCCCAGACAGCGAGGCGATCGACTCAGAAAATCCGGTCTTGCCCGACGAACCGACGCCCGATTCCACCGAGGCGAATGCGGATCCGGACAGCGCGCCGAACACGGTAGCCTTAACGGAGTACCTCTCGGATTTTGTCCGGAACGCCGCCGAGCGGGTGACCAACCTGAGTTTCGGCCTGATCACGGTGTTCGGGCTTGCTCTGTTTCTCTACGCCGCGATTTCATTGCTCATCCAGGTTGAGGGTGCGTTCAATGTGGTGACCGGTGCGCGCCGGGGAAGACGCATCGCGACCCGGCTCATCAACTACTGGGCAGTACTCACGCTCGGCACCATACTCATCGTTGCATCGCTCGCAGTGGGGCAGGTCTACCAATCCCGTCTCGATATGCTCCCCGGTTTCCTCGCGGCTCCGCTTTCGGTTCTTGGGCGATTTGGGGCGACCTGGCTGCTGCTCCTCCTCGCGTACATGCAGATGCCGACGGCCCGGGTGTTCGTCAAACCGGCGGCCCTTGGAGCGGCGGTCGCGGCAATCGCGTGGGAATCTTCGAAGAGCGGCCTGTTCTGGTTTGTCCGGGAAATGACGGACGGACAGACCGCCATCTATGGCTCGCTCGCTATCCTTCCCGTCGCCCTGCTCTGGATTTACATCACCTGGTTCATTGTGCTGTTCGGCCTCGAACTCGCCTACAGCTTCCAGACGGTCCGTGAAGTTGATTTGCGTCGATCCCTTCGCGGCAAGGTTTTCGATGACGACCCGATGGTCGACACCTTCTGTCCGGTGATCATCACCGCAGAGATTGCTCGAGCGTTCATGGACGGCAAAGCGGCAACCGCATCGTCTATCCGTGATCAGGTTGCCGAACCGGATGATGTGGTCGCACGCATCATGAAGTGCTTGACCCGCGAGGGCTTCCTCCATGCCGTTGAAGTCAACGAAGATGAGGAGTCGAGTTTCACTCTCGCGCGAGACCCCTCTTCGTTCACGGTAGCCGATGTGATGGAGGCTTGCGATCACTTGTTTGATCCGAGCGCCTCTCAGCGTCAGGGCAGACGGGGGAGAAAAATCACGGCTATGCTGAGGTCCGAACGCAATCAAACCTATGCTTCGCAGACGATGTCTGAACTCGTCGCACGGGTCACAGCCGATCGCGAACCCGATGGTGGCGATCGCGACAACAATCCCACTACCACCTCCTGACGGAACTTCTCATGTCCGACGGTCACGATCCTCAACCCACCGGCTCCATCCTTGCCATCAGTGTCGGAAACACCAACACTCTGCTCGGCGTGTGTGTTGATGGGGAACCCCTGCACAGCGTTTCGATTGCCAACGCCACGCCAGAAGCGCTTCCCAAAGCGATCGCGACCCTTGCGGCGGAACACGCGGTCGATGTCGCCGTTCTCGCAAGCGTGAACCGGACCGTGTCGGATCAACTCATCCGAACGCTGAGAACAACAGCAGAGGTTCAGGTGATGCAAATCGGGACGGATCTCGGCCTGCCCCTGAAGCACACGCTCGAGGAAAAGGCCATCGCCAAGACCGGGCAAGATCGTTTGCTCAGCGCGATCGCGGGATACCACATCGCCAAGCAGGCGTGCGTTGTGGTTGATGCGGGCACGGCGGTCACCGTGGACTTTGTCGATGGCCAAGGCACATTCCACGGCGGAGCCATCGCGCCGGGAGTGCGCATGGGTCTCCGAGCCCTCCACAACCAGACCGATGCTCTCCCTGAGATCGAGTTCTCCGCTCCCGAAGCCGATGTTCCGTACGCACGAAACACCCGCGAAGCCATGCTCCACGGCGTGTTCTACGGCGTACGGGGCCTCGTCCGACAACTCGCCGAACGCTACGCCATCGCGTACGACGCCTACCCGGTGATTCTCGCGACCGGCGGCGATGCGCAGGCCCTCTTCGAGGGTGACGAACTCGTCGAGCGCATCGTGCCAGACCTGACGCTCAGGGGCATCGCCCTCGCATTCGCTGCCGCGGTTGAAGCCGATGCCTGATCCTTCGAGCAGTTGCCTGTCCTACACACTCGTCACAGCTCCACGCAGTGCTTCCAGAACGGCGACGGCGGCAATCGCCATCTTCGAAGTCCACGGCGATCCGGAACCGATCCGGTGCCTATTGGGAATGAGACGCCTGCCTGGTCCCGGTGAACTCAAACTGGTGGAGATTCCGGGCCTCGACCATGCGTTGATGTGCCGCATTGATCAGGGGGTCACCCAGATCCATACGCACGCCGGGCCGTATGTCATCGAGGGCGTCTGTTCGCTGTTGGCGCGTGGAGGCATCGTCCCGAGGGCTGAGCCAGTAGTCTCCGAGTCTGAATTGCTCGAGTACTGGCTGGCCGCCGCACCTTCACCCTTAGCCGTTGATGCGCTGCTCGCGCAGCCACGGATCAAACGAGACACAGCCGCACCGACGGCGGATCCTCGCATCGACCGCTTGCTCATTCCTCCTCTGGTGGTCGCGATCGGTCGCCCGAACGCCGGCAAGTCCTCGCTGCTCAACGCGCTGGCTCGCCGCAGCGTTGCCGTGGTCAGTGACCAACCCGGGACGACCCGTGACTCGGTCGGGGCTCTGCTTGAACTCGACGGCCTCGTCGTCCGCTGGCTTGATTTGCCCGGATTCCGCACGACCGATGATCCCATCGAATCGCAAGCCATCCGGATGGCCCGGGACTGGGTGGCACGAGCAGACTTCGTACTCTTCTGCGATCCCGCTCCTGACGGCTCGCCTGTGGAGGGCATCGTGCCGGACCTCACCGTTCAAACCAAAGCCGATCTCACACACGGGGTGTCGGAGGCGGAACTTTCGTGCTCGGCGCGGACCGGGCAAGGGCTCCCCGAACTCGCTCGGGCGCTCCGGATGCGACTCCTGCCCGATGAGATCCTCCGTACCGAGGCGGTCTGGGAGCTTCCTCTACCGTCCGATAGGATTGGTGAAGCCTGTTCCTGAGTGGTGCGGTGCCACTTCCCGGCAGAGGGGCATCCCACTGGCGGTCCTTCGTGTACCATGAGCGGTCCCCACGCGGTCGCGCCGCGCGGGTTTTCCCATAGCCCCGAGGAAACGGTGTTCCCATGGACGATCAACAACGCAAGATCGAAGCAGGCGCGGGCCTCCAAGAGTCCCGCCTCAATCAGGACTTCATCGATCTCCTGAAGAAGTACGGAACCACGGTTCTGCTGATCCTGCTCGCCATCATGGCCACCTATGTCGGCATCCAGCGTTACAGCCAATACCAGCAGGACAAGACTGACCAGGCCTTCGCCGACCTCGAGGGCGCAGCCAGCACCCCGGCGATTCTCCTGAATGTCGCCGCGACTTGGGACGGCCGGGGCAGCGTGTGGGAGATCGCCACCCTCCGTGCGGCCCGTGCCTATATCGATTCCGCCCGCACTCGTGCCGAGGTGGGTATCGATGCCTCTCAGGCCGAGGACTTCGAACCGCTCACCGATGAGCAGGTCCGCGCGAACCTTCAGGAAGCGATCAAGCTCTACACCTCGGTTCTGGAGCGCACCAAAGGCTCCAAAACCATCTTCGCTCAGGATGCTCGTTGGGGTCTGGCGACTGCGAACCTCGGGCTGGCGGCCCTCTCCGAAGGAGACGAGCGTGCGCAGTATCTGAACGCCGCGGCCAGCGAGACGCTGGCCATGGTCGGCGTTGCCGAGGGCAACGATCCGAACAAGGTGGCGGTCGGCAACGCCCGTCTGGAACTGATCGAACTGTTGCGGACCACCCCGGTTGCGATCTACGAGACGGCCAGTCTGCCGGAGTCCGCCCAGTTCAAACCTGATCCGCGCGATGACATCAGCAACATGATTCGCGACCAGATGAATCCGACTCAGGGACCGCAGCAGCCAGAGATGCGCCGACTCAGCCCCGAAGAGATTCAGGAACTGCAGGAGCGCATGAACACCGATGATCCTGCGTTCAGCATCGATCCCCGAGATATTCCGCCCGTTGCAGATCCCGAGGCCGAAGATCCGGAGTCGGACGGCGACGGAGCCGCGGACGATCCGGCTTCCGACGACCCCGAATCCGACGACCCCGCTTCGGATGACCCGGCCTCCGATGACCCCGCACAGCCCGGCCAGTGAACGACCCCGTCGAACAGCGTGACGAAGTCGATTCGGCTCGCCCGCTGATCAAGCCCGGCGGGCGCGTCGATGCCGAGGCCATCCGCGAGGCCATCCAACGCGGCGACATCGACCCCGAAGACGATTCCCACGACTCACTCCGCACCGTCGAGTTCGAGTTGTCGCGTGACCTCAACAAACGCCTCGACCGCTACCTCGTCGATCGCATCTCCTTCCTCAGCCGCTCCCAACTCCAGCGCCTGATCGAAACCGGCGCGGTCGAGGTCAACGAGCGCACCGCCAAGGCCTCGACCAAACTCCGCAAGGGCGATCGCGTCAGCGTGCTCGTCCCGCCGCCGCCGTCCACGGAGATCCAGGGCGAGGACATCCCCATCGAAGTCCTCTACGAAGACGACGCCATGCTTGTGTTGAACAAGCAGCCCGACATCATCGTCCACCCCGCGCGCAGCCATAACTCCGGCACGCTCCTCAATGCCCTCGTCTACTACTTCGAGAACAAGTCAAAGAGCGGGGGAGGGCTCTCGGCGGTCGGCAAGGAGTTCGCCCGCCCGGGCGTCGTCCACCGCCTCGATCGCGACACCTCCGGCGTCATGGTCATCGCCAAGGACGAAACCGCCCACTGGAAACTCGGTCGCCAGTTCGAGAAACGCACCACCAACAAGCGCTACCTCGCCATCGTCCATGGCCTGATCGAATCCGACGCCGATGTCATCGATATCCCCCTCGGCCCCTCGCCATCCAAGGCCAAGGGTATGCGCGAGAAGCAGGTCGTCCGCCTCGACGACCAGGGCAAACCCGCCGTCACGATCTACCGCGTCCGCCAGCGCTTCCACGGCTCACGCACCAGCGGCCCCTTCACCCTCGTCGAACTCGAACTCAAAACCGGACGCACCCACCAGATCCGCGTCCACCTCTCCCACCTCGGCTACCCCATCGTCGGCGACGACATGTACGGCGGCTCCGTCCGCATCTCCCGAGGCGAGATCGACCCCGATTGCCCCAAGGACCAGCGCAACGAAGTCATCGTCGAGCGCCAGGCCCTCCACGCCGCCCTGCTCGGTTTCAACCACCCGACCACCGACCAGCCCGTCGAGTTCACCGCGCCGCTGCCCAAAGACCTGCGCCACCTCGTCGCGCTCCTGCGCGAGCACGCCAACCCCGGCGAACTCCTCCCCGCCCCCGGCGCGACGATCGATCTCGCCAAGGCGATCCCCGATTGACCGCTCTGGTGGACGGGTCTCTGACCGGTGCTCTTTCTACTGGATCGAGTGGGGCGGGCATCCTGCCCGCCTTCTCCCTTCTCTCCAAACTTTCTTCTTCCATTCCCCGCGTCTTCCCGGTACCCTCGGCCCGTACCCCGCCGAAACACGGGAGAAGCCATGGCGCGAAGACAAGACGATACGCCGTTTCTCGACGACCTCATGGAGATGTTCAAGCGCGTCCCTTGGTGGGTCGGTCCTATCGCGATTTTGGGGACTTGGCTCGTCTTTCAATTCATCCTGCCTGCGGTATTCATCGTTCTGCTTCCCGATCATCCAGTGGGGACAGAACTCCTGCCAAAGCTCTGGACCATGTGCGCGCGCCCCGCCGCGTTTCTCGTTGCGCTGACATGGTTGGCGGGCCTGACTCTGAAATGGCATGATCGCAACCGCCTCGAAAGCCAGACCAGCCTCGACAGCATCCGAAGCCTCACCTGGCACGACTTCGAACTCCTCCTCGCCGAGGCCTTCCGGCGTCAGGGCTACGCGGTGCGCGAGAGCCCGCCCGGCCCCGACGGCGGCATCGATCTCACCCTCACGCGAAACAATGAAACCACGATCGTCCAGGCCAAGAACTGGCGCGTCTATAAAGTCAATGTCAAAGTCGTCCGCGAACTCTTCGGCGTCATGCACGCCGCCAAAGCCCAGCGCGCCATCCTCGCCACCAGCGGCACACTCTCCCGACCCGCCCGCGAATTCGCAGCCGACAACGGCATCCAGATCATCGAGGGCGAAGACCTCGCCCGCATGATCGCCGAAGTCCAGCGCTCCGGGAACATGCAGCCCAAGCCCGAGCCAGTCCCGCGGCTCCAACCTGCACCCGCTCCCGTCACAGTCACCACCGCCCCGACCTGCCCCGCCTGCCAGTCCCCGATGGTCCTCCGGACCGCACGCAAAGGCCCGAACGCGGGCAATCAGTTCTGGGGGTGCTCGGGTTTTCCGGGGTGTCGAGTCACGGCAGCACTGGCCAGCAGCAAGACTAGTACGCAAAATCGGAATCAGCATGCATCGTGAAAAGCTAGATTCGGGATCATCGGACGAAAGCAAGTCTGGAGTGGCGCGGCGATTAACCAAGTTGGTCTTGGGATTGCAATCAACTAGATATGCCTATTCATTTTTGAAGCTGATCCGATCACAAAGTGGAAATCGCGAGCGATCGGTACTTTTTGGTGCCTTATGTATGTACTGTTCGAAGCCTTATATCCGAAGCAATGTATTCGGCAGCTTCGATTCTTGCTTCATTCCCGGCAGTCTGGCTGACATCCATGCCGCACTTCTGAATCACCGCCATAAATTTTCAGCGCACTACGATGGTAACTACGAAGTTGGCGGTCACCCGGTCAACTCGCTGTTTTTCAGAGTTGAGGACGGAAGCGTGCTTATTGAAGACAGATATCCCGTCTTTGATGAAGATTATCTTGAGCAAGTCGACGAGCTACTTCGGTTCGTGGAAGAACAGTTCTCCGGTCAGATACACCGCATTTTGTGTGTGGACAAAGCTGTCAGCATGAGAATGGAAAAGGGCTTGTATCGACTCGATCATCAGAATGACAGTAGGTGTTCGATCGTCAAAATCGAAGATGAAAACTATTGAGCAGGTTAGTGACTACGCCCCAACCCCACTCCCCGCCAAAACCCGCACCGCCTCCACCAACTTCTCAATCTCCTCCATCGTCGTCGTCGGGCCCGGGCTCAGGCGGACCGCGCCCTGCTCGCCCGTTCCGATCGCCTCGTGCAGCAGCGGGGCGCAGTGCGTCCCGCCCCGCACCGCGATGTCGTGCTCGGCGTCCAGCCAGCCGCCGATCTCACGCGGCAGGTGGCCCTCCAGCGTGAACAGCAGCACCGGTGTCCGCTCTTCGCGTGATTTCAGGCCGTAGATCGTCACGCCGGGGATGTCCTGCAAGCCTTCCATCGCTGCCATCGTCAGGTCGAGTTCGTACTCGATCCCGTGCTCGTGCGGCTCGTTCATCGCCGCGACGAAGCCCGCCCAGCCGACGGCGTTGGTCGTTCCCGCCTCGAGCGCATCGGGCATCTGCGTCGGCATGCCCTGTCCAGGGGCGATCGCGCCGGTCCCGCCCGCGCGCGAGCAGTACAGGTGCTTGGCGCGAGGGTCGCCGTAGTCCGTGCTGTGGGCCCGCTCGCCGACGAACAGAGCGCCCGTCCCCGTCGGCCCGCGCAGGCCCTTGTGCCCCGCGACCGAGAGCAGGTCGATCGCGTCGGCCTGCACATCGACGGGCAGGTGCCCGACCGTCTGGGCCGCGTCTACGAGGAACACCGCATCCGGGAATCGTTCACGCAGCGCGTGCCCGATGGCGTTCACCGGTTGCAGCGTGCCGCAGGCGTTGGAGGCGTGCGACAGGCACACCAGGACCGTCCGCTCGTTGCACGCGCCCAGCATCTCCTCCGGGTCCGTCCGACCGACTTCATCACAGCCGACGATCGTCAGATCGATAATCCCGTCCGCAGCGTACAAATGCAGCGAACGCGTCACCGCGTTGTGCTCGACGGCGGAACTCACCACATGCGGCCTCGAACCCTTCCGATCAACCCCGTTGCACCTCCGCAGCGGCTCGATCACGCCGTGGATCGCCATGTTCACCGAGTCCGTGCAGCCGTGCGTCAGGATGACCCGTTCGCGTTCGGACGCGTTGATCAGGTGCGCGATCTGGTCGCGAGCGGTCTCGATCACCGACGCGGCCTCGCGAGCCAGTCGGTGCCCGCCTCGCCCCGGGTTCCCCGCGTGGTGTGCGAGGAAGTCAGACATCGCTTTCGCCACGCTCGGCGGCTTGGGCCAACTCGTTGCGGCGTTATCCAGGTAAATCGGATGCTTGATCATGCATGAGGCCTCCCACCGGCACCCGCCGGATCACCGTCTATCATCCGGGGAATTGCGCCATCGGGCAACGCGAGACCGCTGGGTTGAACGGTTCACCGGGGGAAATGGGGGGGACCAAGTTCTGGCCTCAAACGGATCGTGATTAGGCCGCGTCCGACTCGCTCGCCACCATGTCCGCGTAACTCGTCGCGATCAGCCCGCCGAGGCACGGCCCGAGGGCCTCGCGGATCTTCGCGATCAGGTCGTGGCATTTGCCCACATGCTGATCCCTGGTCACCAGCACATCGATCTCGATGAACCACCCCAGTCCGAGCACTCGGTCCAGATGGATCCGCGCGTTCTTGAGCAGCCAGATCTCGCGGCGCTTCTCGACCTCGACCCACACCGGCGGATCGCTTTCGCCCAGACGCAAGCGTGCTTCTTCCTCGGTGAGGATGGTGAACTTGCTGATCGTTGGCATCGGGCGATCGACGCGATGGTAGAGCACATACTCCACCGGCTCGCCCTCGGCCTCGCGACGCATGAGCCGCCCATCGGGCACGCGGAAGTAGGTGTCCCGGTGCGTCACCGTCGCGGCGCACACCGCCCCGAATTGCTTCAGGGCCAGGCGCGCCAACTCCGGATCCCGAAGTTCACATTTGAAATCCACATTCTGCACCGGGGAGGCCTCCAGCCCCTCCATCGGCCAGATCCGGCTGGGGGTGCAGTCCGATAGGCAAACGCCTCAATCCGCCAGCAGATCCCCGATCCGCTCGAACATCTGCGCCTCGTCCCAGGTCTCGATGCCCAGTTCGCTCGCCTTCTTCAGCTTGGAGCCCGCCTTCTCCCCGGCGATGAGCAGGTCCGTGCTCGACGACACCGAACCGGTCACCTTCGCCCCCAGCGCTTCGAGCTTCTTGGTCAGTTCCGGGCGGGTGAACTTCTCCAGCGTGCCGGTGAGGACGATCGTCTTGCCGGAGACGGGCGAGTCCTGCATCTTCGTGGCCGTCTCGGATCCCGGTTCGATGTACTCCTTCGAGGTCAGATCTACGCCGACCTCGCGCAGGGCCTTGAACGCCTTCTGCCCGGTCTCGCTGTGCAGCCAGGCGTGGATGATGGGGGCGGTGTCGTTGCCGAGGTTGGTACTCGGGCGCTCCTTCGGGTCCTCAGGCAGACCGAGTTCCCGCGCTTGCTCCTTCTTGAGCGTCTTGGGACGCAGCATCTCCTCGGGTGCATCTAGCAGGTCGTCGAGGTCACGGAACATTGTGCAGAGTGCTTTTGCCGTCGAATCGCCGAGGTGGCGGATGCCCATCCCGGCCAGAACCTTCGCCAGCCCGCGTCCCTTCGCGGCCTCGATGCCCTCTAGCAGGTTGTCCACCTTCTTCTCGCCCATGCGGTCGAGTTTCAGTAGGGCCTCGCGATGCTCCTTGAGCCGGAAGATGTCCGCGAAGTGCTCCAAAGGGATCTTCGGGGCTGCGCTTTCCAGGATCTGATCAATCGTCTTCTCGCCCAGGCCGTCGATATCCATCTGCGTCCGACCCGCGAACCAGATCAACCGCTCGCGGATCTGGGCCGGGCATTCCGGGTTGATGCACCGGCGCGCGGTCTCCCGGTCGGTCTCATCGCGCTCGATCTCCAGAGGCCCCGAGCAGCGCGGGCAGACGGTGGGGGGCTCGAACTTCGTACGCGAGGCGTGCTCTTTCGAATCCGGGTTCACCACCTCGATCACTTGCGGGATGATCTCGCCGGCCTTCTCGACCATCACCGTGTCGCCGATGCGCAGGTCCTTCTCCGCCAGCAGCCCGAAGTTGTGCAGCGTCGCGTGGCTCACCATCGTCCCGGCGAGCAGCACCGGCTCCATCACCGCACGCGGCGTGACCTTGCCCGTTTTTCCCACCTGGATCTCGATATCCTTGAGCAGCGTCGGCTTGCGCTCCGCAGGGTACTTGTACGCGATGCACCAGCGCGGGCTCTTGCTCGTCGCCCCCAGTTGGCGCTGCAACGCGAACGAATCCACCCGCACCACCATGCCGTCCACGGCGTAGGGCAGTTCCTGCATCTTCGCGGCGAAGGTCGAGATCGCCTTCACCACATCGTCCACCGAGTCCACGGTGAGCGTCTCGTTCACCGGGAAGCCGTACCCGGCGAGCAACTTGACCGACTCGGAGTAGGTCTCCGGGAGATCGCCCTGCACCTCGCCGAACCCGTGGGCGATGAACCCCAGCCCGCGCTCGGCGACCAAGTCCGGGCGAAGCCCCTTGAGCGTGCCCGCCGTGGCGTTGCGCGGATTCATGAACGGTTCCTCGCCGTCGCTTTCGCGCTGCTGGTTGATCCGCTCGAACTCTGGCGTGGGCATGAAGATCTCGCCACGAACCTCCAGAACGGAGAACCGCTCGGCCGCCTCGTCCGGGAGCACCAGCGGCAGCGACCGCACCCGCCGGGCGTGGATGGTGATGTCGTCCCCCTCGGTCCCGTTGCCGCGCGTCAGGGCCTGGACCAGTTGCCCGTTCTCGTAGCGCACGCTGATGGCCACGCCGTCGATCTTGGCGTCGCAGGCAAAGACCGTCGCGCCTTCGCTCGCGAACAGCCCGCCATCCCCCGACTCATCGCTCTCGGACCGCCTGGCGACCCGCTTGGCCCAGTCGCGGACATCCTGTTCGCTGTACGAATTGTCGATGCTGAGCATCGGTTTGGCGTGCTTGACGGTCTTGAACCCGTCCACGGGATCGCCGCCGACGCGCTGGGTCGGGCTGTTCGGGTCGTGCAGGGCGTGCTCGTCCTCCAGTCGCTTGAGTTCGGCGAGTTGCTCGTCGAACTCCCGGTCCGACAGGAACGGTTTGGCCTAGCCGTAGTACGCCCGGTTGGCGCGGTGCAGGCGTTCTCTGAGTTCTTCCACACGCTCGATGACGGCTTTGCTGGCCATAGGCAACGGTCCTCTCGGGCCGTTACTCTACGCCTTATGCCAAGGGCTATCACCATCGACGGCAAAGCCATCGCCTCCCAGGTCAAGGCGGCGCTCGCGCGCCGGGTCAAATCCTTGAACGACAAGGGATTCGATGTTCGTTTGGACGCGGTTCTCGTCACCGACGAGAAGAATACCGCCGCCCATGTCTACGCCAAAAACCAGAAGCGGGCCTGCAACCAGCTCGGCATCGACTATGTCCTTCACGAGCTCAAGGGCTCCTCGACCTACGAGGACATCGCCGGGCGTGTCCTGCTGCTCAACAGCAACCCCGATGTCCACGCCGTCATGGTTCACATGCCCCTGCCCGAGGGCGTCGACCCCTTCCGCATCCAGTCCCTGATCGCCGCCGACAAGGATGTCGAGGGCGTCAACCCCGCCAACATCGGCAACATCGTCTACGCCCGCTCCTCGCTCGCCCCCTGCACCGCCCTCGCCGCCGTGAAGCTCATCAACTCCACCGGCATCGACCTCAAGGGCAAACGCTGCGTGATCGTGGGGGCCTCCAACATCGTCGGCAAGCCCATCGCCGTCATGCTCATGCAGCCCGAGGCGACGGTCATCTCCTGCAACAAGTTCACCGAGAACCTGCCCGAGCTCGCCGCCACCGCCGATGTCCTCGTCGCCGCGGCCGGGGTGCCCTTCCTCGTCAAGAAGAACTGGGTCAAACCCGGCGCGATCGTGATCGATGTCGGCATCCACCGCGTCCCGCTCGAGCAGCCCCTGCCCGACGGCACGAAGATGAAGACCGTCGGCGATGTCGACGACTCCGTCGCCGAAGTCGCCGGTCACCTCACCCCCGTCCCCGGCGGCGTCGGCCCGGTGACCGTGGCGATGCTGCTGGACAATGTGGTGACGGCGGCTGAGCGGCATCATCAGTAAGAGGACCTTTCTATGCGGTCACTGGTGTTCAGGTGTACGCACCCGGCGCGAATACTCGTGGCTGTTCTCGCATTCGCGACAGTCACTGCATGTGAGGAGTCAGCTGTGTCAACTCAACCAGAGCAAAGGGTCACAGAACTCGATGCCGACTTCCTCGCTCGACTGGATGCCCAGCGTGAAGTAGTACGCGCTCATCTCGGTGAAGACCCCGAGAACCTTCGGAAGTTTGATACAGCTGCAGGAAAACTCGGCACGATCAGGGCGATCCTGCAAGCAGGTGTGTACGACGCTGAGGACACCTACGAGTTGCAGTGTCTCGGTGTTGTCCTTGGAGATGTCTTCGCTCAAGAGCTTGGCATGCGATGGGAGGTCGTGACAGACGAATATGGGTCGGACCCTGCTTTGCGCGACACCGACAATCCCAACATCATTATCTTCCCGCTGACCATGATTTCGAAGAGGATCGAGCGGGGGGAAGATGTTGATGTGTTCGAACTGTTCAAAGGCATTGCAGCAGAAGTCGACATGATGAGATCAGACTTAGCGTCCTGACCTCGATTCTTCTACTGCCCCGCAAACTCCCCAATCAACGCCGCGTGCGTTCGCATGCCCAGCGTGAAACAATCAATCTCGAACTTCTCGTTCGGCGAGTGCACGCGGTCGTCTTCCAGCCCGAAGCCGATCAGCAGCGTGTCGAGCCCGAGTTCCGCCTTGAGCAGGCCCACCACCGGGATCGAGCCGCCCGATTTGATCAGGTGCGGCGTCGTGCCGCCCGCGACCTCGAGCGCGGTCATCGCCGCCTTCAAATACGGCGAGTCCGCAGACACATTCCCCGGGTGCCCACCGTGCAGGTCGGTCAGTTCCCAGCGACAGCCCGGAGGCGTGCGCTCTTCCAGCCACGCGAAGAACTTCTGCGTGATCGCTTCCGGGTCCTGATCCGCCACCAGGCGGAACGACACCTTCGCACCGGCGTACGCGGGGATCACGGTCTTCGCGCCCTCGCCCTGGTAGCCGCCCCAGATGCCGTTGATGTCCGCCGTCGGTCGGGCCCACTCGCGCTCGAGCGCGCTGAACCCCTTCTCGCCAACATCCGCCTCCGGAGGCAGACCGATTTTCTTCAGCGACGCGACCGGGTCCTGCGGCACGCGCGACCACGCCTCCTTCTCCTCATCCGAGATCGGGCGCACATCGTCGTAGAAGCCGGGGATGGTGACCTTGCGATCCACATCCCACAGCTGCGAGAGCACCTTGGTCAGTTCGTTGATCGGGTTCGGGCATTTGCCGCCCCACATGCCCGAGTGCAGGTCCTGGTCCGCGCTGTGCAGCACGATGTTCGTGTACGCCATGCCGCGCACGCCCGTCGTGATCGCCGGCTTGCCTCTCGCGAGTTGCCCGGTGTCGGAGATCACGCAGATGTCGCACTTCTCAAGTTTCGCCTTGTTGTCACGCACGAAGTGATCGAGGTTCACCGAACCCGACTCTTCCTCGCCCTCGAGCAGAACCGTCAGACGGATCGGCACCGCCCCGTGCTGCTCCTTCCACGCGCGCAGCGCTTCCAGGAAGCTCGCGACCTGCCCCTTGTCGTCCACCGCGCCACGCGCCACGATCCGCTTCTGCGGCACATCGTCTTCGAGCGGACCGTCGGCTTCCTTGATCACCGGTTCGAACGGTGGTGATTCCCAGAGTTCAAGCGGGTCCGGCGGCTGCACATCGTAGTGGCCGTAGAACAGCACATGCGGCCCCTGGTAATCCGGCGCGCCGTCGTACTCCGCCCACACGATCGGATGGCCGGGTTGGTCCGCGCTGCCCGTGGGGATCAGTTCCGCCTCGATCCCAGCGTCCGCGAGCCGGTCTACCGCCCACTGCGCCGCGTCGCTGCACTGCGATCGGTACTTTGAATCCGTGCTGATGCTCGGTATCCGCAGCCAGTCCATCAGCCGCTGAATCGCGGCGTCTTCATTGTTCTTGAGGGCTTCAAAGATCCGGTCGAGTGTCGCTGTGTCGCTCACGCGTGCCTCCGCTGGGTTGCTGTGTCTCTCAGCCACCAGCATACCCGAGGTACGCACGGAATTGCTTCAGCCAAGACCGCCTCGGAGCGCCGCGACGATGTTGGCCGATGCGACCACGAGCACCATCACGACCATCAGCAGAAAAAGCGTGATCTCGATAGTTCGAAGCACTTGCGTCCGGCGTGAGGTGTGTCTGTTCCGCGCCCCGATTGGTCGAGCCAGGGCGGGTTCAGTCTCGATATCGAAACCCTCAAGTTCAGCGTAACTCTGGGGCGGGCGTTCAGCCCAGTCGATGCCGCACCGCGGACAAGTCTCCTGACGATCAGTGTCGTCGTGAGTTGTTGCCGCTCGCAACCCACAACCCACGCAGCGTCGCTGCGTCATCCAGAGGGATCGGGATCGAGTGGCAAGTGTCATGAGACTCCAAAAGCATAGAATGCGATTGATCAAAAGCGAGCAAAAACCACAGGGATAGACGCTTCGGTCTTTCACTTCGTTCGTGCCTACCGGGCGAGACTCACCATGATTTCCACTATCCAGGACTGGGCAAAACTGTTGGCCTCCGCCTCAGGAACCTCGCCTTCAGGTGGACGCATCCCGGATTTAAGCGAGCGGTTCACCGATGAATCTGGGCATCGGCGAGAGGTGGATGTCCCGTTTTTGGCTTGGTTACGGCGTGATGCGCGTACGTCAGGCAAGGTGAGTGCAGATGCCCAGGGACCGCCCGATGTCGCCCTCTGGTCCGCGTTGGTGCGGGGTGAGCCGGTCCCGGATCCCGTCTGGGCTTTTCATCGCCGAGCGGAGTGGCGAAGCAATTTCGATCAGGGCAGCCTCTTCCCGCAGCGCGACGAGTCTGGCCCGATCGCGATCGAGGTCTGGACAGAAGTCGAGTTGTGCAGCCTGCACGCCCTTGCCTGGTTCGCCGATGCCGATCCGTCGCTCCGTCCGCTCGTGCAACGGACCGCGAGATGGCTGATCGACAATCTCCAGCCCGACAACGCCACTAACCATCCGTGGGCCGTCCATGTCTTCGCGGCGATCGGCGTCTGTGGAGACAACCCGGATGCTTCGATGTATGCCCAAACGCTTCTGCACAACTGCCAGATCGCTCAGGGCAGGCCGGATGCGTTTTCCGCGCTGATTCTGAAAGATGCAGCAGACAGCCTCACCACGAGCGCCATCGGGTCGTGGTTAGTCGATTCGGGAGATTGAGGAGCGGTAGCGAGCCTGAGTGGGGTTAGCCGCCCTGAGGCTCGGGCTCGCCATTGGAGCGGGCGGGCATCGCCGGTTCCTGGCTTACGCTGCGTCCATCAGGCTGCACCATTTCGCTACGAGCCTGCGCACTGGGCAGTTGCTCGGGCGATTTCGGCGTGCTCGAGCCGGACTTCTTGGCAGCATCTTCGATCTCGTCTTCGATGCCCGCGATGCCCTTGCGGAATTCGACGATTGTCTTGCCGACACCTCGCCCGACTTCCGGCAATCTGCGCCCGAACAGAAGGAGCCCGATGATCAGCACCACAATCCACTCCATACCGCCGGGCATGCCGATGAAGGCCAGTGTGGGGTTCGAGTCAGGCAGTGCGATATGGAATATGGCGGTCATCAATGCTCCCGAAGGTTCGAGCCGGCGCGGTACTGAGAATGGCGACCGGCCTCGTGATTATCCTAGCACTTTCGCCTTGGCTCCGGCGAGGGGCGGACATACCCGTATTTTCCCATTAGAACGGCGGCTCGTCCACTTCCATGGCATCGACCAGAGACAGCCGCGCGTATTGAAGAACCAGCGTTTTCGAGCCCACATCCATGAACTGGATGCTCGCCCGGCGATTCATACCCATGCCCATCAGTTTGGTGACTCGCCCCAGTCCGAACTGGGGATGGCGGACGAGCGAACCGACCGTGACCTCGGTTTTGCCGCTTCCACGGGGCATGGCCAGCTGGCTGGCTCTCTGGCCGGCTCGCTTGGCCTGGCGCTCGAGGGCGATTTCTTCCGGGTCGCGCTGGTCGAACTCGTAGTCGTCAAATGCGCTCGGCGGCTCATCCCCGGCGAGGAAGTCGTCATCGCCGGGCCAGTCGTCGGCCTGGTCGGACGCGATGATGTGTTCCGCGGGCAGTTCGCTCAGGAACCGGCTGGGGATTGACCGCTCGCGCAGGCCTCGATGCGTGCGATAGCGGGCGCTGGTGATCATGAGCGTGTGCATGGCCCGGGTGATGCCCACGAAGGCCAGCCGTCGCTCTTCCTCGATCGCTTCTTCCGAGTCCATCGCACGCATGCCCGGCAGCAGGCCTTCCTCCAACCCGATCATCGCCACCGCCGGGAACTCCAGCCCCTTCGCGGCGTGCAGTGTCATCAGTGTGACTGCGCCCTTGTCGGGATCCACCTTGTCCGCGTCGGCCACGAGCGCGACGGATTCCAGATACGCCCGGAGCATCGCCAGCAGCGGGGGGGCCGGGGCTTCTTCGATCACCGTCTCGCCCTGCTGGTCGGGCAATTCGACCATAGCCGGGTCATCGGAGGGTGCAAATTCGCGTTCGAATTCAGCCGCGGCGGAGATAAGTTCCTCGATGTTCTCCAGTTTCTCGGGGTCCACTTCCCCGGTGGCGCGGCTCTTGAACTTGGCGTAGTACTTCTCGATCCCCGCTTCCTTGATGACCCGCTCGACCAACTCCGTCAGCGATGAACTGACCTCCGCGCCCATGAAGGTTCCCGCACCGTTCCAGCCGTCCACCATCTCCACGAACTTCGCCAGCGCGTTCGCGGCCAAGCTGGACACGCCCTCGATCCGATCGGCGTGACGGGCGGCCTCGAAGAGCGTGATCTGGTTCCGCTCGGCGTACATCGCGACCTGGTCGAGGGACTTCGCCCCGATCTTTCTGGCCGGCTTGTTGATGATCCGCGTCAGTGAGCCTTCGTCCGCCGGGTTGGCGACCACGCGCAGGTAGGCGAGGACATCCTTGATCTCCTCGCGCTGGTAGAAGGCCGTGCCGCGCGCGATGACATAGGGGATGTTCGCCTTGCGCATCGCGTCTTCCATGACACGCGAGAGGGCGTTGTTGCGATAGAAGACCGCGCAGTCTTTCCACTGGATCGGCCCAACCTGTTCCAGGACCGGGCCGACATCCTTGCCCTCCACCAGGCGGGCGAACCAGTCGGCGATCAACTCGGCTTCGTGGTGCTCGTCGCGACAGAGGACCACACTCGGTTTCTCGCCACCGGGTCGCTCGGTGTACAGGTCCTTGTGTTTCCGTCGCGTGTTGTGGCGGATCAGCGCATCGGCAGTCGCGAGGATCTCGGGGGAGGAGCGGAAGTTCTGGCCCAGCGCGATCACACGCGTGCCGGGGTAGTGCTCCTCGAATTCCAGAATGTTGCGGATGTCCGCGCCGCGCCAGCCATAGATCGACTGGTCCGGGTCGCCGACGACGCAGACATTCGGCGGCAGCGTGCCCCCGGTCGCCTCCGGGGCCTCCTCACCGGGCAGCAGGTCGTACTCCGCGGCCGGGGCGGCATCGGGCTTGCCAACCAGTAGCGTCGACAGCAGGAACTGCACGCGGTTGGTGTCCTGATACTCATCGATCATCAGGTACTTCCAGCGTCCCTGCACCTCGCTCCTGGCGAAGTCCGACTCGCGCAGCATCCGCACCGTCAAGGCGAGCAGGTCGTCGAAGTCCACGGCGTTGGCATCGCGCATGGCCCGCTCGTAACGCTGCCAGACCTTGGCCACCGTGCGACTGTGGAAATCGCTGGCCGAGGCCATGAACTGCTCGCAGTCGATCATCTCGTTCTTGGAGTTCGAGATCGCCGTCAGCATGGTTCGTGGAGGCCAGTTGCTGGTGGCCAGTTCCATCGCCTTCAGGGTCTTCTTCATCAGCGAGAGTTGGTCGTCGCTGTCGTAGATCGTGAAGTCCGAGCGGATCCGCCAGTGGGGGCGCCCTTCCATGGAATCCGCGTAGCGGCGCATCAGCCGGGCGCACAGGGCGTGGAAGGTGGTCACGGTCAGCCCGCGCATGGCCCGTTCGGGGCCGAGGGGGGCCAGTTCGGGGTGCTGCTCGAGCAACTGCCCGACACGCTCGCGCATCTCGCCCGCCGCCTTGTTGGTGAAGGTCAGGGCCAGGATCTGCCACGCCGGGACGCCCATCGACAGCAGGTACGCGATCCGACGCGTGATCACGCGCGTCTTGCCCGACCCGGCCGCGGCGAGGATGAGCAGTGGCCCTTCGGTGCACTCGACCGCCTCCCGCTGGGCGGGGGTAAGGTCGGCGGTCAGGGTGGTGTGGGTGTCGGCGGGCATTGTTCGGGGTGGCGATCCGGGGGCGTAGGGGGCTCGAACTGGACGGAGTACCGCTTGTGGGTGCCTGGGGGCGGGGTGAGAGGGCTAGAGTTGACTGTACCCACTATATGGTGTGGTGTGGACAGTCCCTGACAGCTTATTCACACTAGACGAGGTAGGGCATAAAAATTTGGCAATCGCGTAAGTTGTGCTTTAGCAAGCACTTGCGAATCGCAGGGCGGGATGGGACAAAAAGACACTGCATTTTGATGGGTTTGTGCTTGAGTACACATCATCTAGCGGTAGTATCCGTCTCGGTGGTCACCCCGCCGGGCGAGTGGGCCCGAGCGAACGGGGTGCCGGACAACACGAATTGAGTGCCGCGTGAGCGGGGACGGATCAGCCGTGTCCCGGGCGCGGTGGCTGCGTCTGGAGTGTATCGCACCTGCGGTTCTCGGACGCGGTGGGCTTGACGCTTCCCATGGTGGTTTTGGGGGCGTCCCAACAGGAGTGCGAGACGCATATGGCCGTTCTCTGCGACACCCAGATCCGCGAACTCATCGGCATCGAGCCGTTTTCCGACAACGAAAAGCGCCCCGGGCGCGTCTCCTACGGCGTCTCGTCGTACGGGTACGACGTGCGGGTGGGAACGCGCTTCAAAATCTTCACGCCCACGCCCCGCACCGGCGGCATCACCGTCGTCGATCCCAAGGCATTCAGCGAAGACCTCATGGTCGAGGTCGACACCGCCGAGCGCGGCACCGACCACATCATCATCCCGCCCAACTCCTTCGCCCTCTGCGAAACCGTCGAGACCATCGATGTCCCGCGCGATGTGCTGGTGATCTGCGTCGGCAAGAGCACCTACGCCCGGTGCGGCCTGATCGTGAATGTCACGCCGCTCGAGCCGGAATGGCGAGGCAAGGTAACCATTGAGATCAGCAACACCACGCCGCTGCCCGCGAAGGTGTATGCCAACGAGGGCATCGCCCAGTTCGTGTTCTTCAAGGGCGACCGCGTGTGCGCGACCAGCTACGCCGACAAGGCGGGCAAGTATCAGGATCAGCTTGGGCTGACGCTGCCGAAGGTGGATTGACACTTCGATCATTGTCACCGAATTCGACTTTCATTCTCTCTCGATTATTCCGCGTCACTCTCTCCTCCGACGCTTCACAATTGACAAGGAATCGCCGTCGCTATGAAAATCACACGGAAGTTCACTAAGCAGGGCCAGGACCCGTTCGCCACGACCGAGTGGGTGAAGCGTCAATCGCGGATCTCCAACCCCGATGGCAGCGTGGTCTTTGAGATGAACGACGCGGAGGTGCCGACCGGCTGGTCGCAGCTCGCGACGGACATCATGGTCAGCAAGTACTTCCGCAAGGCCGGTGTGCCGCAGAAGGATGCCGAGGGCAAGGCGATCAAGGACGAGAGCGGCCGGCCGGTGCTCGGCCCGGAGCGCAGCGCCCGCCAGGTGATCCATCGCCTCGCCGGCTGCTGGCGCCACTGGGGCTCCGCGCACGGCTACTTCGATACCGAAGCCGATGCGCAGGCGTTCTACGATGAGATCTCCTACATGCTGGTGCACCAGATGTGCGCCCCCAACAGCCCGCAGTGGTTCAACACCGGCCTGAACTGGGCCTACGGCATCAACGGCCCGGCCCAGGGTCACCACTACCCCGACCCCGAGACCGGCGAGGTGCGCCTCAGCGAGGATGCGTACACCCACCCGCAGCCGCACGCCTGCTTCATCCAGAGCGTCGAGGACGATCTGGTGAACCCCGGCGGCATCATGGACCTGTGGACCCGCGAGGCCCGCCTGTTCAAGTACGGCTCGGGCACCGGCACCAACTTCTCCAAACTGCGCGCCGACAGCGAGCAACTCTCCGGCGGCGGCAAGAGCAGCGGCCTGATGAGTTGGTTGAAGATCGGCGACCGGGCGGCCGGAGCCATCAAGAGCGGCGGAACCACCCGCCGGGCCGCGAAGATGGTCTGCCTGGACATGGACCACCCCGATGTCGAGGAGTTCATCAACTGGAAGGTCCGCGAGGAGATCAAGGTCGCGGCGTTGGTCGAGGGCATGAAGCATGTCCGCAAGGACCTGCGCGAGACCGCCGAGAAACTCGGCCTCAAACTCACCTACGACTACAACGGCGAGGCGTACGGCACGGTGTCCGGCCAGAACGCCAACAACTCACTTCGCATCCCCGATGAGTTCTTCACCGCCATCGACGACGACGCGGACTGGGAACTGACCGCCCGCACGACCGGCGAGGTGATCAAGACCGTGAAGGCGCGGGATCTGTGGGAGCAGATCGGCTACGCCGCGTGGCGCTGTGCGGACCCGGGTGTGCAGTACGACACGACGATCAACGCGTGGCACACCTGCCCCGCAGGCGGACGGATCAACGCGAGCAACCCGTGCTCGGAATACATGTTCCTCGACAACACGGCCTGCAACCTGGCGTCGTTCAACCTGCTGAAGTTCTACGACCCCAAGACCCGTTCGCTGGATGTCGAGAAGTACGAGCACGCCATCGACCTGTGGACGATGGTGCTCGAGATCAGCGTGCTGATGGCCCAGTACCCCTCCGAGGAGATCGCACGCCTCAGTTACGAGTACCGCACGCTGGGCCTGGGCTACGCCAACATCGGCGCGGTGCTCATGCAGGCGGGCATCCCGTACGACTCCGACGAGGCCCGCGCGGTGTGCGGCTGCCTGACGGCGATCCTGACCGGACGCTCGTATCGCATGTCGGCGCAGATGGCCAAGGAACTCGGCCCGTTCAAGGGCTTCGACCGCAACCGCAAGCACATGCTCCGGGTCATGCGCAACCACCGTCGGGCGGCGCACGGCATCAGCCGCGACGCCACCGACTGGGAGAACCTGACCATCCGCCCGGTTCCGATCGATCACAAGATCATCAAGGAGGGGAAGGTCGCGATCGGCAACGCCAAGTCGCTGCTCAAGCACGCCACGCAGGCGTGGGATGACGCGGTTTCCTTCGGCGAGAAGCACGGCTACCGCAACGCCCAGACGACCGTGATCGCCCCGACGGGCACCATCGGTCTGCTGATGGACTGCGACACGACGGGCGTGGAGCCGGACTTCGCGCTGGTCAAGTTCAAGAAACTCGCCGGCGGCGGGTACTTCAAGATCGTGAACCAATCGGTGAAGCCCGCGCTGGAAGCGATCGGCTACGCCAAGGGCGAGATCTCCGACATCATCGACTTCATCCTCGGCACCCTGCGCCTGGATGTCCCGATGCCCAGCCCGGACGGCAAGACCACTCACGATTCCTCGTTCGCGGACTTCCTCAAGGTCAAGGGGCTGAACGATGATGACATCGCCACGATCGAGAAGGCCCTGCCGAGCGTGTTCGAACTGCACTACGCGTTCAGCGCGTGGACGCTGGGCGATGAAGCCCTCGAGCGCCTGGGCCTGAACCCCGAAGAGGTCAAGGCCGACCACACATTCAACCTGCTCAAGCACCTGGGCCTGACCAGGGAGCAGATCGAGTCGCTGAGCGTCACGATCTGCGGCACGCAGACCATCGAGGGCGCGCCGCACATCAAGGATGAGCACCTGCCGGTGTTCGACTGTGCCAACAAGTGCGGCAAGACCGGCAAGCGGTACATCCACGCCAACGGGCACATCCGCATGATGGCCGCGGCTCAGCCGTTCATCTCGGGCGCGATCAGCAAGACGATCAACCTCCCCTCGGACGCGACCGTCGAAGACATCAAGGACGCGTACCGGTTGAGTTGGGAACTGGGCCTGAAGGCCAACGCGCTCTATCGCGACGGCTGCAAACTGAGCCAGCCGCTCTCGACCAAGTCCGAGGACACGGATGAGGATTCGCAGTCGTCCTCGGCCGACGAGCGGGAAGCCGATCTCGTCGCCGGTGTGGACGAAGACGAGGAATCGGTGGTCGAAGCCCGTGCCGAGGTCGCCGAGCAGTACGACGAAGCCGCGAAGGCCACCGCCGCGGGCGATGCGGCCGCCGCGGAGCGGATCGTAGAGCGGATCGTGCACCGCCCGATGCGTCGTCGTCTGCCCGACACCCGCCACTCGATGACCCACAAGTTCAATGTGGCCGGGCATGAGGGCTACCTGACCGTCGGCCTGTACGACGATGGCCAGCCGGGCGAACTGTTCATCACCATGGCCAAGGAAGGTTCGACCATCGGCGGCCTGATGGACTCCCTCGGCACCGCGACGAGCGTCTCGCTGCAGTACGGCGTGCCGGTGGAGTCGCTGGTGAAGAAGTTCACCCACCAGCGTTTCGAGCCGGCGGGCATGACCACCAACCGCGACATCCCGTTCGCCAAGTCGCTGGTCGACTACATCTTCCGCTGGATGGGCATGCAGTTCATCCCGGGCTATCGCGAGGCCAACGCCCCGAATCGCGCCGGCACCAGCGAAGAGGTGAAACCCGCAGCACCGGCGATGCGCTCGAGTGGTCGAGGCTTTGCCATCGCCGACAGTGATGATGATGTTCCCGCGACCCGGGTGCACAAGGCCAAGCGTGAAGTGACGGAGGTGAAGGCTTCGTTCTCTTCGTCGAGCACGCGCGTGACCGCCCCCGACGGGAGTTCGGCCAGTGTTTCCACTCAGTCGTCGACACTGTCGGCGGCACTCTCAGAATGTCAGGAGGATGCGCCCGCCTGCGATGTGTGCGGCACGGTCACCGTTCGCAGCGGCACCTGCTACAAGTGCTTGAACTGCGGAAACAGCATGGGCTGCTCCTGAGTGGTTGAACCGACACCGGTTCCGTGAAGCAGAACAGGCTTTGACGGGCACCGGAGAGATCGGGGACGCCATCCAGGTGGCCGCGGGGGAGGGAGCCTCCGCGAGATCGGCTCGAAGGATGCCCGAGCCGAATCGACAGCCAAGGTAACGAGCGAGGAGGGCGACCTTTGCCAAGGACCCTCGCGACCGAACCCGGCCCCGACTCTCCGGTTCCCGTTGAAGCAAGCGACAACCTCAAACGACCCACCAGAGGAGGGTCCGTGGCCTGCAACGGGCTGCACTGAGCGACCCTCCACTTTGCCTGTCCCCCGGGCGGACCCACCACCGCCCGGGGGATTTGTCTTTTTGTAAAAACCCCTGCTCAGGTCAATGAATAAGGCGACCTCTCGGGTCGCCTGAGACACGGTGCTTGAGAATGGGGGAGACGCTCAGACGTGGGAAATGTCTTCGGCCTTCTGGCTCACGGCCTGCTCGATCTCGGCCTCGTACTTCTTGAGCAGTTCCTGGATCTCGTCCTTGAGGGTTTTGATCTCGTCCTCAGGAATCGCGGCAGACTTGTCCTTGCCGAGGGTTTCGGCATGCTTATTGGCATCACGCCGCACATTGCGACAGGCGACCTTGGACTCTTCCCCCATTTTCTTGACTTGGGTGATGAGCTGCTTCCGCCGATCCCCGGACAGTGGGGGGATATTCACGCGGATGACCTTGCCATCCACTGAGGGATTGAGTCCGAGGTTGGCGTTCTCGATCGCCTTTTTGATCTCGCCAACAGACTGCGGGTCGAACGGCTGGATGACGATCTGGGTCGCTTCGGGCACACTCAGGGCGGCCAGAGATTTCAGATCGGTCATGGAGCCGTAGTAATCGACCTTGATGAACTCGACGATGGCGGTCGAGGCGCGACCAGTGCGGATGCCCTTGAGTTCGCTGCGGAGATAGTCAACCGCCTTGGTCATCTGGGTTTGGGCGTCTTTGAGGATCGAGTCGGGGGTCATCCGTTTCTCCTGCGGCCTCTGCCGCGCGTAACAGTACTTGGGAGGGCAAGAATACGGCAATCGGAGCCGTCCTGCCGGGGTGCCTGGGTGCGAAACGCCTATTTTGAAGCCGTCACTCGCGTGCCGATCGTCGTATCGCCGCGCAGGACGCGGTCAAGGCTGCCCTCTGCATTGAAATCGAAGACGACGAGGTCGATGGTGTGCTCCTCGCAGAGCGTGAGGGCGGTCAGGTCGGTAACGCGGAGCTTCTTTGCCACAGCATCAGCAAGGGAAAGAGACTCGTAGCGGGTCGCCGCGGGGTCCTTCTTGGGGTCCGCGGAATACACGCCATCGACTTTCGTCGCCTTGAGAATGGCGTCGCACCCGAGTTGGGCGGCGCGAAGGGCCGAGCCGGTGTCGGTGGTGAAATAGGGTTGGCCGGTTCCGGCGGCAAGGACGATGACGGAGCCATGGGAAAGGGCATCTTCAGCAGCGATCGTGCTGTACAACGGAGCGATGCCCCGGACTTCGGTGGCACTCAGGAGAACGGCAGGGGCCCCGGCCTCTGCAATGGCGTGGGTCAGGGCAAGGCCATTAATGATCGTGCCCAGCATGCCCATCTGGTCTGCTGTTTCTCGGGAAATCAGACCGGCCTCGGCGAGGGCGGCTCCGCGGACGATGTTGCCTCCGCCGGGCACGACCGCAATCTGGATGCCCTTGCGGGCACATGTGGCGATCGCCTCGGCGGTGGCCCGGAGCGTCTGGGCATTGATACCCAGTTCGCCCTCACCCGAAACCGCCTCCCCGGAAAGCTTGAGCAGGACGCGGCGGTAGCAGTAACTGGCATCAGACATAATCGGAGGCTCCGTAGGGCGGGGTGGGCAGGCGAGGATTGCAACCGGCTGAGGCTGGGCCGTCAAGGTGAACCGGATGGCGAAATCGCCCGAATATCCCCGAAACTTGGAACCTGACGAGTCGTGGAGTGTCTATACAGGGAAGGGGCTTGGTGCCGATAATATGGCACGGGCGCGTTCGGCTCGGGTTCAGGGAAGGATCATCGCATCGCTACGACGCCGCGACAGTACGAATCTCATCGACTGAATGTCGAGCAGGCGCCCACGGGCTGGCTCGAGCGGCTGTCGGACCGCATCGGCGAGAAATTCGGCTGGAGCCGCCAAACGACGCTCTTCGCGTTGTCGGCGTCTCTGTTTGTCCACATGCTCCTGCTCCTGTACGCGGCCATCGTGGTCCAGCCGGCACGCCCGGCCGCCGCGTCCGATGGAAACGGCGATGTCCCCTTGGCCGTCATTTCGGTCAGTGATCTGGAGCAGACCGCGGAAGTTTCGCTCGCGAGCGAGTCTCCGACGCTCGACGATCTCGAACTGGAGCAGTTGTTCGATCAGCCGGAGGTGGAAATGCCCGCTTCAGCGATCGACTTCAGCGCGCTCGACCTGAGCAATCTCGGAGATGTCGGTGGGGCAGGGGTGATCGATGATGCCGCGGGGTCATCCGTATTCGAGAGCGGGGGCGGCGGGGCGGCATCGTTCTTCGGTGTCGAAGCGGGAGGGAATCGCTTCGCGTACATCGTCGATGTCTCAGGCTCCATGGAGGGGCAGCGCATCGAGATCCTGAAGCGCGAATTGACCCGGTCCATTGTCGGTCTTCGTTCGCAATCCCAGTTCACCATCGTGCTCTTCAGCAGCGGGGCGTTCCAACTCGGTCCCGAGGGGTGGCGAAACGCCTCGGACTCAGGCAAACGATCGGCAAGAGCCGAAATCAACAACATCCGCGCCGGAGGGACCACGATCCCGTTCCCCGCGTTCGAAGAAGTTTTCCGGATGCGACCCCGCCCGGACGCGATCTACTTCATGACCGACGGAGCGTTCTCAAACGCCGAAACGGTTGCCGAGGAGATCGCGCGCCTCAGCCGCTCGACGGGAAAGATCGTGCCCATCCACTGCATTACCTTCATCGAGCGTGATGCCGAGGAGATTATGAAGGTGATCGCCCGTCAGTCCAACGGGAGTTACACCCATGTCACTGGTGATGCTCCATGAGTGCGGTTCGTGCAGGAGTTCTGTTCTGTTTGGCCGCGCTGAGTCCGCTTGCGGTGCTGGCGGATGACATCGTCCTGCGCAACGGCGGGGTCATCGAGGCCCCGGTAGATGCCGTCGGACCGGAGGGGCTCACCGTCGGCGGCGAAGCCCCCCGTGTGATCGGCTGGGACATGGTTTACTTCGTGGACGGCGATCACGCCGAGCAAGCCCAGCAGTTCAGCGAGTACTCGGATTCGGTGTGGCGGGCTCGAACTCGTCTGGAACGCGGCGATTCGAAACTCGCTGCCGAACTCTTCGAACCGCTCTTCGATCGCCTGCTCCGCGAGAGCATCGGCGGGCCGACAGGTCTGGTCATCGCCGAGGGGACCTTGCGCTGTCGGGTGGCCTCCGGGCGACATGGAGACGCGGTGGTAGCCTGGGCCGCGGCGCTGCGGATCCGCGAGACCGGCCAACGGCTGTCCGGCGAATCCGGTGTCGAGGGCGTGATCGATCCGCTCACGGGCCTCGTGCCGGTGCTCCCCCCGTTCTGGCTCGAAGGCTCGTCGGATGCCCAGCGTTTCGTTGATCTGGATCTTTCAGCACTCGGAACCGCGGGTACGCGTACCGACGCGTTGATCGAGCTGTATCGCGTCGCCGCTGATCGGGATCTCTCCGGCGGGATCTTTGCACCAGACGCCGCCGAGTTGCCGCAATCCAATCGTCGATCTGCCGATCCCGGGGTTCAGCTCCTGACCGAGATCCTGCGGGCGTCATCCGATGACAGCGAGATTCGAAGAGAAGCGCGGGGGAATCTCATGGCAATCGTGGATTCCGAGAGCGGGGGGTGGAAAGAAGCGTGGGCGAGGTTCGCCATCGGGCGATCGCTCCTGCTCGAAGCCGATGAATCCTCGCGAGATGCCGGTGTGCTCCAACTTCTTCACTTGCCCGCGCGCTTCTCAAGGTCCCAGCACCATCTGGCCGCTCTCGCACTGGCCGAGGCTGGGCGCGAAATGTACCGTCGCGGCAACGAGGACGCAGCGGAGCGGCTCCGGGTCGAACTGAACACGGGATACGCTGGCCACGAAGCGATCGAATGGCTCCAAACCGAACTCGGAAACTGAAAGGGATTCATGCGTTTCATTCTGGACAGCATCGCAACCGCAAGCGGGACGCTCGCGCAAGCCAACGCGGACGCTCAACCTGCGGACACAGGCTCATCGGGCCTCGGCTTTCTGAGTGCCGGCGGCACGATCGGCTTCGTCATCATCCTGCTCTCGTTCGGCGCTCTCGCCTTGCTGATCCTACACCTGATCCGGATCCGCGCCGCGGGACTCGCCCCGCAGTATGTGGTGGACGATCTGACCGATCTGCTCAAATCCCGCCGGATCGATGAGGCGATTACCTATTGCCGTGAGGATCAGAACGCGTGCCTCCTCGCCGAGGTCATGGATGCCGGGCTAACCCGCTATCGCCGGTCCCCGTTCGGTGCGCTCGAATTGAAAGCGGCTCTCGAAGAAGCAGGCCAGTCGCAGTTCGCACGACTTTCGCGGTCGCTCGATGCATTGTCGTTGATCGCCGCCATCGCTCCGATGCTCGGTCTGCTCGGCACCGTCGTCGGCATCAACGGGGCCTTTGGCACGATATCAAGTGCTGAGGGGTTCGCTCGCCCGGATCAACTCGCGGGCGATATCTCTCTCGCCCTGGTCACCACGATCATGGGTCTCACGCTCGCGATCCCGACCACCGCCGCGGTGACCTACTTCCGGAACCGCATCGAGAAGATCGCCTCAGATGTCGCGATCATCGTGGACGAACTCGCGCTGTATGTCGAAACACCGCCCCAACGCGCCGCCGCCCGTCCGGCGGGTGGGGCAGCAGGGGCACCAGTCGCCGAAGCAGCCCCAGCCGCTCCTCAGCCCCCGGTCCGTCCCGCGACACCAACTTCGAACTGAGACCGCAGCGCAGCCCTGGAGACTCGGTGAAGTTCACAACCAGCAACAGCACGGAACGCGTCGGCTTGCCCGACATCACATCGATGATCGATGTGGTGTTCCTGTTGATCATTTTCTTCCTCACGACATCATCGCTTGTCCAGATGACGCGGGTCGCCGTGGACTTGCCCGAGGAGGAGGGCGAGGCCGCGAGCGAGGAGGACCCCTCCGGGCTGGTCATCAACATCGATGCCAATGGCAAGATCATCGTCGATCGGGCCGAGGTGGATGTTTCTCGTCTGCTGGACATGATCGATATCGAGATTGAGAAGTCGGGAGGTGTGGAAAGCCTCGAAGTCCTCGTTCGTGCCGATCAGGCAGCCTCCCTCGCCCAAGTCAACGACATCGCGCGAGGCATGATTGATCGCGGCGTCCTCTCGTGGCGGCTGGCGACCCGAGTGCCCAGTGCAGGGGGAGGGAACTGATGTCACGCTACCTGCCCAAACACGGCCGACGCAGTCGCCTGCCCTCGCCACTCCAGATCACACCGATGATCGATGTGATCTTCCTCCTGCTGATCTACTTCCTGCTCTCGACCAGTTACACCCCTCCAGAAGCCGAGTTGAGCCCGACGCTCCAGACGGAACAAGTGGAAGGCGGCAGTTCGGCAGACCTTCAGCCGCAGATCGTGGTCGTCGGGTTGTTCAACAACCAGCCGGGATTCGCGCTGGGCGAACAACTCTTCCGCGACAAGGATTCCCTGCTTAGAGTGCTCCAGAAACTTCCGAAGGAGGGCGGGCTTTTCATCGAAGGATCCGACGCGGTGACCGTCCGTTGGGCGGCCGCGGCGATTCAGGCTGGACGAGACGCGGGGTTTGCAACGGTGACCTATGTTCCCAAACGCTGATTCCATCCGAGACACGCGTGCCATCGCACTCATCAGCCTGTTGGCGACGGTTTTCGTATGCGCGCCGGTCGTACCCGCCCAATCCACAGAAGACAAAACTCCCGATGACCGGTTGGAGGCCTATCTCCTCGATCGCGGCATGCTCGAACTGCTGGTCAGTCAATTGAACCAACGACTTGAACGCGAGACACGCTCCCGCGAGCGGACCGCGGTCGCCGAACGCCTCGCCGCGGTGTACGCACGCCTGCTTTCGGAAGTGAATTCGGCGGAAGAGCAGAAGCGCTGGGAAACCGCAGCGACCGGGCTTCTCAATCGCATTCCAGATGCGAACACCATCGAACTCCGTCTCAGCCTCGCACGCTCCTCGTACACCCGCGTCGAGTCGGTGGCGGAGCGTTATCGATTGCGGATGCTTGAACCGGGTGAACGCGAAGATGCACTGATTCGGCTTCGAGAATTGCGCGAAAAATTCTCTTCGATCGCCCGTGACGCCGACCGCAGAGTTCGAGAACTCGAACGAGAGGAAGAACGCGCACCGCGTGTCGAGGCAGGCTGGCTCGCCGAAGCACTCGCGCAGTCGAGACGACAGCGATCGATGGCCTATTACCTCGCCGGCTGGTCGGCCTATTTCCTCGCAGAACTCGATACCGCAACTTCCGCGCACGCAACTGACGCGATCGAATCCTTCGGCTGGCTCCTCGGAGCGGATCGGGGGGAGGAAGCCACACTCGAATATCTTTCCGTCGATTCGCTCCGGTACGAGCACATCGCCCGTGCCGCGTTGGCGACCGCGTCCTGCTACGGGCTCCGCGCCCAGCACACCAAAGCGGAGGATTGGCTGAACGCCATCGAGAGTGCTCCCGCACTCCCCGCATCGGTCGAAGACCAGGTGTTCTCACGCCGGCTGGAGATTCGCGCCCGTGCCGAAGATTGGGCCGCCGCCGCCGAGCTCGTGGCCGAACGACGCGGCGGTGCCCCGGTCCGAACGCTGGATCGAGGCTACGCCGAAGGTCACCCGCTCTCGGTCGCCGACGCACGATTGCTCGCGGTATGCACCTTCGAAGAAATCAAACGCCGTGATGGCGAGGCGTATATCGACAGCAGGATCACAGCCCTGCGAGATATCGCACTCGGCGATCTCGTCGTCACCGGACAACTCGGGCATGTGTTGGATCTTGCCAGCCGATACAACACTGAAAATTTCGGTGATTCGAGTTTCGTCGCACTCCATGTCCGCGGGCTCACGCTCTACCAGAAGGCTCGCGACCTCCATGAGCAGACCGAGAACGCGGAGAATCCGTCCGATGACCACGCGGTCATTGCCCTCTATCGGGATGCCGCCGAACTTCTCGAACACGCTCTTGATACGACCGATGCAGGGAAGTTCGCGGTTGCGGAAGCGAACACCAAGCTCCTGATCGGCCTCGCGAAGTTCTACGGCGGGAAAGGGAACGCGGACCAGGATCGTTCCCCTTCCTTTGTTTCAGCAGCAGATGCCTTAGAGGACGCCTCGATCGGGTTCACTGATCCGCAAAAGGGTGCCGACACCTTGTGGATGGCGATCCGCGCTCTGGATGAAATTCAGGAGTCCGCGGACCCCGAAGCCGCGATGGTCGTGTCGTCGAGGCGCGACGCGCTCGTCAAACGGTTCCTGCAGCAGTATCCCGGTGATGAAAAATCCGCCGCGCTGATCATCCGCCTGGCGGAAGCCGAAAACATCCCCGCCGCCGAACGACTGAGGCTTCTCCGTGAGGTCCCGGATTCCAATCCGCTGCGCGAATCGGCACTCCGTTACGCAGCATCGTTGGCGTTCACCATGTACCGGCAGGCGAAAAGCGAATCCGATCGGGATTTCGCCGCGGGTCAGTTCGCCGAGTTGGCCGAACCGCTGATCGCGATCGATCAAAGACGAGGCGCGAGCGGAGATACCGCGGCACAGCGAGCCGCCGTGTCCCGCGCTCGACAGGCAGCGGATGCACTGCTGGCGATGCGAGTGCCGGATCTGGCTCGAGCCGAACGAGTCATCGACACTTTGAATCGCATGCTGCTTGATGGTTTTGAATCCGCCGACGAAGCAGAGAGCGAGATCCTCTTCCGGACCGCACAGCTCGCGCTCGCCAAGGGCGATGAGCGGTCCGCAGAGCAGATCGTTCAGCAACTCCGTGATCGCGGAGATGAATTTGCCACGCCTTCCGTGCGTGTGTTCTATCGCGATGCCGCGATCGAATTCGAACGGGCGCTGGCTTCGAACGCTGCTGATTCGGTTGTCATTGAAGCTGCAGAGCGACTTCTCCGTGCCGGGGACGAATTGCTTGGCCAGATCGTTCGCCAGACCACGCTCAGCGAGGGCGACGCAGCGTTGGCGGTCGCCGTTCGCATCCGAATGGGACACGCGGCCCAGAGGGTTTGGAGGCTCAACGGTGACCAGGCAATGCTCACCATCGCCTACGCCAGATTCCGTGATGCACTCAAATCCCAGCCCCGCAACACTGAGGCACTGCTCGGGGTCGGTCGTACCGGCGGCGCCGCCGGGCACGCTAAGGAGGCACTTGAGGCATGGCGGGTGCTGCTCTCGGGAACCAAGGCAGGGAGCGGCGAGTGGTTTGAAGCGAGAACCGAGCACCTTGTGCTGCTCGCGAAATCAAACCCGGATCGCGCGAGAGAAGTCCTACGCCAACACGCTGTGCTGTATCCGAAAATCGGACCAGAACCGTACCGCTCACGCCTGATCGAGATCGGCGAGGATCTCGGGCTGTCGCTTCCGCTGGGAGATTCGCCATGAATACTCCCGAAATCGAATGCTCAGTCAGCGAAAATGCGAGGCGACTGCTTGGGCTAGCCGAACTCCCGAAGTATCCGGCCGAACTGCTCGGACTCGGGCCGGATGTCGACTTGTGGGA
>JBICHT010000073.1:0-7873 GCA_043101125.1 Phycisphaerales bacterium JB050 | reverse complement strand
GTCGGTCGGCGGCGGCATGGCCCCCGGCGGACGCGTCGACGCGTTCGCCTTCTACGACGACGGCACCGGCCCCGCGCTCTATGTCGGCGGCACATTCACCGATGCGGGCGGCGTCGCGAACACCGAAAACATCGCGAAGTGGGACGGCGTGAACTGGTCTCCGGCGCAGACCGTCCCGGCGCTCGGCGGCACGGTGTATGACCTTGAGGTTGCCAACCTGAACGAAGCCGAAGGCCCCCGTCTCTACGCTGGGGGCTACTTCTTCGGGACCTCCGGCGTGCGCAAACTGAATCCGTCTACCGGAACCTGGCAGGTGGTCGGTGGGACCAACAACGGCGGGTATGTGCTCGATCTGCAGCAATACACGGAGAACGGCAATCCGTACCTCTACGCCGCCGGTAGCTTTACGACGATGAACGGCTCCAGCGGTTCCAACATCGCTCGCTACAACGGGACGGCGTGGAACACCGGCGGCACGGGAACCAACCAGTTCGGCGTCGTCCACAAAATGCATGTCCACAACGACGGCACCGGCCCCTCGCTCTACGCGGGAGGCTTGTTCACCACCATCGGTGGCATCCCCGCGAGCAAGATCGCCAAGCGCACGCCCACCGGGTGGCAGGCGCTCGCGGGCGGCATCGGCGGCCCGCAGCCCTGCCCCACTTGCCAGGTGGTCTGCTGGGCGATGGCCACCTTCGATGACGGCACCGGCCCGGCCCTGTATGTCGCGGGCAACTTTTCGCAGGTGGATGGCCAGTCGATCTATCGCCTCGCCAAGTGGGACGGCGCGACATGGTCAGCCGTCGGCACCGGCCCGGGCGGTCCCGGGCAGGAACCCGCACCGGTCATCCGGGACATGATCGCCTTCAACGGCTGCGGCGGGCTGGCCCCCGGTGCGCCCGAAGCCCTGTTCATGGTCGGCAAGTTCGACCTGATGAACGGCGTGGACAACCGCAGCGTCGCGCAACTCAGCGCATGCTCGGGCGGCTTGCTGGGTGATCTGAACGGCAACGGCACCGTCGACCTGCCCGACCTGAACCTTGTGCTGGCGAACTTCGGTCAGAACACCTCGGCCGGCGACATCAACGGCGACTGCACGGTGAACCTCGTGGATCTCAATCTGCTGTTGGCGAACTTCGGTAACTTCGAGGGCTGAACAACTCTGATCGCGTTTACACCAGGTCGTGTGCATGATTCAGCCTGCGGGAACGCAGCGTCCCTCGGCCCAGCGGCGCAGGGCCGCGATCTTCTCGCGCATCGTGACCGAGATCGGCGGCGAGCCGTCGAGCGCCTGGAGGAGGCTGTCGGTGGTGAGTTCCGCCGACGATGCGAAGGCGTGGTAGAGCGCGCCGAGGACCGCCTGCTCGATCTCGGCACCGCTGAAACCGTCGGACTTGCGGACCAGCGCGTCGAGGTCGAATTGCTGCGGGTCGCGCTGACGCCGAGCGAGGTGGATCTCGAAGATGCGTCGCCGAGCCTCGGGCCCGGGCAGATCGACGAAGAAGATCTCATCGAAGCGTCCCTTGCGGAGCAGTTCGGGCGGGAGCGCTTCGATGTCGTTGGCGGTCGCGACGAGGAAGACCTGGGCAGTGTGTTCCTGCATCCAGTTGAGGAGGGTGCCGAACATCCGCTTGGAGAGTCCGCCGTCGTTGCTCTGGGACGCTGCGCTGGCGAAGCCCTTCTCGATCTCGTCGATCCAGAGGACGACCGGGGACATCATTTCCGCTTTGTGCAGGGCGTCGCGCAGGCGGCGTTCGGACTCGCCGACATATTGGTTGTAGAGCGCACCCGGGTCGAGCTTCAGCAGCGGCTGCTGCCAGGCGGTTGCGATGGCCTTGGCGCACAGACTCTTTCCCGCACCCTGGACGCCGAGCAGCAGGACGCCTCGTGCGGGGGACAGGCCGAAGGCCGCGGCCCGCTCGGACGCGCTATCGCGTCGGAGGTTGAGCCATTGCTTGAGGTTGTTGAGCCCGCCGATCTCCTGCACGCTGGCCGGGGCCTTGACGAATTCGAGGATGCTGCCGCCTCGTGCGCGGGAGATGATGTTCTGCTTGATCTCGATGATGCCCGCGATGTCGTCGGCATCGAAGCGACCGTCATCGAGGCACGCCTGTGTCACGGCTCGCTCGACCTGCTTGCGGCTGAGCCCGCGGAGGTTTTTGACGATGGCATCGAGTTGGGGGCGGGTGAGTTCGGGCTGGACCGCGCCCTTCGCGTTGAGCGCCTTCACGGTGCGCCGGAGGATCGCTTCGATCTCGGACTCACTCGGGTACATCGGTTCGAAGACGAACGCATCACCGGCGACCGAGTTCGGGAGTTCTCCCGAATGGTCCACCATGACGATGGTCGCGTGGCGTTCGGTCGCGGAGCGGACCGCCTCGCGCAGGGCGCGAAGGGTCCGGGCATCGCCGAGGTGATCGATGAGGTCATAGAAGACGGTGACCGCGCCGGATTGGATCTCCTGGGCAGTGCGGACCAGAGCCGCGGCCGGGTGCTCGGTGTTGGGCAGCGATCGCTCATCTTCGAAAAGCGCCGGACACAATCCCCTGGTTGCGCTCCACGAATGAAACGCCCGGTTCACCGCCCCGGCGAGCTCCGCGGTGATGAGTGAACGGATGTGCTCCTCGTCCTCGGTCGGGATCCAGACGAGCGCGTGATGCCCGGCGAGGGCCTCGCGCAGGCCTTCGACGGTGGTATTCCGTTCGCTTTTCATGGTGTGTTCGGTCATGGCGGGAACATGCTAGCCACGGGAGGCTTACTGGGGCACGAACTCGTCGATCTCCCATCCCCCTTCTCGTTCCATATCGCCCTGATCTTTGAGCCACTGCTCGACGGTCCGCACGGCGTCCTCGCCGGCGTGCATGCTCGTGGCCAGTTTGGAGATCGCGATGGATCGCTCGGCCACGATCTCGATGGGAGAATCGTAGAGATCGACCAGATCCCCAATGACCGATTCGTAGTACCACTCGCCTTCGCCCCAGTCATCAGGCGTGAAGTCGGTGCCGACGATGAGGCGTGCGCGGGGGTCGAGCAGGATGGCGTCGAGTACATCGAAGAGTTTGGTAAACAGTTCTGGGGTCCAGTGCTCCGCGGCGAACGGTGAAGACATCTCGTCGAAGTCGTGGTCGGCGTGGGTCCACAGTGCATCGACGATGCCGCGTGCGGCGTCGATCCTCGCGCGACCGCGGAGTGAAGCGATGAACGCCACCGCGCCCTCTGGATCGCGCGAGGTGGTGAGCAAGGTCGCGACCGCGTCGGCGCGGAACATGGTGCGGTCCCATTGCGAGTAACTGAGTTCTCTGCGCAAAGCGAGTGGCTCATCGAGTTGCTTCCACAGATCCGGCGCATCGGTGGCCGGGTTGGCGATCAGGGTGCGTATGTAGCGTTCGTCGCGAGTGGAAAGCACCCCGAGAGCATCGAACATGTGGAGCGCCCCCCACACCTCCTGGGCATCCTCGCTGTGGAGCTGCTTCGACGGGATCGAGTACCACAGCAGTTTGTCCGCGGGCTGGAGGCGGTTGGCGAAGGTGCCGATCAGTTGAGTGACCTCGAACGAGTCGCGCTGCGCGAATTCTTCGGCCAGGATCTGCACCAGCGCGGTCTGGAATTTAGGTGCCGTCTCGTTGAAGATGTCGTCGCAGAGGACCAGCAGATCCACTGCGCCGGACCGGGCCACGCTGCCTCGGCGAAAGGCCGGGTTCGTCAGCAGGGCTTCGATCGTGATCCGCTCGATCAGAGGATCGGCATCGAAATTCGAGTACTGGCCGTAAAAGTTCCAGTACGCCTCTCCGACGAGTTGCTGGACTTCCTCGCGGGTTGTGGCGTCGTAGCAGGTTTCGAGCACATGGCGTGCGGCATCCTCCATGCCCTCGTCGCTCTGGGCGGTGTCGCCGCGAATCACTCTCTGCAATTCATCGATCACCTCCTGTACCTCATCCTCCGGGCCCAGAGGCTCGATGCGGTCGATTCCGGGTTCCGGCTCGATGGCTATAGCGGTATTGAGAACAGACCCGGCGACCAGCGCAACGACACACACGCATTTCATGGCGGGCTTGCTGATGCCTTCGAGACGTTTTGGCTTCATCCTGCAATCCTATTCTGGCCTTCTCAAGGCACCATGATCCTGCGATCCGCTTCCTGTTCCAGGATGCGCTGCATCTGTTGTTCGGTGAGTTCGCCGCGGTCCACGGCCGCTCGGAGTTCCTTGGCGAGTTCCACCATCTCGGCGCCGATGTCGATGGTGGTGGTACCTCTGGGGACCTTGTCCAAGATCGTGTGATCGTGATTGCGGACGAAGAAGTATACGGACCAAGCCAGTTCCGGATCGCCGTGGGCCCTGGCCGCACGCAGGGCGCTGCTCAACGCTCGTGGTGTGACCGCCGGATTTCCGAAGCCATCGGTCGTGCTGCAGAGGTCGCTGAGGATAGAATTCCCGTACGGTCGAAACTCGAATTCCGACCATAGATCGGCCTGGGGATCGACCACGACCACCTTCGCGCCGGGATCGGCGAGGATGCGATCCAGTAGCGCAAAGGCCTCGTCCAGGGCTTCTTCGTCCCAGACTTTCACATCGAACCCTTTGTACCCACACAGCATCGAGGCGATGCCGCTGGCGACATCGAATCGTGCTGGTCCCTGGACGGCTTCGAATGAGGCGAGGACTGCTTTGGGTTCGGTCGTGGTGTGCAGCACGGTCGCGGTGGCCTCGGCGCGAACGCGCGAGCGAGGCCAGAGTTGGTACGCGAGGCCCATGCGATCGTATGGAGTCAGGTAGGTTTGCTTGAACAGTTCTTCGGATGTTCCGCGAAGATCGGTGATCAGACTCATCAGGTATTCGCGATCGTCTGGAGCGACGATCCCAAGTGTCTGCATCGCGCCACAGGATCTGATCACGGTCTTGGGGTCTGCCGAACGCAGTTGCTCGGCGAAGGGTGCGTACCAGAGCCCGCGATGTTCCTTCGGAACATTGAACAGAATATTTCCCACGATAAAATCCGCGTTCTCTCCGCCGTTTCGCAACTGGCGGAGGAGCAGTTCCCGCACGGTTGCGTCTCTCAGATCCTCCTCTTGGAGACCGGTGTTGCACAGGGCGGTGATCGCGATGGCTCGGCCTCTTCGGTGACGGCGCAATCTCGGATCGGTTTCGATGGTGTGGGCAAGCATGATGCCGAGTGACGGGCCGGTGTTCACTTCTTCCCACCGGGCCGTGAGCTGCTGCTGCTCGTACAGCATGACGAACCGGAACATGGCGCCGCCGTCCGCTTCCGGATCTGAAACGATGGTGTCGATCCATTCGTCGAATTGCTGTTGCTGCTTGGCGACATCGAACGGTTCACGCTCGGGGAAACGGCTCCTCGGAACGACCGGCGCGATCTGTTTGATCTCGCCCATCGCGGCTTTCAGCAGGCGGTCGTCCATTTCTTCCGGTGTGATCTCGCCTCGATCCACGGCCTCCTGGAGTTGCTTGGCGTACTGCACCATATCGATGGGTGGGTTGGCTTCTGCGGGCGGTTGCTCATTCTGCTCGGGAGCCATCGCGCCCGCGCCACCACAGGATGGGCACGCCATTGCGCCGGAACAGACCACAACCATCCACCATTGCCTCATGGCGACCTCCTTGGGAACCTGAGGGTATCCGAAATCGGGGGGTTTCCAATCACAAACCTTGTTTCGGACGAGATTTAGCCTTACCCGGTGGACTGCATCGCCGCGGCGATGGCGTTGATGCTCGCGAACAGCAGCGGTTTGAGCGTCTCACGCCCGGCCTCGTCCGCCTCGGTGTACCGCTTGAGCAGTTCGATCTGCGCCAGGTTCAGGATATCGGTCCAAGGGTTGCGGTGTGCTATGCTCTTCGCGATCGCTGGCGAGTGGGAGAGGACGCTGTCCCGTCCGGTCACGGTGCGGATCATCTCGGCGGAGCGTTCGTACTCGGCCTGGACCATCGAGAAGACCGCCTCGCCCTCGGGGGCGCGCAGGGCGTAGCGCCGGGCGATGGGCAGGCGGGCGCGGGCGAGTTCCTGTGCCGCGTTGTCCATGACGGCGGAGATGGATTCCCGCTCGGCGCACGCTCGCTTGAAGGTCTCGAGGTCACTCGGCGAGAGCGAAGACAGCGCGGTGCCGACGCCGTACCAACCGGGCACGAGCATGCGCATCTGGTTGAAACTGAAGACCCAGGGGATGGCGCGGAGCGAGTCGAAGGTGAGTTCGCCGCCCTTGGCGCGCGAGATCGGTCTGCTGGCGATCGGCAAGGCCCCGATGTGTGGCACGGGGCTGGCCGCCATGAGCCACGGCCAGAAGCGTGCATCGTCGATCAGGGACCGGTAGGCCCGCATGGACCGGTCTGATGCCTCGCGCAGGACGCGATCGAGGTCCGCGCTCATGGCGGGGTCGTCGTCGCGACTGGCGGTGCCGAGCAGCGAGGCGTGGAGGATTTGTTCGAGGTGGCGACGGGCGATCTCGGGCAGCGCGTAGCGGAAGGAGATGACCTCGCCCTGTTCGGTAAAGCGGATGCGCCCGGTGCGGGCCGCGGCTGGGGCGGCGAGTATGGCCCGCCCGGCGCGACCGCCCCCTCGCCCGATGGTGCCGCCTCGCCCGTGGAAGAAGCGCAGATCCACGCCGCACTCGCGCACGGCCTCGGCGACATCGCGCTGGGCGAAAAGCAGCGCGGTATTGGCCATGAGGAAGCCGCCGTCCTTGTTCGAGTCGGAGTAACCGAGCATGACCTCTTGCAGCGGCAGTTCGGTGCGCGTGGGCATGGCGTCGAGGAACTGGCGGTAGATGGGGTCCTTGAGCAGTTCGCGCATGAGCCCGGGGGCGCGCTCGAGGTCGTCGATGGTTTCGAACAGCGGCACGAGGCGGAGCATGCTCACCGGCGGCTCGCCCGCGCTCGCGGGGCGGACCAGGCCCTCTTCCTTCATCAGCAGCATGAGTTCGAGCATGTCGCTGATGTCGTGGGTCATGGAGATGATGTAGGACCGCACGGTGATGGGGTCGCGCTCGATGGCCTCGCGCACCGTGCGCAGCACCGCGAGCAGTTCACCGGTCTGCTCGCTGACCGGTGAACCGTAGGGCCGGAGCGGTCGCGGCTGCGCGAGTTCGTGCCGCAGCAATTCGACTTTCGCGGATTCCTCCAGCGCGGTGTAGTCCTCGGTGACGCACGCGAGTTTGAGGAGTTCGGCGAGGGCGGCCTCGTGAACCTTGCTGTGCTGGCGGATATCGAGGGTTGCCAGATGCAGGCCGAAGACCCTGGCTCGCACGATCGCGTCGGCGAGCGGCCCATCCTCGGCCACGCTGCCCAGCCCGGCGTGATGGAGTGCGCGACGGAGCAGTTCGAGGTCGCGCAGCAGGTCTGCGGTGGAGTACGAATCGTCGCGCGCGATGCGCCCGCGCATCTGCATCAGACGGATCCGGAGCGGTTCGCGTCGGCGGTGCTCGAGTTCATCGAGATTGTCGATCAGTGCTTCGCCGTCGCGCTCGATGGCTTCAATCAGTTCCGGGAGGATGGGGACCCGTCGCTCGCTGATGCTCAGTTGGCGTTCCAGTCGCTCGAGTTCGGCGTCCCACAGTTCCGACGCGGCCTGGCGGTGCATGCGGAGCGTGCGCTGGGTGACTTCGTGGGTGACCTTCGGGTTGCCGTCGCGATCGCCACCGATCCACGAGCGGTAGCGGATCAGGGCGGGCAGTTCGGCCAGCGCGATCCGCTCGGCGTCGGCGCCGTAGACCGATCGTGCCGCGGCGGCGAGGTCGCGCATCAGTCGAGGGACGGCCTCCCAGATCGAGTTGGTCAGGAAGTACAGCCCGTTGCGGACTTCGTCGGGCACTTCCAGGCGCTTGGCGCGCACCTCGTCGGTCACCAGCAGGAGCGTGACCAGGC
>JBICHT010000072.1:0-26418 GCA_043101125.1 Phycisphaerales bacterium JB050 | reverse complement strand
GGCCGTGCTGAACGAAGACGGTCGGGAGCCGCCTCAGGCGGTTCTGGACGCCATCAACGCCCAGTACAACCTCGACAGCGCACCCAAGTTCTACACCCAGTACCTCTACAACGCGTCCGGCCTGCACTGGATCGTCGATCGTTTCGATGGTGGCGGGATCACCCAGCACCAGTTCTTCGATCTCGGCCCGTCCTTTCGCAACGAGAACTGGACCGTCAACGAGATCATCGCCGATTCGCTTCCCGTCTCGATCGTCCTCGGGCTCAGCGCGATCTTCATGGCGGTCATCATTGGCCTTATGGCTGGCATGGTCGGTGCGGTCAAGCCCAACTCCGCCGCCGACCTCGGCACGCTGATCATCGCGCTCGTCGGCATCAGCCTGCCGAGTTTCGTCATCGGCACGGTCTTGCTGATCGTCTTCCCGGTCTGGCTTGGCGTCGGCAGCGTTGGCAAGTGGGGGAGCGTCGGCGACATCTTCCTGCCCGCCTTCTCGCTCAGCCTGCCGTTCGCGGCGTACATCGCCCGCCTCACCCGCATGGGCATGATCGATGTCCTCAACGCCGACTACATCCGCACCGCCACCGCCAAAGGCGTATCCCGCAGGCAGGTCATTCTCAAGCACGCCCTCAAGAACGCCTTCCTCCCGGTGCTGAGTTACCTCGGCCCGGCGACGGCCTTCGCCATGACCGGCTCGTTCGTCGTCGAGCGGGTGTTCAATATCCCCGGCATGGGCCAGCACTTCGTCGATGCGGTGCAGGGCAAGGACCTGTTCGTGATCATGGGCGTCACGATCGTCTTCGCGACCATCCTGATCCTGCTCAACCTCGTCGTCGATGTGCTCTACCGCTGGGTCGTTCCGCGGATCGACTGAAAACCCTCAAAAGTCCGGGCTGTACCCCGCCTGGCGCTTGGACTCTTCCAATTCCGCTCGATTCCCCGCCGAGTGAGGGGGGAGTTCCAGCGGGTCCGTGGCTCCCTGGTCGCTCGCGTTGGTTTCCACCACCCCGATCCGTCGCTCCAGGTCAGCGATTCGCTGGTGAAGCCGATCGATCAGTTTGTACGCCCGCGCCAACTCCCCGGAAAGCTGCTCCACCGTGTGCTCGGTAAATCCGTGCCGCTCTTCGAGGTTGGTGATTCGCTGGTCGGGGTTCGGCGTGCTCATGCCAAAAGAGTAACGCTCCAACCGCGGTTTGCGCGATCCAAACGGTGCGAAATTCAATCGCCTCGGGTACCGTTTCGCCCATGCAGTACCTCGGCGATCGTTTCTGGGCAGCCTCTCTCCTCGTCGGCTTCGCGTGTTTCGGTTCTCCCGGCACGGTTCACGCCTCGGAATCACCCTCCCTGTCCGAGCGCCTCGCCGGTTCGATGTCACTCGGCGCCATGCAGATCGAGGCCCGGGACACCGAGGGCGATTCTTCCGCTGGCACCGACTCTGCACCCCCTCCGGTCTTCGGCTCAGAAGGTTCGTGCTGGTGGGGGCTGTCCACCAGCGGCATGATCGACGACGATGACAACGAGGACTACAGCCTCCGCTTCACCTACCACCACTTCATCGCCGACCGCTTCGAATACAACCTCGCCTTGACCGGATGGTTCCACGACCAGCCCATGGACGATGAATTCTCCGGCAGTTTCGATCTCGGGTTCCGGTATCACTTCCATGTCGCTGAAGATCGACGCTGGACCGTCTACGGCGACCTCGGCATCGGCTTCATGCTGTCCAGCGGCAAAGTCCCCCAAGGAGGGACCGACTACAACTTCACGCCCCGCGTGGCCATCGGCACCACCATGCTCCTGCCGCAGGGCCTCGGCGGTGATGCCGGCGGTCGCCTCGACCTCACCTTCGGCTGGCAGCATTACTCCAACGCCTCGACCTCGGGTTCCGACGATAATCCGGCTCGCGACTCGCTGTTCATCCGGGTCGGAGTCATCTTCCCCTTCTGAGTCGCCGATCAAACGCTCATGACCGAGCACCCCGCCGCAATCCCGAAAACCGAGAGCCATCCCGAGCCCGACCTCGCGCCGCACGGCCCGCTCTACGGTCTCGCGATCCGAGGCGGCCTCGGCGGCACGCTCATGGGCCTCGCCAACCTCGTGCCCGGCATCTCCGGCGGCACGATGCTCCTCGCCTCCGGTGTCTACGAACACTTCGTCAACGCCGTCGCCGAAGTCAGCACCCTGAAATTCCGCCTGCGATCGTTCGTCTTGCTCGGGAGCATCGCGTGCGCCGCGTTTCTTGCGATCGTGCTCCTCGCCGGCCCCGTGAAAGACATCGTCGTCAACCACCGCTGGGTCGCCTACAGCGTGTTCATCGGCCTCACCCTCGGCGGCGTGCCGCTGATCTGGTCCATGATCCGTGAAGCCCGTCGCGAGCGCAGCGCGAAACCCGCCACACCGATCATCGGAACACTCATCGGCATCGGCGCCATGGGCGCGATGGTCCTGTTCAAGGGCGAGGGCGGTGCCTCAACCAACTTCTTCATGCTCGGCCTCGCCGGCCTCGCCGGCGCGAGCGCGATGGTGCTCCCCGGCCTGTCCGGCGGCTACCTGCTACTCGTGCTCGGGCAGTATGTGCCCATTCTGGCTTCGATCGATCGAGCCAAGGAAGCGGTGAAGGCGTTCGATCTCGGCGCACTCGTCGCCGAGTGGACCGTCATCGTGCCGGTCGGTCTCGGTGTCGTGCTCGGCATCGTCGGGGTCAGCAACCTCGTGAAGTTCATGCTGCAGAAATTCGAGGGCCTCACCCTCGGCGTGCTGCTCGGTCTGCTGCTCGGTTCCGTACTCGGGCTGTGGCCCTTCCAGCGCGGCGTGCCGCCCGAGATCGGCAGCGTGTTCAAGGGCCAGACGGTGACCGAAGAACTCGGCCAACTCATCGCCGCCGAAGACTGGCCGCTCGAATTCTTTGCGCCCACCCCGGGGCAGGCCCTCAGTTCACTTGCACTCATCGCACTCGGACTCGTGACCACGCTGGCCATCGCGAAGGTCGGCAAGCGTCTCAGCACCGATTGATCTGCAACACGCTCAGGCCCGCGTTTCCGCCCGCTCGGTGGCTGAGGTTCGCGTGAGATGGGCCGGCAGGCGAGAAGGACGGTGAGACTGGTTCGGCTTGTCTGATTCTGCCGGGCCTGACTCTTCCAGCCGCTCCCGATCAGCCATGTACGCCTGCATCCGCAGTTCCTGCACGCACACGCTCAGCCGGCCGCCACACTCCGGGCAGGAAAGCTCCTGTGTGCCCACCAGGTCGTACCCGCACCGGTTGCACGGCACGCGACTCGTCGACGGCTTCGCCACCGCGATGATCCCGCCCACCAGCCACAGAATGCCAATGTACGACACAAACACCAGGTTCAGCACGCTCCCGATCCCGAACAGGTTGTGCAGAATCCTCGAAGTCCGCGCCGTCGCATCGTCCAATGGCCCGCCGAACACCCCGAGCAGCCCCATCGTCACCAGCACCGGCACCGGCGCGAGCAGCAGCACCACGCCCGCTTGCCAGCGACGACGGTACTTCCAGACCGCGAACCACACGATCGCAAGATAGACAACGAGGATGAACAACAGGCAAACCGCCAAGTGGGGGGATTCGGAGGCCAGCTCCGACGCGAAAAAGATTCCCGCGTTCGCGACAATACTACGCAGACATCGACCGATGGCGAGCGCGAGTCCCATCAACACCGGGAGATGGCTATCGTGAGAGGGAGCCCGGAATGCCGGGCCTCATCCCTCCCGCCAGCAAGGTCTGAAGTGCCCATCACCGAGCCAAAATCCGACAAGTCCAACCGGGTCGCCTGGACTTCCGCCGCCATCGGCTTTGAGTTCGCCGCGGCGATCGGCGGCTTGGCGGTGATCGGCTACCTCATCGATCGAAAAGCCGGGACTGAGCCCACCTGGACCATCATCCTCACCACGCTCGGGTTCATCGGCGGCTCATACAACCTCTTCAAGGAAGTCCGCAAATTGCAGGCCCGAATCGCCAAGCGGACGGTGCGGAAGGATTCCGGCGAGGCCAACCCGCAGGCCGCCTCCGCCGAGGTCGCCGCCAAGCGGGGCCGACCCCGCCCGACCGGGCGCGTGGACCTCTTCGGGCGACAGGCCATCGACATCGAGGATCTCGATGGGGTCGAACTCGACTGGCCCGAGGACGAGAAGGACCAGATCGAAAAAGACCTGCGCGATGCAGGGGAATCGGGCTTCGACGATACTGACGCCAAAGAAAGGCCCTGATGACCTCCTCCCCCCGCAAACCCGTCCCGGTCCTCCCCGAACTCAAACTCCCGCTCGCCCCCTGGCTCGGCGCGCCTCCCCTGGCCTGCCTGATTGTGGGGGGTGTGGGCTACGGCGTTTGCCTGGCAATCGGGGTGGATCAGCCGATCGGAACGATCTGGGGAGGACTCGCCACGGCGATCGGGATGCTTATTGCAGCATTGGCCGTGCTCCCGTGGATTCCTCGCCCGCTGAATGAATGGGCCAACCTTCTTTTGGGTGGGCAATTGTTCTCATTCATGAGCACGGTCGGAGCCGGCGTGGTTCTTTGGTTGGCCACGGATACCGCTCCTGCGCCTCTCGGTATGACCGGTGCCGCGGCATTTCTGGTCGGCCAACTCGTCCAAGTCAGCGTGTTTCAGGCGGCATCGAGACCGATCGAAAAGCGACTCAAGGAAGAGGGTTGCGCGAACGCAGATTGAACCGCCCGGATTTTGATTTCTCGCTCCTGAAATCCAGCACGCAGACGCGAATCTCTATACATTATGCCCCCCGCGCGGGACCGCCCCGCGTGATCCCTGTATCTCCGTTCCGCCAGATCCCTGCGGCGTCCCGCGTCGCCCGGAATACCTGCCGAAACGGCCCGCCGTTCCGAAGCGATCCCCCGAGAGGACCACTCGAGATCATGCCCGCTTCTGACCTCATGTATTCGACGCTGGCGGCCGATGGCCCCCTGAGCCATACGCTGGACAAACTGGTGCTCGGCGAAGGCGCGTGGGCGCTCAGCATGAACACGATCACCCTTCTGATCGCGCTCGGCCTTTACCTCTGGTTCATGGCCACCGCCGCGAAGGCGATCGCCGTCGGCCCAGAGTCGGATGGCAACGACCGCTACCTGACCAAGGGGCGGTTTTCCCAGATCGTCGAAGTCATGGTTCTGGGCCTCCGAGATCAGTTCATCAAGCCCCAGCTCGGCGAGCAGACCAACAAGTACCTGCCGTTCCTGCTGACGCTGTTCTTCTTCATCCTCGTCAACAACCTGCTGGGTCTCGTGCCGCTGCTCGACATCCAGCACCTGTTCGGTCACTTCTTCCTGGACGACTCCCACTGGGCGGTCGTCGGCGGTACGCCCACTGGTCGCCTGGCAACCAACGCGGCCCTCGCCCTCGTCGCCTTCCTGATCTGGAACTTTGGCGGCATCAAGTCCAATGGTATTGGCGGCTGGCTCCACCACTTTATGGGAGGCGCCCCGTGGTACATGGCCCCCATCATGATCCCCGTCGAGATCATCGGTGCCATCGTCAAGCCGACCGCGCTGACCATTCGTCTCTTCGCCAACATGACCGCGGGCCATGTGCTGCTCGCCGCGATCATCGGCTTCGTGAGCATGTCGATCGCCGGTCTCGGGGTACTGTTTGCCTCCCCGATCGTGGTCATCTCGATCGTTGGGGCGATCCTGATCTTCTTCCTCGAAGTATTCGTCGCCTTCCTGCAGGCGTTCGTGTTTATGTTCCTGACCGCAGTCTTCATCGCCCAGATGGTTCACCATGACCACGAGCACGATGAGGAACATGGTCACGATAACGATTCGCACCTCGGCAGTGCCATTCCTGAAGAGTCCGCACTGGGTGCAGCCTGATTCAACCGTCTCTTTGTTGCCCTCGGCTGGGGAGTTTCCAGTCGAGAGGAGTTTGAACCTGAGTTCCCTGATCGTCGCGTGTGTCGACGGCACAGATTTTCGGAGAGCGTGAAGCTATGAAGATGTCCAAGATGTTCGGTATGGGTGCCGTCGCCGCGGCGGGCATTGCCCTGATTTCCAGCACCGCCCTCGGTGCCGAAGGCGCTGAAGCCGCTGGCGAAGCCGTTGCTGCTGCTGGTAGCGGTATGAAAGGCCTCGGCTACGGTATCGGCATGGGCCTCGCCGTCATCGGTGCCGGTCTCGGCATCGGTCGCATTGGCGGTTCCGCCGTCGAGTCGATGGCTCGCCAGCCCGAAGCCACCGGCTCCATCACCACCGGCATGCTGCTGACCGCGGCGTTCGTCGAAGGTGCCGCGCTCTTCGCGGTCGTCGTCGCGCTGCTCGCCAACGGCTGAGCCCGCACAAAACTCGCCCGTCCGGTGGTGAAAACCACCGGACGCGGTTTCTCCCTTCCGGCGCTGTCTGGCCGGTCGGTCGCCCCGAATCGAAGAGGTTCCTCGCATGACTTCGATGATCCAAATCATCGCCGCAGAAGGCCAGCCGACGGATTTCGGTTTCCTCAACTTCATTGTCGCTTTGGTCGTGTTCGTCGCGGCCGTCCTGATCTCCAATCGCCTGATCTGGCCCAAGATCGTCGGTGCGCTCGATGCCCGCGACGCCAAGATCCGCAGCGAGATCGAGGCCGCCGAGAAGTCTCGTGCGAACGCCGACAAGGCCCTTGAGGACTACAAAGCTTCGCTCGCCGAAGCCCGCGCCGAGGCCGCCAAGATGATCGAGCAGACCAAGGCCGAGCAGATCCGTCTCGCCGCCGATCTCAAGTCGCAGTCCGAAGCGGAACTGAACCAGATGCGCGATGCCGCTCGCAAGAACATCGAGGCCGCCAAGCGTGCCGCGATCGCCGACTTGTACCGCGAATCCGCTCAGATGGCCGTGAAGATCGCCGAGAAGATCCTCGAGCGCGAGGTGAACGCCGCCGATCACGCCCGTCTGATCGACGAGACCCTCGCCGAAGTGACTGCCGAATACGCCGGGGCTTCGGCCTGATCCGTCTGGCCGCTTCCTGAAAGGACGCACGCCGTGCCACTGTTCGAATCGCCGCCCGAGGCGGTGGACAAGGTTTACGCCAAGAGCCTCTTCGAGCTTGCTGAAGCCGAAGGCGGTCGCGAGCGCCTCGAATCGCTCGCCGCCGAACTCGACGAATTCGTCGAGGTCACCCGCGCCGAGGCCCAGCTCAGCGAGTTCCTCTCGTCGCGCATCCTCGCGACCAAGGACCGCGCGAAGTCGCTCTCCACGATGTTTGACGGGCGCATCAGCGACCTGCTGCTCCGCTTCTTGCAGGTGCTCAACCGCAAGGAACGGCTCGGTCGCCTGCTCTCGATCGTTGCCGCGTTCCAGGAAATGGTCCAGGAGAAGTTCGGGCGCATCGAGGTGAATGTCTACACCCGCGAGTCCATCTCCGCAGACCAGATCGCCTCGATCAAGGCCCGCCTCCAGGCCGCGACCGGTCGCGAGCCAGTGATTTACCCCTACACCGTACCGGGCATGATCGGCGGCGTGAAGATGCAGATCGGCGACCGTCTCTTCGACGACTCGATCCAGACCTCACTCCGCAACATGACCGAACTCGTCAAGGAAGACGGCTCCGCCGTCATCCGAACCATGCCGTCGGACAAGTTCCTTTCCGATTCCGAATAAGACCCAACCCCATCCCCGATCGAACGGGGCCAGCCAATCCGGGCCCCTCACCGACAGGATCAGCCGATGAAGATCAAGACCGAAGAAATCACCAGCGTCATCAAGCAGGAGATCGAGCAGTACTCCACACAGCTCGAGGTCTCCGATGTCGGCCGCGTCATCGAGATCGGTGACGGTATCGCCCAGATCTACGGCCTCTCCAACGCCATGGCCGGTGAACTGCTCGAATTCCAGACCGACGACGGCTCCGTCATGGGCCAGGTCATGAACCTCGAACTCGACACCGTCGGTGCGGTGGTCTACGGCGACTACAAAAAGGTCCGCGAAGGCGCCACCGTCCGCTCGACCGGTCGCCTCCTCGATGTGCCCGTCGGCGAAGAACTCCTCGGACGCGTCGTGAACCCGCTGGGTGAACCGCTCGACGGCGGCCCGGCGATCGATGCCAAGAACCGTCGCCCCGTCGACATCATCGCTCCCGGCATCGCCGACCGTCAGCCCGTGACCGAGCCGATGCAGACCGGTATCAAGGCCGTCGACTCCATGATCCCGATCGGTCGCGGCCAGCGCGAACTCGTCATCGGTGACCGCAAGACCGGAAAGACCGCCGTCTGCGTCGACGCCATCATCAACCAGAAGCGCAACTGGGGCACCGACAACGCCGTCGTCTGCATCTATGTCGCCGTCGGCCAGAAGGAATCCACCGTCGCCGGCGTCGTCCAGCAGCTCAAGGACGCGGGCGCGTTGGAATACACCATCGTCGTCAACGCCGGCTCCTCCGACCCCGCCCCGATGCAGTATGTCGCTCCCTACGCGGGTACCGCGATGGGCGAGCACTTCATGTGGCAGGGCAAGGACGGCAAGACCCCGAAGCATGTGCTCGTTGTCTACGACGACCTGTCCAAGCAGGCCGTTGCCTACCGCCAGCTCTCGCTGCTGCTCCGTCGCCCGCCCGGTCGTGAGGCCTACCCCGGCGATGTGTTCTACCTGCACTCGCGCCTCCTCGAGCGCGCGACCAAGCTCTCCGATGAGAATGGCGGCGGCTCGCTGACCGCGCTGCCCATCATCGAGACGCAGGAAGGCGATGTGTCGGCGTACATCCCGACCAATGTGATCTCCATCACCGACGGCCAGATCTACCTCGAACCCGAACTGTTCTTCGCCGGTGTTCGCCCCGCGATTAACGTCGGTATCTCCGTCTCCCGCGTGGGTGGGAACGCCCAGATCAAGGCCATGAAGCAGATCGCCGGCTCGCTCCGCCTCGACCTCGCGGCCTTCCGCGAACTCGAAGCCTTCGCCCAGCTCGGCACCGAACTCGACAAGGCCACCCAGGCCCAGCTCGATCGCGGTATGCGAATGGTCGAACTGCTCAAGCAGAAGCAGTTCCAGCCCATGGATGTGATCGATCAGGTCGTCTCCATCTTCGCCGGTACCCGCGGCTTCCTCGACGACATCAAGCCGTCGGAAGTCCCCGCCTTCGAAGCCGACCTGCTCAAGTACTTCAACGAAGGCGAAGGCAAGTCCGTCCGCGATGAACTCGCCCAACTCAAGGCGATCGACTCCTCGCTCGAAGGCAAACTCAAGGACGCCATCAAGAGCTTCAAGGACAGCCGCAAGGCCTGATTCGCCGCGAGCCCGGTTTCTGATTCCTAAAACGCCCGCAATCGCGGGCGTTTTTCTTTGGAGATTTGAGATCTTCTCGCTACCTTGAGAATGCACCCGAATCAGGTGTGCTTTGCTCCGGTGCAGGCCGTGATTCGGGCCAAACAAGAGAGGAACTCATCATGCAACTGAAACCCACCGCATTGGCTGTCGCGGCGGTTTTGTCCGTCGCCGGAACCGTCTTCAGCGCCGATTTCTTCGACGGCAGCGGGCAACCGCTTGCTCGTCCCGCCTTCCATATCGCCGACAGTCCCGATGGCGACATGCCGATCGCCACCCTGCACGGCCCGGCGACGCGAATCCACGAGGCGATCGCCGCACTCAATGGCCAGAGTGCTGATGAAATCGCCACCCGTGGCCTCGAGGCCATCTTTGTGCCCACCGGCGAAGGCGTGGAAGCCGACTCCCATGCCGATGTGGAATTCCTCCCCGACGGCTCGGCCTACATCCTCGTGAACCGCGCCAGCCAGAACCTCGTGCTCTTCAACGCTTCAGATCGCTTGCTCCTCGCAGAGATCCCGATCAGCGGGTCGCCCCAGGCCATCGCGCTGACCTCAGACGGCTCGCGCGCCGTCACCGCGAACCTCGATGGCACGGCCTCCATCGTCGACCTTGTCGGCATGACCGAAACTTCGGTCCTGACGCTCGGCACGCTCCCCGGCGCGGTGCGCATCTCACCCGACGATGCGCTCGCCGTGGTGAACAACACCGTAGACCAAACCCTGAGCGTGATCGATCTTTCCACAGACGCGGTCATCGGCACCGTCAGCGCTGGCGCAGGATCATTCACCTTCTCGGCCAACTTCGAAACCGGGTCGATCGGCCTGGCCTTTACCGAGTTCGAGTTCGTGGACAACGACACCGTGGTCTATCCCTCCGTGTTCAATGATGAACTTCTGTTTATCGATGTCCTGACCGGTTTGATGAACGCCGTGCCGACCCTGCAGGACCCCGCGGCCATCTCGATCAGCGATGACGGTTCGGTGGGTGTGGTCTCGCACCGGTATACGGAGACACAGATTTCGGTGATCGATATCGCCAACCAGAGTGTCTCGACCACCATCAGCACCGGGTCAACGCCGAACGGTCCGATCGTCATCAATCCCGACGGGACCAAGGCCGCGGTCGGCATCTCCAATGCCGCGGTGGTCGTGGACCTGGTCAACCAGACCACCGGCCCGTCGCTCTCCACAGCGTCCATCAACCAACTCGTGCGCAGCAGCGACGGCCAGCGAGCCCTCGCCGTCGGATACCGGGGATCGGTGATTTCGTTCGCCTCAAACTCGCTCATCGCGAACACCAACAACCAGGTCTCCACCTCGATCGGCGCGGTAAACCCCGTGAGCGATCAGGCCGTCATGTTCTCCGACACCTTCGGCGAGGATGTGGTGGAAGTCAGCATCGGTGCCAGCGGCGCGGGGCTGGTGGCCTACGAATCGTCCGGCCCCGGCATCGAGGGCGACAAGGCCCGCACCGTGGCGATCACCCCAGACGGCACAAAGGCCGTCGTCGCGCATTCGCACTCGGACAATGTTGCCGTGGTCGATACCGCGACCGGCACGGTCCTCGGCCACGCGCCGATCGGCCAACGCGCAGGGCGCGTCGCGATCACGCCGGACGGAAGCAAGGCCGTGGTCGCCAGTCGCGACAGTTACTTCGCAACCGTGGTCGACCTCGACACGATCACCTCAACCAATGTTGAGATCGGTCGGCGCGGCGATCAGGTCGAGATCTCGCCCGACGGGCAGTACGCCTACATCGCCGTGGTCGCCGATGGCGACGGCGTGTGGCGCATCGATCTGACCACAAACACCCCAGCCGGCAAGGTCTTCACCGGCGATATGTCCAGCACAAACTACGGGTACCAACAGTTCGCGGGCATGGATCTGAGCCCCGACGGCTCCACCCTGGTGACTTGCAACTCGTTCGGGAACTCACTCACAGTCATCGACACCGCTTCATGGAGCGTCGCCCAGACCATCGCGACCTCGGGCACGCCCGCGGTCGTGGCGTTCAGCAACGACGGGAACCGCTTCTTCGTGTCCAACCGCGACGACGACAGCGTCTCGATCTACGCGAAGTCGCTCGGTGTGTGGTCGCTCCAGACCACCATCCCGGTCGGGGATGCCCCGTACGCGCTCGCACCGAGCGCGGATGACGCGTACCTCTTTGTGACCAACTTCAACGATAAGTCGCTGTCCACCATCGACCTCACCACGAACAGCGTGGTGCAGACCGAGACGCTGCCCAATTATCCGGCGGGCATCGTCGTGGCTCCGGACGGGGAAGGCATCTATGTCCCGACCTCGTTCGCCAACACAACCGTCGGCGGCGCGATCGGGTTCAGCCAGAGCCAAGGCGGGGAAATGAATGTCATTCACCCGGAGTTCTTTGTGATCGCGGACCAGATCCCGTTCGATGTCGGCGTGTCCGATGTCGCCGCGAGTGCTGATGGCACCGTGATCGCCATGTCCGCCCCGGCGGGAGATGGCGTGGTGGTGATCGGCCAGCCGGAAATCAATTGCCCCGCCGATGTCAGCGGTGACGGCTCCGTGGACCTTGCGGACCTCAACCTTGTGCTGGCTAACTTTGGCCAGACCACCGCAGACGGGGATACCAATAACGACGGCGTGGTGGATCTCGCCGACCTGAACGCGGTTCTCGCGTCGTTCGGCACGACCTGCGACTGAATGCCGAGACACGTACCGGCCCGCCCGTCTGAATACGACGGGCGGGCTGTTTTATGGCCCCGGTGAGTGGTTGGGCAATGCGGAGTCCCGTTCTATGGTGAACTGAAGACCTTCGTCCCCGGAGTCCGCATGCCATCATCTTCCGCAATCATTCGTTCGTTCCGTCGCCTCGCATTCGCAGGCCTTCTCGGACTCACCACCGTTGCCCCGGCATCCGCTGTCGACCCGCTGCTCTACAGCGCTCCACAGGGCGCCGACCTTGCCGAGAACGCGGAACCGAACACGCATCGCGCCCGACCGGTGCTGCTCGACACTCACGCGTTCGAAGCCGCGCTGCAGAGTCGAGACGAGCCGGTCTCGCTGCAGTTGTTCGATGATGTGCGAGTCGATCTGCGCTTCGATCGGGTGTCGTACTACAGCCGCACGACGACCGCCTTCACCGGCCTCCTCGGAGACGGCCAGGATCCCGGCGCGTGGTACACCCTCGTTCGCACCCACGATGCGTTCGTCGGCCACTTCTGGACCGGTGACGGCAAGGTCTACAAGCTCCGTCCCATTGATGAACAAACCGGCCTGCACGCTGTGCTCGAACTCGATTCCGAGGGCTTCGACCCCTGTCTGACCTGCGAGCGCGATCATGGTTCTCTCGTCCAGCCAGCCTCGTCGGCACCGGTCGTTCAGGACGCTCGCGGCTGCGAGGACGACGGCAGCATGATCGATGTGCTCATCGTCTACACGCCCTCGGCTCGCAACGCGGCCGGTGGCACCAACGCGATCCGGGGCCTCGCGGTCTCGGCCATCGAGGCGACCAACCAGGCCTACATCAACAGCAACATCCAGACCAGGGTTCGCCTCGTGCAGGTCACGGAGGTCGAGTACACCGAGTCGGGCAGTTTCAATACAGACCTCTCGAACCTGCGAGGCGGCGTCGTGCCCGGCGTGCTCGAGATGCGCGACGAGGTGAAGGCCGATCTCGTCGCGATGCTGAGCACCTCCTCCGGCGCGTGCGGCATCGGCTACCTCATGCAAAGCCTCGACCCCGCCTTCGAGTCCTCCGGCTTCAGCGTCACGAACTACGGCTGCGCGGTTGGGAACCTCAGTTTCGCGCACGAACTCGGGCACAACATGGGCTGCCAGCACGACGCGGACAACGCCGGATCGAATCCGATCTTTCCCTATTCCTTCGGTTGGCGCTGGACGGCCAACGGCGGCCCACTCCGCCGCTCGGTCATGTCGTACGCGCCCGGCAGCCGCGTGCCGCACTTCTCAAACCCCAATGTGCTCAACGGCGGGCAACCCACCGGAGTCGAGTCATCGGCGTACAACGCCATGACGATCAACAACACCGCCTATCTCATCTCCAATTTCCGTGTGAGTGACTGCTCGCAGGGACCGGACGATTGCGCCTGGTCCGCCGTGGGCGACGGGCTCGATGGACTGGTGCTCTCCCTCACGGAGCACACCGACGCCTCCGGGCGTGCGTTGTACGCGGGCGGCAACTTCGAGCAAGCCGGTGACCAGCCAGTCGCGCACATCGCGCGTTGGGATGGGCAGCAGTGGTCAGCCGTCGGTACTGGCATCAACGGCACGGTGCACGCGCTCGAATCGGTCACCAGCGGTCCTCTGGCCGGGCTGTACGCCTCAGGCTTCTTCAGCTCTGCGGGAGGCGTCGCGGCGACAAATATCGCCCGCTGGGACGGTTCATCTTGGTCGCCCCTCGCCGGTGGGTTGAACAACCGTGCCTACGCCATGACCGTGTTCGACGACGGCTCGGGTGAGTCGCTGTACGCCGCGGGCATCTTTACCAACAGCGACGGGAACCCGCTCTCGCGGATCGCCCGCTGGGATGGCGAAAGCTGGAACCCGGTCGGCGGAGGCCTCAACGGCACCGTGAACGCGCTGGAAGTGTTCGACGACGGAACCGGCCCGGCGCTCTATGCCGCGGGACTCATCACCCTTGCGGGCGGCGAAGCGGTGGAGCAGGTCGCACGCTGGGACGGCCAGCAGTGGTCGGCGGTCGGTGCGAACGGACCGGACGATATGGTGAACGATCTGGTGGTGTTCGATGACGGCACGGGACCGGCGCTCTATGCCGCGGGTCGTTTCATGGATGCGGACGATGCATCCGCGGAAGGGATCGCCCGGTGGGACGGATTGAACTGGACCGCGGTTGGTGATGGCCTCGGGACCGAAGTCTTTGCGCTCCTGGCGTTCCGGGATACCGACGGCCCCGCCCTGTTCGCCTCCGGGAACTTCGTGACCACCATCGATCTAGCTCCGGCGCTCGGCATCGCCAAATGGAACGGCAATGAGTGGTCACGCATGGGTCTCGGCCTCAGTGGCGATGGCGGACGCTCGCTCGTCAGCGCTCGCCTTGGTCTGGGACCGGCTATGTTCGTCGGCGGCGGGTTCTCGTCCGCCGGATCGCAGCAAGCCAACTCGATCGCCCGCTGGTCGTGCGCCAGCGTGCTCTGCCCGCAGGATGTCGACGGCGACGGGGAAGTATCCCTCGCCGACCTGAACCTGGTGCTCGCGGGCTTCGGACAACAAACCGACGACGGGGACACCAACGCCGACGGCGTCGTCGACCTCGCCGACCTCAACGCAGTCCTGGCGGCGTGCGGCCCGGCCGGTCCGTGACCGATTTGCCCGTGCTCAATACTTCACGATGAACGGCAGCACGATCGAGATCGTGATCAGCAGGATGATCACGAATTCGAGCGTTTCCAACCGGCGGGTCGCCGCGGTGTCGGTGATGCGCTGGTAAACGCCGTCCGCGGCGTGCAGTTTGCGCTGCACATTCGCCTGCCAGGCGGGCAGCGACAACCGTTCCGAAGCGAGCCGGTACACCCGCGCGAGATACTGGTTGCCCATCAGTTTGATCGCGTTGTTCACGCCCTCGAACAGCACCGCGGCGTCGGTCTGCACCATCGCGAAGCGACTGACCAGCGCCTCGTCCTTGAACAGCGGGTACCAGCGCCGATTCACGAAGCGTGCGAGCAGTTCGTCGGAATGGTCGAGGATCAGGTCCAATTCGTCGTCAAGAATGCGGAGCTGCAGGAGTTCGACATTCGCGTGCTGGAGCACGGCGATCAGGTCGTTCGGTTCCGGGTCGAGCAGCACCGCGGCGTTCCAGTCGATGATCGCGAGGTCGCTCGGCCCATACGACAGTCGGCCCCCGACGGTGCGCGAGAGTTGATCCTGGCTCAGTTCGCCGTGCTCCGCTTCGATCGCTCGCCCGATGGTCTGCGCGTGCCGGTCGATAAAGTCGGTGGGGGAGAGGTCGCCCTCATAGGAACCGATGGCGAAGATGCAATAGTCCTCCACGATGTCACGGAACTTGGCTCGCTCGATCGCGTCCCGGACCGATTCGAACACCCTGCTGACGCAGCGCCGCGCGTGCTCCTGGAGTTTCTGGTTGTCGTACAGCAGCAGCGCGAGCGCTGGTAAGTCATCCGTCGTGCAGTCGAACGGAATCGAGTAGGTGATCAGGATCGCCCCGAAATCGTAGATCAGCATCTCGGCCGTGGCATCGGTCCGGTAACCCCCGAGTTCGATCGTTCCGACATCAACGATGAGCCGCAGCGGGGCGGGTTGGTAACCGAACCACCCGGGTGAAGGACGCCGCCCGCGCATGATCTGATACGACGCGGCATCCGTCAGGAGGCGCTGGGCCTTCTCCAGATCGACCTGGAAGCCGGCGTCGTACGCAAACATGAACCGGCAGGTGCCACTGACGGAAGATGCGGTGCTCGAATTGTTCATAGGATTGCCCGTGAAGGGAGAGGCCCCTGGGCGGGCACTGGAGTTGCCCACCTTCACATGCCCGGGGTCCTGACCTGCTAAATCTACCTGAAGATCAGCGACAGTAGTGGGCGTACCCGCCTATCCGAGTACTCTTGAGGGAAGAACCCGGAGGAGAGAACTCCCCTGCACGGAGCGGGGGCCGGGAGGTGAATCGGGGCGGGCTGGAGGAGGTTCCGATGAATCGGGCTTGTGTTATTGCGTTGGCATCGGGTCTTGCGGTGTCGGTGGCGGTCGGAGCGGGGGAAATCAACTGGGCAAGCCCGGTCGACGGGATGTGGAATTCCGCACCGAACTGGTCGCCCGCGATGGTTCCCAGCGGGGTCAACGATGTCGCCGTGCTGGGTCTCAGTGACCCGTACACCGTCGAGATGAACATCAACTCCACCATATCCGGGGTCGAGATCTCCTACCCGAACGCGATCCTCGCGAGCGATGCGGGGAGAACGCACTCGCTCGCAACCGATGGGCTGTTCAACGACGGCTGGCTGATCGTGAACGACAGCGCGGTAAACGCGGTCACAACAATCTCTTTCAACGAATCATCCACCCTGAACGGTTCGGGCCTCATCACGCTGAACTACTTCGGCAGTCGGGCACAGATTATTTCGAGCACCGATGCACTCCTCACTCACGGTGTGAACCACACCATCAATGGGCAGGGCGAAATCTCGCTTCGCTTTGATAATCAGGGCTGGATTGTGGCCGATATGCCGGCGCAGACGCTGACCATCCGAAGCGGCGACAAGATAAACACCGGCGTCCTCTCGGCCATCGACGAGGGCATCTTGTCCATCTCAAGCACCTCGATCGACCAGACCGGTGGCGGAATCATCGAGGCGAATGGCGGAACAGTCGTCTTCTCCAATTCAACGATCACGGGTGGAACGCTGCTGAACACCGGCACCCCGTCCTCGCTGATCAGCCTGAACGCGAACACGCTTGATGCCGTCTCGATCTCGGGTGATTCGCAGCTCAACGCCGGGTTCACCACAACCATCACCGGTGGTTCCCTGTCGAACGACAGCGTACTCACGGTCAACCCAACCGCAGTGAATGCCGTGACCACCTTGGCCTTCACCGAGCCCACCGTCATTTCTGGCGGCGGTGCGATCCGTCTCGGCAACTTCCAGTCCCGGGCTCGCATGATCGGGTCTGGGATCAGCGTCGAGAACAGTGCAGATCACAGCATCCTGGGCTACGGCCAGATTCGAGTTGATCTTGTAAACAGCGGACAAGTAAGCGCCGACATTGCCGGTCAGGCCCTTGAAGTCCGCGATGGCAACATGACAAACCTCTCGACCATGCGAGCACAGTCCGGCGGGACACTTCTGGTCATCGCGACCACCGTGGAGCAATCCGAACACGCCGAACTCCTCGCAGACGGCGGCACCGTGGATCTGAGTAGCGCGACGATCAACAATGGCCGTCTGATCAACAGCGGGACGGACGGATCCGCTGGCGTTCTCTCCAGCACAACCACACTGAATGATGTCACCATAGAAGGCCAATGGGATCTGAAGGCTGGTGTCTCGGCCACACTGCAAGGAGTGACCGATGGATCGGGGACCATACTCGTCAACCCGGACTCTGTGAATGCGATCACAACCCTCAGCGTGACTGAGGATGCCGAACTGGCCGGCAGCGGCGCTATCCGGCTGAACAACTTTGCGTCTCGCGCGCGAATCATTTCCGATTCGGAAGCTGTCCTGACTCAAGGACCCGATCGTGCCATCTTCGGGTTCGGACAAATCGCAGCCGGATTCGTCAACAACGGGCTCGTTCAGGCCGATGTTGACGGACAGGTGATTCTCTTTGATAACCAAGCCAAGGTGAACAACTCCAACTTCCGAGCCGTAGACGGCGGCGGGCTCCAATTCCAAGGGGTCTCAGTCGACCAGACCGCGGGCGGCACAATCGAGGCAGACGGCGGCGAGGTAACGATGTCAGGCACCACGGTGATTGGCGGGACACTCCGCAACACCGGAAGCGCTGGATCCTCTATCGCCATAAGCACCGCCACCGTCGACTCGGGAGCGATCGAAGGCGAAGTGGTCCTGAACGCAGGAGGTAACATGAACTTGACCGGAAACGGTCTTGTTCTCAGCGGAATTCTCCTTGTAAACCCGAATGGTGTGAACTCAATTACAACGCTCACGGCGGACGGCATGAACCTTATCTCCGGTTCCGGAGAGATCCGGCTAGGGACCTTTGCCAGCCGTGCCCGCATCCTCAATTCAACCGGTGATCTGCTTACCTTGGGCTCAGGTCAAACTCTCAGCGGCATCGGCCAGATCGCCGCCGAGACGCAGCTCAACGGCGCGCTCTCCCCTGGCCTGAGCATCGGCACGATGCATGCTTCCAGACCTGTTCATCTCGGCGACACCTCAACCTGCGTCTACGAGTTCAATGGTATCGACGGGTCTGATCACCTCGACTCGACATCTTCTGTGTCGCTCAACGGCACGCTGGACATCTCTTTCGTCGACGGCTTCGATCCCACATCTCCGGCCGCCTTCGAGATCATGACCACGGGCACGAACGGCATCACCGGTCGGTTCGACCAAGTCACGGGCGACTCCCCCGACCTCCCCCTCATCACCCGGGTGGTCTACGAACCCACGCGTGTCCGCGTCGGCTTCGTCTGCCCGAGCGATGCCAACCTCGATGGTGCAACCGATTTGGGTGACCTCAACGCCGTCCTCGCCAACTTCGGCACCAACGCCAGCCTCGGCGATGTGACCGGCGACGGCGCGGTCGACCTCGCCGACCTGAACATGGTGCTCGCCAACTTCGGCACCGACTGTATGGACTGATCCCAGGACATTCTCCGCCCTCTGATCGCGCGAGCCGCCCGCACCGGGCGGCTTGCTTTGTTTTGGTCTTGCACTTGAAGTCAAAGCGCATCGTATAATGCCAGCGTCTGCTCCCGATTGGAGCCTCAGGTGATCCCCCGCCGCCGCCGACCCATCCACCTCAATCTCGACATCGGCCCCCAGCCTGACGATTCAGCCTGCGGGCCGACCTGTCTGCATGCCGTGTACCGCTACTTCGGCGACGACTGCACCCTCGATGAGGTGCTCGACAGCGTCGTCCGCGTCCGCGCCGACGACACCAACTACCCCGGCACCCTCGCGGTGATGCTCGCCAACGCCGCACTCCGACGCGGCTATCAGGCTTCCCTCTTCACCTTCAACCTCCAGGTCTTCGACCCGACCTGGTTCGACGGGTCCGACGCTCCCGGCGACCCCAAACTCCTCGAAACCAAACTCCGCGCTCAGATGCAGGCCAAGGCCGGGCTCGATCCCCGGTTCGGGCCGGCGACCAGCGCCTACCTCGAGTTCCTCGAACTCGGCGGCCAGGTCCACTTCCGCGATCTGTCCTCCGGCCTGCTCGCGTCCTCGATTCGCGCCGGCTACCCGGTGCTGACCGGCCTGAGCGCCACCTACCTCTATCGCTGCGCCAGGGAATTCGGCCCCAACGACGACTACGACGACATCCGGGGCATCCCCTCCGGGCACTTCGTCGTCCTCGATGGCTACGACCCCGATCGACGCCTCGTCTCCGTCGCCGACCCCCTCGCCGACAACCCCGCCATGCTCGATCATAAGTACACCGTCCCCATGTCCCGACTGGTCGCGGCGATCATGCTGGGCGTGCTGACCTACGATGCCAATCTGCTGATCATCAAACCGCACCGCGAGAAACGACAGCGCCAATGACTTCCCTGATCGTGGTCGATAACCCCAAGCGCTGGACCCTGCACATCGACGGGGCTGTGGTGGTCTCCTCACGGGATTACCTCACCGGTGCGGTCCCCATGATCGAGCACGGCGCCAAGGTCTTCAACCTCTGCCGCTCCTACCGCTACCAGTCGGCTGGCTACTATGTCTCGCTGCTCGCCGAGGCACGCGGCCAGCGCCCCCTCCCGGCCATCACCGCCATCCAGGACCTCAAACTCACCCCCGTCGTCCGCCTGGTCTCCCAGGAACTCGACGAACTGGTCCAAACCAGCCTGCACCGCATCAAGTCCGAAGAGTTCGAACTGAGCATCTACTTCGGGCGCAACATGGCCAAGCAGTACGACAAACTCGCCAACGCGCTCTTCAACGCCTTCCCCGCCCCCATGATCCGCGCCCGCTTCGAGCACAACGGCGTCTGGCGCCTCGCCGGTGTCCGCGCGATCGCCCTCGGCGAGGTGCCCGAAACCCACCGCCCCTTCCTCGTCGAGCAGGCGGAGAAGTCCCTGAAGCGCGCCCCGCGCAAAGCCAAGCCCGAAACCGCCTTCCGCTTCGACCTCGCCATCCTCCACGATCCGCACGAAGACATGTCGCCTTCCTGCCCGGACGCCCTCAAGCGGTTCATCAAGGCCGGTGAATCGATGGGCATCCGCTGCGAACTCATCGAGAAGGACGCCTACGGGCGCCTCGCCGAGTTCGACGGCCTATTCATCCGCGTCACCACCGCCGTCAATCACTACACCTACCGCTTCGCCCGACGCGCCGCGGCCGAAGGCCTCGTCGTCATCGACGACCCCGTCTCCATCGTCCGCTGCACCAACAAGGTCTACCTCGCCGAGACCCTCGCCCGCCATCGCATCGCCACACCCAAGACCGTCACCTTCGCCAAAGACGGAGCCGCGTCCGTCCCCGCTGAGGTCGGCCTCCCCTGCGTGGTCAAGAAGCCCGACAGTTCCTTCTCCGTCGGCGTGCTCAAGGCGAGCGACGAAGCCGAGTTCAAGGAAATCACCGACCGGCTCTTTGAAGAAACCGACCTGCTCGTCGCCCAGGAGTTCGTCCCAACCGATTTCGACTGGCGCATCGGCGTGCTCGGCGGCGAGCCGCTCTACGCCTGTCGCTACTTCATGGCCTCCGGTCACTGGCAGATCGTCAAACGAGAAGACGACGGCGAAATCGCCAGCGGCGAATGGCAGACCGTCCCGCTCTCGGAAACCCCCGACAGCGTCGTCAAACTTGCCACCCGCACCGCCGAACTCATCGGCGACGGGCTCTACGGCGTGGACATCAAGGTCGTCCGCGGCAAACCCGTCGTCATGGAAATCAACGACAACCCCACCCTCGACGACGGCGTCGAGGACCAGGTCATCGGCAACCGCCTCTACGAGCGCATCATGAACCACTTCCTCGTTCGCATGGAGGCACGCCGGTCATGACCGCACCTACCGCGACTCCCGTGGCCAACTGGTCCTTCCCCCGTTCCGCCTTCTCCTGCACCGGCGTCGAACTGGAGTACATGGTCGTCGATCGCGAGACAATGGATGTCCGCCCGATCGTCGATGAACTGTTCAAGTCGATCACCGGTTCTTACGACTCCGACATCCCGGCCTCCAACGACACACCGAACATCTCGTGGTCCAACGAACTCGCGTTGCATGTCGTCGAATTCAAGACCGATGAGCCCGTGGCATCGCTCGAGGGCCTCGCCGCCCAGTTCCAGCGCAACGCCGATCGCGCGAACGCCCTGCTCGAACCCTTCGGAGCACGACTGCTCCCCGGTGCGGTACACCCCTGGATGGACCCGCTCGCCGAGATGCGCCTCTGGCCCCACGAGGCCAACCCGATCTACGAAGCCTTCGACAAGATCTTCAACTGCAAGGGCCACGGCTGGGCGAACCTCCAGAGCACGCACATCAACCTGCCCTTCGCCAACGACGACGAGTTCGGCCGCCTCCACGCCGCCATCCGCCTGGTGCTGCCCCTGATCCCCGCGCTCGCCGCGAGTTCCCCGATCATCGACGGCCGCTGGAGCCCGATCGCCGACCAGCGCCTGGAGGTCTACCGGAACAACGCCGTCAAGATCCCGCAGGCCGCCGGTCTGGTGATTCCGGAGCCGGTCTTCAGCCGCGCCGCGTACGAGGACGCCATCTTCAAACCCCTCTACGCCGCGCTCAAACCGCACGACCCCCAAAATATCCTGCAGCACGAGTGGGCCAACTCTCGCGGCTGCATCGCCCGCTTCATGCGCGGCTCCATCGAGATCCGCGTCGTCGACATCCAGGAATGCCCCAAGGCCGACCTCGCGATCGTCGCGCTCATCACCGCCGCGGTGAAGGCCATGTACGAGGAACGCTGGATCTCCTACGAAGAGCAGAAGGCCTTCGCCGTCAAACCGCTGCACGAGATCCTGCTCGACACCATCCGCTACGCCGAGCGCACGCGCATTTTCGGTGAGCCGTTCCTGCGGGCGTTCGGCTGGGCGGGCTCCACCGGCTGGGCTGGCGACATGTGGATCCGCATGTTCGAGGAATTGCTTTCCGATCACGAGGAATTCGCGCCGACGCTCCGCGCCATGCTCCAGAAGGGCACGCTGTCCACACGAATCAACCAGACCATCGGGCGATACCCGGACCGCTCACAGTTGAAGAAGATCACCGAGGATCTCGCCGCCTGTCTGGCCGAGGGCCGATTGTATGGCTGCTGAATTGCTGACGATTCTTGTGACATGTGAGCACGCTGGAAACCAGGTCCCCGCCGAATGGAAGCACCTCTTTGCCTCAGAAGAGGCAGACCTCGCACTCCATTCGCACCGCGGTTGGGACCTCGGCGCACTCAAGGTTGCCGGCTTGATCGCGCGTCAACTCTGCGCGCCTCTGCTCGCCTGGCCCATCACCCGCCTGCTCGTTGAACCGAACCGATCGCTCGGCGCACCAGACCTGTTCTCCAGGTTTTCAAGGTCGCTCAACGAATCAGACCGGCAGTCGATCATCGATCACTACTACCGGCCCTACCGGGCCAGCGTCGAACGCCTGATCACCGCCCTCGTCGCCATGGGGCACCGGGTGCTGCACCTCGGCATCCACTCCTGCACCGATGAACTCAACGGACGCACACGAGACCTCGAACTCGGGCTCCTCTTCGATCCGGATCGTCGCTTCGAGACCGAGGCGGTGAACACCATGCACCGCTGGTTCGATCAGCACGCTCCCGAGTACCGCGTTCGCCTCAACGAACCGTATCGCGGCACGGACGACGGCCTGACCACCTTCCTGCGAACCTGCTTCCCCGATCGCGCCTACGCCGGCCTCGAACTCGAATTCCGCCAGGGTCACATCGCCGACGAAACGACCATGAACGCGATCTCCGACGCCGTCGCTCGCGCCGTCATCGCGATCTGAGGTCCGCTCCTGTCCTTTCTGCCGGATTTCTGAGTATTCCCCGTGATTCCAGTGAATTCCGCAACCCCGCACATCCTCCACACCTTCACGGGAATCAAACGCCACGCATCTCCGTTCGGCTGGTACAACTCTCGCAGGGCACCGATCGCCCCGCTTCAAAGGAGACCTTCACCATGATCGCTTCAGCCTTCTCCCGCACCATCCTGGCCTCTGCCGCACTCGTCACCGTGAGCGCCGGGACGCTGCTCACCGGCTGCCAGACCTACCCGCCCGAAGACTACGGACGCACCACCACCGTCCCCGTCGATCAGCGCCAGTCCTACGAACGCGGCCTCGCCTCCAAGGACCTCACCACCGCCACCGACAACATGGTCCGCTCCATCGCCGCCAAGCCCGAGATCCGCGACAGCCCGTATCGCGTGCAGATCGTCATGGCCGATGTCGTCAACAAAACATCCATGCCGGCGCGGAACTTCGACATCTACCTCGCCCGCATCCGCGCCCAACTCAACCAGACCGACTCGCGCTACAACATCGGTTTCGTCACGGACAAGGCCCGCGTGGAGCAACTCCGGCGCGCCGAGGGCCTCGACCCCGCCGGCGGCTCCTCCTACGCCTCCAAAGCCGATTACGCCCTGCAAGGCGAGTTCTACGACCTGCCAAACCAGGGCTCGAACTACTACCTGCTGACCTTCCAGATCGTTGACCTCCAGGACGGCGAGATCTACTGGGAGAATTCGTACGAAGTGAAGTTCGACTGAGCCGCAGGACCCCGCGATGCTCACCACACTGCGCACCACCGCGATCGTCGTTGTCTGCGCCGCCCTCACCGGCTGCGCCGCTCCGCGCATCCAGACCACCCGGCTCACCTCGACCGATGTGGTCCAGATGACCGACGAGATGACCGCCTCGCTCACCGGCGATGAAGTCATCGGAGCGCGCTCACCCCAAAGCGAGCCGTGGATCTTCTCCATCGACCGCGTCCGCAACCTCACCGAACACCCGATGAGCATGAGCCAACGCTGGGCGACGATGGCCCGGCTCCGCGCACGCCTCGCCCAGACCGATTTCGCCCGCGAGCGCAACATCGTCTGGATTCTCCCGCCGGATATGTGGCAGCAGTACGCGCCCGACTCCTACGACTCAACCGCCCAGCGCCGCCTCCCGACCCACTCCCTCCACGCCACCTTTCACTCCGACACCACCAGTTCCCTCGCCGGTCGCAGCGATGCCTATCTCTGCTCCTTCACCCTCACCGACCTCGCGACCGGTTTGATCGTCTGGGAAGACAGCTTCGAGGTGAAGTACACCCAGCGCTCGGACGCCATTCACTGATCCCATGAAGCCTCTGCCCCCATCCCGAGCCATCGCCCGACGCGCCGCGAGCGTCTCCCTGGGCGGTGCGCTGCTCGCGCTCGGGGCCTGTTCCTCATCAGCCAACGACCCAACCCCCCTCGCCGCCAATCGCTTTTACGCCGGAGATTACGCCGACGCCCGCGAGGTCCTGCGCGCCGCCGCCTATCGCGAGCCGCCCACCGAGAACACCGTCCTCGCCGCGTCCGCACTCGGCTTCGCCTCCCTCGCCGCGGGCTCCACCTACGAGGCACAGAAAGCCCTCCTCCGCGCGTACGACTTTCTCGAGTCCGGAGCCGTCAACGACGAAGGACGCGTCTTCGCCGCCACCGTCTTCACCGACTCCGCGCTCGTCTACAAGGGCGAACCCTTCGAACAGGCCCTCACCTACCACGCCCTCGCCGTCGCCGCGGCACTCGAAGGCGACTGGGAAACCGTCCGCATCGCCTCCCGCGCCGCCACACGCAAACTTCGCGACTACGACGACGCCCGCACCGACGAACACTCCACGCCCGAACAGATCGCCAAACGCGCCGAGAACCAGGGCGATGACTTCCTCGAAGACCAGGCCCGTCTCGTCGATACCGACTTCGCCGCCGCCTACCTGCTCGAAGCCATCGCCGATCGCGCACTCGGCATCCGCTCCAACGCCATCGAACTCGCCATCGGCGCAGACCCGTCCGTCGAACCCATCGCGCGACGCATCGAACGCGCCGAGTTCAATACCGTCATCATCGCCCACACCGGGCGCGGCCCGGTCAAGCAGAATGTCGGGCGCGACGGAACCTCCACCCTCTGGGGAACCCGCGCCAACCCCGTCCCCGGCGGCCTGATCCTGAGTTACAACGCCCAATCGCACGCCACCCAGCCCGACCCCGTCGTTGATGTCAACGCCATGAGCCGCGACCACCGCTGGATCAACCTCCAGTCCATCCGCGAACTCAAGTCCGTCCTCGGCGACGGCTTGCTCATCGCCGGTGCGGTCGTCACGCAGGTCGATTCCGATTCGACCGAGGGGGCACTCATCGGCCTCGGTCTGATGGGCCTCGGCCTGCTCTCCAAGGCGGGCGCAGAGGCCGACACCCGTCACAACCCGCTGCTCCCCGCGGCGGTATACATCATGGTCGCCGACCTCCCCGCGCCCGCCGAGGGCCAGACCCCGCCCGACCTCGTGCTGCGCGTCGCGGGCGTTCCCGATGCGTCCTACCGCATCCCACGCTTCACACCCGGCACACCGGACAACCCCGCCGTCGCCTACTTCCGCTTCGTCGGCACACAGACCCAGCCCGGCCTCGATGCTTCCGACCCCGTCTACGCCCACGACTCGTATCCGCCGGCCGTGGGGGACTACCCCTGGATCCTCGGCGGACGCGATGTCTCCACGCCCTCGCCCGAGGTGCTCCACATCTACCAGGCCGGCGGCTATTTCGACAACTGGACCGTCGAGGACCTCGAGCGCCTCTACCGCGACGAGGGCATCCAGGGGCCGTTCGGCTTCCTGCATCGCCTCTGGGACACCGTGGTGAGCGCGGAGGACCGCCCCGCCGACGAGGATGTGGAGCGCAAGCTCCACCAGACCATCGACCGGGTGAGCGAGCAGCTGCCCGAGCTGGGCTACAACACCTCGATCGCGGCGATGATGGAGTACCTCAACGTGGTGCGTGCCGGCGGCCGGACGGCCGCTCTGGCCGAGGTGGAACCGCTGGTGGTGATGGTGGCCCCCTTCTGCCCGCACTTGGCCGAGGAGCTCTGGGAGCGCCTGGGCCGCGAGGGGAGCATCTTCGACGCCGCACCCTGGCCCGAGTTCGACCCCGAGAAGGCGCGCGAGACCCGCACCGAAGTGGCGGTCCAGGTGAACGGCAAGCTCCGTGGCACCGTGCTGCTCGAGGTGGACGCCGACGCGGAGACCGCCGAAGCGGCCGCCCGCGCCGAAGACAACGTGGCCCGCTATCTGGAGAGCGCGACCGTGCGCCGGGTGATCCACGTCCCCAACCGACTCGTGAACTTCGTGGTCGGCTGACCACGCGAAGGCAACAGACTTCACATGACCGATCTCGACCGGCTCTGCATCGACGCCATCCGCGTGCTCTCCATGGACGCGGTTCAGGCCGCCAACTCCGGGCACCCGGGCACCCCGATGGCGCTCGCGCCGGCCGGGTACAGCCTCTTCACCCGGCACC
>JBICHT010000071.1:0-5978 GCA_043101125.1 Phycisphaerales bacterium JB050 | reverse complement strand
CGATCTGGGTGCGGATGGCGGTGAGTTCGGAAGTCTCAATGGTGTTGATGTCGGTGTCGGGTGTGGTGTGCATGGCAGCCTCCTTGGGTTGGATGGGCTGCGAGAAAAAGTGTGCAGCCCTCACCCTCAGCGCCGCCGAAGCCAGCGTGCGCGCGCCAACGCGGAGATGCGCGCACACCGTCGCGAGAATCCGTAGGAAACAAGGGCAGAAAAAATTTTGAAATTGTCACATTCGCGCAATTTCGCCGAAGCCAATCTGCGCGCGCAAACGCGGGCTTAAGCGTTTTACTTTTCCGGTTTGAAGTAGGGAAGTGGGGTGGATAGGAACCCGGATCGCGGGCTCCGAGGACTTCGTCAGGGGCCGAAGCAGGAGAAGTATCCGGAGTTTGCGCTCCGGGCTCTTCTTCGATCAGCAATCGCTTGGCCTACTCGGATCAGAGGATGATTGGCGTGGCAGGGTGGTCGTATCCCGGTCCGGATATACTGGCGGGTTGAGGGCCCGCTTTGTTTGAAGGCCCGGCCGTTCACAGAAGCCGCGAACGAAGGAGTTTTCGATGACCTCTGTTTCGTCTCAGCAACCCGTCAGTCAGCCCGCCGTGCCCGCCTCGCAGGGGAAAGAACGCCTGGTTTGGATCGATGGAGAGTTGCTGCCGCAGTCCGAGGCGAAGGTCAGCGTGTTTGACCACGGTTTTCTGTACGGCGACGGCGTGTTCGAGGGTATCCGGGTGTACAACGGCACGATCTTCAAGTGTCAGTCGCACCTGGACCGGATTTACCGCAACGCCGAGGCGATTCACATGTTCCGCCAGGGCGGCGGGGACACCGACAAGCTCGGGCGTCGGGGGCGGGGTTTCCCGTACACCAAGGACGAGATGCGTCAGATCATGGAGCAGTGTGTCGAGGCGAACGGGATCAAGGACGGGTACATCCGCCTGATCTTCAGCCGCGGCAAGGGCACGCTGGGTCTGAACCCGTTCCAGTGCCAGCGTCCGGCGGTCGTGTGCATTGCAGATACGATCTCGCTGTACCCGGATGAGTTGTACGCGAACGGCATGAAGGTGATCGTGGCGCAGCGTCCGCGTACGCCGACCGAGTGCCTCGATCCGCGTCTGAAGAGTCTGAACTACCTGAACAACATCCTCGCCAAGGTCGAGGCGATGGACGCGACGCCGGAGGATGCGCCGATCACGGAGACCGTGCTCGAAGCGATCATGCTCTCGGTCGATGGGTATGTCGGCGAGTGCACGGGCGACAACCTGTTCATCGTGAAGGGTGGCGAGCTGTTCACCAGCCCTGTTCCGGTGGGGATGCTGGACGGGATCACACGCCAGTTCGTGATCGATCGTCTGGTGCCGGACTGCGGTCTGACGATCACCGAGAAGAAGTTGAAGCTCGAAGATGTGCTCGATGCGGATGAAATCTTCCTGACCGGATCGGCGGCGGAGATCATTGCGGTGACGCAGGTCGGGCAGAAGACCGGAACCGGGGATGGCCCGAGCGCGTACTCGTACACGCAGATTTCCGACGGTGAGGGCGACATCACGCGGACGCTGCGTGCGAAATTCCGGGACATCGTGACCAGCGAGGACATTCCGACGGACTGATCCGGTTCCCCGATCATGGGGGATTGCGGTAAGTGCTTGCGTGACTGATGGTTGGCTCTGGTATTCCTTGAGCGATCTGTGTATGTTCTTGGATTCACCAGCGGGGATACTCGCGTAACCGAGGAGCACACACATCATGTTCTGGCAAGGTAATCAAGGAGCCGAAGCGGCCGCGGAAGACGGGGCGCCGCTTGCGGACGGTGTCGCGAACGCCGCTGATTCAACGACCGTGGCTGGCGATCAGGGAGTCACGATTCCGACCGATTGGTCGGATGCGGAAGCCGTGACGGCGTTTGCCGTTGATCTGGCTTGGGCGATCGGGCAAGTGGTTTTGATCCTGTTCATCGCATGGGTCATTGCCCGCTGGGTCGCCTCGATGATTCGTCGACGCGGGGAGAAATCGAAGCGGCTCGACACCACGCTGTCGCTGTTTTTCGCCAACATGGCGCGTTGGGCGATTCTGGCTCTCGGAGTCATCACGGCGATCGGTGTGCTGGGAATTCCCACGGCGAGTTTTGCGGCTCTGATCGCCGCGGCCGGTCTGGCGGTTGGTCTCGCGTTGCAGGGCAGTCTGGGGAACTTCGCTTCGGGGGTGATGCTGCTGATCTTCCGTCCGTTCAAGGTGGGAGACTTCATCAACGCGGCGGGCACTTCCGGAACCGTTCAGGAGATCCAACTCTTCGCAACGATTCTGGATACGCCGGATAACCGTCGGTTGATCGTGCCGAACGGTTCGGTCTTCGGTTCGACGATCGAAAATGTCAGTTTCCACTCGGAGCGTCGCGTGGATGTGGCGGTCGGCACGGATTACGGTGCGGACCTCGATCAGGTGCGTGCGGTGCTGAAGAAGGCGGCGGAGTCGCTGCCGCAGAAGTTGGCCGACAAGGATGTGGCGATCGTGCTGGCCGAACTCGGCGATTCGTCGATCGCGTGGTCGGTGCGGGTGTGGTGTGCGGCGTCGGACTTCTGGCCCGCGAAGGATGAACTGACTCGCCTGATCAAGAAGCATCTCGATGAGGCGGGCATCGGTATCCCGTTCCCGCAGATGGATGTGCATCTCAACAAGCTCGACGCCTGAGTGCGTTGATTGCAGAACGATAAGCCGGGCGAGATGCCCGGCTTTTTAGTGCGCATGCTTTGATGCGTCTGAGTTTGGATCGCGGGTCAGGGGGTTTCGTCGATGATGTCGTGGACCCGGAGTTCGGCGGTGCGTGGGCCCCATTTTTCGAGGAGCCAGAGGTGGTCGGGGTGCGTGACATACGCCGCGTAGTCCTCGGCGGAGGCGAAGCCGACATAGAGGCCGACGGTGTAGTCGCCATTGACGGTGGTGCGACCGCTGTCGAAAGGGCGCCCGCAGTAGTAACTGACGATGCCGGGGATGCGCGAGAGGCGGTTGTCGCAGTCGGCGATGAGTTCGTCGGCTTGGGCCGGGTCGTTCAGCGTGATGAAGACCGGGTGGTTGATGACGGCCGGGCGCGCGGGGGAGCCGGTTGAGGCGCAGCCGCCGGCGCCGCACGCGGCGCCGAGGGTGAGGGCGATGAGGGGGGTGCGGATCATCGGTTCAATTCGCTCATGCGGAACTCGGGGTAGCGGGTTCCGGCGGCAGGGGAGTTAACGGGGAAGGAGGACTCGATGTTGGCGAGGTCATCGCTGGTGAGTTCGACTTCGAGCGCGCCGACATTGTCCAGCAGGTGGCGGCGTTTCTTGGTACCGGGGATGGGGACGATGGCGAACCCGTCGGCGGCGTTGGTGCCGAAGCGGTCGTTCTGCTTGAGGACCCAGGCGAGCGCGAGTTGAGCGGGAGAGCAGCCCTTTTCCTTGGCGAGTTCGATGACCTTCTGGGCGATCTTCCAGTTGGCGTGGAAGTTGTCGTCCTGGAAGCGGGGGGTCTTGCGTCGGTAGTCGTTCTCGGGGAACTGGTCGGGTGAGGTAAGCGTGCCGGTGAGCATGCCGCGACCGAGGGGGGAGTAGGGGACGAAGGTGATGCCGAGTTCGGCGCAGGTCGGGATGACCTCGTTTTCCATGTCGCGGGTCCAGAGGGAGTACTCGCTCTGGACGGCGGCGATGGGGTGAACGGCGTGGGCGCGTCGGATGGTGTCGGCGGAGGCCTCGCTGAGGCCGATGGCCTTGACCTTGCCCTGCTGGACGAGGCGGGCCATGGCGCCGATGGTGTCTTCGATCGGCGTCTCAGGGTCAACGCGATGGAGGTAGTAGAGGTCGATGTAGTCGGTGCTGAGGCGGTGCAGGGATTCCTCGCACTGGCGTTTGCAGTATTGGGGGGAGCCGTCCACGCCCATCCAGTCGCCGTCGGCGGAGCGGACGAGGCCGAACTTTGTGGCGATGACGATGTCTTCGCGTTCGACGGCGGTGAGGCCGTCGGCGAGGAGTTGCTCGTTGGCTCCGAGGCCGTAGACATCGGCGGTGTCGAAGAAGTTGATGCCCTGTTCGATGGCCTCGTCGATGGTGGCCATGGATTCGAGGTCGTCGGGTTCGCCGTAGAACTCGGACATGCCCATGCAGCCGAGGCCGAGGGCGGAGACATGAAGATCGGATGAGCCGAGCTGGTGCTGGTTCATGAGGGGGTCCTGTTGCTGATGGAGGGAGTGACGGCCACGATTGTAGCGGCCTCGGCGGGACGGCTCAGAGTCGCGGATTGATTGTTCTGCTGGCGGTTGTGGAGATGGTCGTCTCTCGGCAGGGCGAGTTGTCTTCGGGCTCCGCCTCGCGGCGACGGATGGAAGCGCGAAGGCGCAGGCTTTGGGGCGATCGGGGCACCGGGCGTCTCTGCGGACGGCGAAGGCGTTCACCGTCATTTTCAGTTCGTCCCCACATCAGGCGATCTTAGCGGGTGAGCAGCCTGAACTTTCGAATGTCTGAAATACGGGTTTTCGACTGGCTCGTTTCTTCTAAGTGTTTTTCTATTGGATCGTTATGGGTCGTGGGGCGCAGGTGGGATGGGAAATACTCAGATTTTCCTTGCAATTGAGGGCTGCTCCGTGGACGATAAATCCATATGAGGGTGTGTGCCTCGAAGACTTCTTCATGCCGAATGGTGCAAGGAGCAGGCCATGAGTCGAATTCGCAACCCTTTCGGCCCTGTGATGCTGAGTGTGCTTCTGGCATTTTGTTTCGCACTCGCCATTCTGCCCTCACGGCTTGTCGCGAACTCCGCAGGGGGTTCTGCTCCGGATTGTTACAACGATCACTGCAAAGACAAGTCACTTCTTCAGTGCTACAACTGTTGCCAAGCCAATTGCGGCGGTGCGGATGTCACTCTGTGTCAAGATGCTTGTGATCAACGGCTCATCGCGACTTATGCGGTCAGTACGGATATGGAACAATCCGAGATTGTCGAGATGCTGCAAAGCCCCGACATGTTCACGGTCCCGATTGATACCGAGGATGTGATGCTGATGGAGTGGGCGTATATCCACGGCGATACATCCACGGTGCGATGGGCCCTGGTGACTGCCAGTGACCGGCTGCTCAACGGCGACCCCTCCAAACGCCTGATTGGAGCGATGAAGCATTTGCTGCTCACGGCGATGTCTGACGAACGAGACGCTCGCATTCGGATTACGGCTATCGCGGCGGTCGAAGAATCGGGATTGCAGATGGATACGCCGATTTTTTACGAGTTGATCGAGCGTGTTCACGCCGACCCGGACGACCGGGTGAAAAATCGGGCGCTCGTGGCGCTGATGCGTGCCGAATAAGCCTGACGGCGTGAATTCCTGATTTGGGTGAGGCGAACCCTCTCGCCAGCGTGTTGGCCTCGTGCACAGCCGTCTTCATTTTTCGAAGACGGCTTATCTGTTTGATTGCCCGCGATCAAGAAAGCTCGAGAGTGCCTGTAGTTTCAGCACGATCTGGAATTTTTGGTGAGCATTCAAGGCTGCCTGCTTCCATCAACGCGGATGAATAGTCCTTGTTGTTCTTACATCGCTCGGATTTGGGCTTTGCTTGCTCTCGGGCTTCGGGCCATTCGCGGCGGCGTATTGGCCTGTTGGCGCGTGCTCTGGCAAGGCTGCCCGACGCGGTGTCTCGGTGTGGGTCGATGATGAGGCGTGCTGCTGGCGTGCCTGAAACTCATCGTGAACCCGATGGACTGAGAAGGCGGGCTGGTGAGTTCAGAACCGTTGGTGGGCGGCACGGCGGGCGTCTTCGGCCTGTTTGAGGCCGAGAACGAGGCGGGCGAGGTCCAGGTCCCGAGGATGAGTGATCTTGAGGTTGGACGGGTCGGATTCCAGCACCAGGACGGTTTCGCCCAGACGCTCGACGAGGGCGGCGTCGTCGGTGCTGGTGAGGTCGTCTTGCTGGTAGGCCCGGCGGAGGAGGTCGGCCAGGAAGACCTGCGGGGTCTGGATGGCGACG
>JBICHT010000070.1:0-18683 GCA_043101125.1 Phycisphaerales bacterium JB050 | reverse complement strand
CGATCTGTGCTGGATCGACGCTTCGGAGATTACCGACGATAATTCTGCCTCCAAACTGGGCGATCTTGATGCGGTGATCGTGCCCGGCGGGTTCGGATCACGAGGCGTGGAGGGCAAGATCTCCTGCGTGCGTCACTGTCGTGAGAACGGCGTGCCGTATCTGGGGATTTGTCTTGGATTCCAGGTGGCGGTGATCGAGTTTGCGCGGAATGTGATGGGGCTGGTCGAGGCGAACTCCACGGAGTTCGACCCGCACACGCCGGATCCGGTCATCTGTGAGTTGCCGGGGCAGCGAGAGATCGAGCAGATGGGTGGCACGATGCGTCTGGGCGGTCAGGATGTGCTGATCCGCGAGGGCACGCTGATGTGGGAACTCTTCGGGAAGAAGGACCTCGCCCGCCAGCGGTTCCGTCACCGTTACGAGGTGAACCCCTCGTACATCGAGCGGATCGAGGCGGCGGGGCTGATCTTCTCGGGACGCCACCCGAAGCAACCGGTCATGCAGGGTCTGGAGATTCCGCGCCCGGGCTCGGATGAGGCCAAGGTGGGCAAGGGACGGTCGCACCCGTTCTTTGTCGCGGGCCAGTTCCACCCGGAACTGACGGGGCGTCCGCTCCGTCCTCAGCCGCTGTTTATGGGGCTGATCGATGCCGCCCTGCAGAGGAAATACGGCGAGAACTCGGTTGCCCGTGAGCACGCGAAAAGCCAATCCTGAGGCGAAAAACCGAGCGGTCAATCCTTGTTCGGAGGCGTGACGGATCGGCGGATCGGCGGTATACTCGTCGCCCGCCCTCGGCCACAGCCTCGGGCGACTTTCGCGGCGAGGTAGCTCAGCTGGCTAGAGCGGAGGATTCATAACCCTCAGGTCGGGAGTTCAAGTCTCCCCCTCGCCACTTTCGCGGCTCCCCGGATGTTTCCGGGGAGTTGTTGTTTTTGGGGCGAACCGAGTTTACGACGGCTTGAAGGCCCATTGCTGGAGTGTGAGCAGCGCGCCTCCGCCTCGATCCAGGTGCGATTTCGAAATAGTTTGAACGAATCAGTCGATAGGCGAGTAGTATCTTTTACAGGCCGCGTCTCCGACGCTGGCGCTTCATCCTCTCGCCGGTCCCTTACGGACTGGACGGAGCCGCAGTGACTGACATCCAGAACGCATCGTGCTCATCGACTGAGCAGTCTCCTTCCACAGAACATCCGAAACCTTCGCTTGCGATCCGGATCGCGACGCTTTTCACGATCTTCCTGCCCTTGGCGGGCTTGGTCGCGGGGATCATCCTGATCTGGCCCGTTGGCTTTGGTTGGGTTTCTCTTTCTCTTCTTCTGGTGATGTATGTCCTCACCGGATTCGGCGTGACGATCGGGTATCACCGCTTGTTCACGCACCGGTCGTTTGAGACCGGGCCGGTCATGACCGCGGCCCTCGCGGTTCTTGGATCGATGGCGGTCGAAGGCCCGGTGCTGAACTGGGTGGCGACGCACCGCAAGCACCACCAGCACAGCGATCATGCCGACGACCCGCACTCGCCGCACACGCACGGCGCGGGACTTGTGAACTTCTTCAAGGGATTGGCCCACGCCCACCTCGGGTGGATGATGAGCTCCCGGAACACCCCCGATATCCCTCGATACTCGCCTGATCTGGCGCGGAATCGTTTGGTCCGGTTCATCAGTAAGACTTTCCCCCTTTGGGTGTTGGCTGGCCTGTTGATCCCGGCGGCGCTGGGCGGATTGCTGACGATGAGTTGGTCCGGTGTGCTGCTCGGCTTTGTCTGGGGCGGTCTGGTCCGGATCCTGCTGCTGCACCATGTGACCTGGAGCATCAACTCCGTGTGTCACATCTGGGGTACGCGTCCGTTCGAGAGCCACGATGAGAGCCGCAATAACGCGGTGCTCGGTGTTCTCGCGTTCGGCGAGGGCTGGCACAACAACCACCACGCGTTCCCGACTTCGGCACGCCACGGCCTGCGTTGGTGGGAGTTCGACTCCAGTTACCTCGTGATCCGCGGCATGGAGATGCTGGGCCTTGCACGCAAGGTTCGGGTTCCGGCGAAGGACCGTCAGGCGCTCAAGCGTCGCGGCGCGAACTGAGTCCGTTTACTTGAGTTCGGTCACAGGGGTTCCGGTCTTCCGGATTCAGTGCTGACCAACTCCGCTTCAATGAATTTCGTAACGGCGAGCGTTTCCCGCAGTGTGGGGAGCGTTTGTTGGTTTTGGCCTCGGGTCAGTGCGCTACAAATGGCTCGGGCCTGCTGATCGAATCCTGTGCTGGACCCGATGTCGGGGCGCTGTGTTTCGCCACCGGTGTGGATCTCCATGGGGTGGTCGCGTCTGGAGTCGAAGGTGACGACCGCCCGCTCGAACTCGACGGTGTATGTCATGCGGAAGGGGAATGACGGATCGTTGAGCCAGCCGCCTTCGATGGAGACTTTGGGGCCGTCGGGGTAGATCGCGAGGGTCTGGATGTGGGCGCGGCTGCCGGTGGAGAAGACCGACTGCGGCGGGCCGAATAGGTGCATGGCGAAGTCGGCATCGTGGACATGGAGGTCGAAGATCGCGCCGCCGGAGCGGTTGGCATCGGCGTAGAAATCGCTGGCCCACTGGGGCGGGCCGCCGAGGCGCTCGAAGCGGGCGTGGACGACGCGTCCGTAACGGTCGTCTTCGATGCATTGCTTGAGGTGGGACCACCCGGGCCAGGAGCGGACGCACATCGCAGGAATGACGAGCCGGTCGGAGCGGTCGGCACGCTCGATCAGGCGCTCGATCGCGGTGCAGGTGGTCGCGACGGGTTTCTCGACGAGCACATGCTTGTTCGCATTGAGCGCACGGATCGCGAGATCGACATGCGAATCGGTGTGGGTGCAGACGCAGACGAGATCGACCTGGTCGTCCGCGAGCAGTTGATCGGCGTGGTTGTAGGTGGCGATGGTGTCGGGGTCGAAGAGTTGGGCGGCGGTTGAACCGCTGGTGATGTTGCCTGACGCGGTATCGAGGCCGGTCAATCGTTCGGGGTCCGGATCGCAGACGGCGCGGAGCCGGCACGGGTAGCCGTCGGCCGCGGCGTCGCGAAAGGCGCGAGCGTGGGTCTGGCCGATGAAGCCCATGCCGATGATGCCGATGCGGAGCGGGTCAGACACGGTGGATGCTCGTGTGTTGGGCGACGAGGGACACGGCGGTGCGGATGTCTTCGATGCGCTGATCGCCGGACTCTCGCTCGATGACGAGATCGGCATTGGGCCGGTGTTCGGAGAGCGTAGAGAAGAACGCGGGCCAATCGACCGCGCCGGTTCCAGCGGGGACTTCGGTTCCCCACTGGCCGGGCGTGGTGGTAGGGGTGGCGTCTTTGATGTGGACCTGCAGGATGTGCGGCGCGAGTAGGCTCAGGGCTTCGACCGGGTCGCCCATGGCGTAGAGGATCATGTTGGCGGGATCGAAGTTGATGCCGACGGACGGGTGGTTCAGGTCTGCGAGCGCGGCGAGGAGGGCCGGTGCGGTTTCCTGCCCGGTTTCGAGGCCGAGACGGATGCCGCGGGCCGCGAAGAGGTCGGCAACGGTGCGCAGTCGCTCGATGATGGTGGGGTATTCCGGCTCGGTTCGGTCGTGGGGGATGAAACCCGCGTGAAGGGTGACGAGTTTCAGCCCGAGGCGGAGAGCGAGTTCGGCGTTGGCCTCGGCGGCGCGGAGGTTGGTCGGCCAGGTTGAGTCTGGGCGGAGGCCTCCGGTCTCACGGATAGTGTCGAGCGTGGAGTAGTCCTCGCCTTCGGTGGCCATCATGCCGGAGATGATCTCGATGTTCGCGCTGCGGAGTTGATCGATGGTTTTGGATTCGTCCCAGTCCCCGGTGCGGATGGGGTCGAGGGCGAGTTGCACCGCCGGTACGGCGCAGGCGTTCAGACTCCGGACAAGGTCCGCCGGGGAGTCGGGCTGAAGAGACCAGGAACAGACGGCGAGGCGGCGGGGCATCAGTCGTTGGTTTTCTTTTCGGCGTCGAGTTTGGCCCAGACGCGTTCGATGAGTTTCTTCGTGGCGAGCGAGCCCTCGCGGGGTGCGAGACCGCCGCCTTCGTATTCGACGCCGATCCAGCCGGAGTAGCCGGTCTCGCGGACGATGCGGAGCATGCGCTCGTAGTCGGTTTTGGTTTCGTTGCCGTCGGTGTCGAAGTCGTGGGACTTGGCGCTGACGGCCTTGGCGAAGGGCATGAGTTCGGTCACGCCCTGGTAGCGGTCGTACCACGCGTCGGGCTGGTCGGAGCGGGACCAGTCCATGCAGAAGTTTCCGAAGTCGGGGAGCGTGCCGACTCGGGGGTGGTCGGCGGTGCGCATGACTTCGGCGAGCCACTTGCCGTTGGAACTGAGGCCGCCGTGGTTCTCCACGAGCACGAAGAGGTCCAGAGGTTCGGCGAGGTCGGCGAGTCGGCGGAGGCCGTCTGCGGCGCGGTCGCGTTGTTCGTCCCAGGTGCCGCTGCTGGCGGCGTTGACGCGGATGGAGTGGCAGCCGAGTTCCTTGGCGGCATCAAGCCACTTGCGGTGGTTCTCGATGGCACGGGTGCGGGCGGCCTCGTCGGCGTCGCCGAGGTTGCCCTCGCCGTCGCACATGATGAGCAGTTGCTTCACATCTGCATCGGCGGCGCGGGTGTTCATCTCTTTCAGGAACGCGGCGTCGGTGGCCTTGTCCTTGAAGAAGGAGTTGACATATTCGACGGCCGCGAACCCCATTTTGCGGGCTTCAGCAGCGAAATCGAGGTGGTTGAGTTCACCGGCGTAGAGAAGTTTGTGCAGCGACCACTGGGCCAGGGAGATCTTGAGGGGGTTCGATTGAGAGGCACGACGGGTGGCGCCGAATCCGAGCGAGGCGAGCGGGCCAGCGCCGAGCAGCAATGCGGTGGTTGCGCCGGTGTACTGGATGGCCTGGCGGCGGGTGATCGATCGTGGGCGCGGATCGGTCATGGCTCAGGTCTCCGTGCTTTTGCGGAATGAGGGGATCAGGCAGTCGAGGATGATGATGACGCCGAGGATTCCGGTCGCGGCGGAGTAGGCGAAGCCGCCGCCGACGATCGCGTAGACCCAGAGGTCGTTCTGTCGGGCGAGCCACCACCCGGACATGTCGGCGGTGAGGCCGATCGCGCCGATGAGGGTGATGAGGCCGACGAGTGATCCCGGGAAGCGGCTCATCGCTCCGACGAGGCCGAGCACGAGCAGGATGATGGCCATCACCGGGGCGTGGGTGTGCTGGCTCATCGCGATGACTTCGATGGTGGTGGGGTTGACCTCGTTGGAGTTGGCCAGGGGTTTGATGTCGTCGAAGTACTCGAGGGGGAGTTCAGGGTAGGCGTCCGGGCCGGTTGCGTTGCGGGAGTGGCAGTTGAGGCAACTCACCGCGATGATTTCGGCGGGGGCCTCGTCGCCGAGGTCAAAGTCGTCGAACTTCATGGGCAGTGTTGCCGGATCGTTGAGCCAATCGAGCAGGAGGGTTCGCTCGTGGTCGGGCAGGTCTTCGGGGTGACCGGCTTCGAGGACATCGATGAGCGGAGACGGGACGCTGACGCCGTGGTAGTGGCCCTTGATGTCGTTCATCGTGAGGCCTTCGACGCCGTCACGGTTGTCGTAGTGCCAGGCCATGTGGATGCCCGACACGATGTACGCGCCGAGGAGCACGAGCGTGAGCAGGGCCACGCTCAGGCGAACGAGGTAGGGCAGGTGCGTCAGGCGCGGCAATGCGGGTTTAGTGGGGGTGTCACTCACGGATTCAGAGTCCTGCCAGATCGATGTCGATGGCCTTATTGGTCTTGACGGCTTCGTTTGCGGCGATGCCAACGGCGGTGGCCCGGGCGGCCTCGGCGATGGTGCAGGCCGGGGTGTCGCCCGACGCGATGCAGCCGATCCAGTTCTCGAGGGCGTAGTACAGGGCGGGGTGGGGCAGGCCAACGCCTTCCTTGAGTTTGCCCTGTTCGGCGAGTTGGGTGGCACCGGCGATCAGGGTGATGCCCTCATCGTTGTGGAACTGCTGGCGGTTGGCGTATACCTCCCAGCCCTGGGTCGGGGCGTCTGATTCCTTGAACATCCAGCCGTGGGACCAGGCGAGTTTGATCGCTGCGTTGGTGCCGTAGAAGACCTCGTACGCGCCTTCGTAGGAGTTGGCGATGGTGGCGCCGTATTGGAGGACCGAGCCGTTGTCGAACTCGAGCATGAGGTTCACAGTGTCGGGGACCTTGCGACCGTCGTCGTAGGCTCGGATCGCGCCGCTGCCGACGACGCGGACGGGGTATTGCTCGGTGTACCAGTGGAAGACATCGAACTGTTGGGCGCCGAGTTCGCCGGGGAGGCCGAGGGAGAGGGTTTCGTCGAGTTTCCAGTTGAGGGCCTTGTAGCGGGCCTGATCGGAGGCGGGGCTGATCCAGGTGGTCTTTTCGTTGTTCTGGGCGCGGAGGCTGACCATGTCGCGGACGGAGTCGGTGCGGTAGAAGCCGCGTGCGAGTTGGTAGACCGGGTTGGAGCGGCCCTGGAAGCCGGCGGCGACGACGCCCTTGGCGCCGCGGGCGGCCTGCGTGATCGCGCGGCAGTCCTCGCGGGTGTGGGCGAGCGGGCATTCGCAGTAAAGATGCTTGCCAGCGGCCATGACCGCGAGCGCGACTTCCTTGTGGGTGTGGGTCGGAGTGGCGACGACGATCGCGTCGACCGAGCCGGACTTCAGCATCGCATCTACGGTGGGGAAGCCCTCGGCGCCTGAGGCTCGACGGAGGCCCGCGGCGAGCCGGCGTTCGTCGGTATCGCACATGGCGGCGATGGTCACGCCGTTTAACTTGCTGATTTACGCGAGGACCGCCCGGCCCTGCCGGCCGATGCCGACGACGCCCACGCGCAGTTCGGCGTTGAACGGCCAGACGGTCGCACCGAGGACGCTCGGGACGAAGGCGAACGCCGCGGCGGAGCCGGCGGCACGGACGAGAAACTCACGACGCTCGATCTCGGACATCACATACCTCTACAAACACAGTTCTCAGGCGCAGGCGGCCTGCTTGTTGGTTGAAATCCACTGTTGGTCGATGCGGGCATGGGCACGATACCCGACCGGGAGTTGTTGGATAAGGTTCGGATCGACGACCAGCGCCGTCGACCAGATTTCGCACACTTCTGCCGAGGGGCCGCGTACGCAGGCGAGTTCAACGCGATCTGCGCTCTCGCCTCGGCGCGGGTCGAGGATGTGTCCCCGCCCGTCGATGATGCGGCCGCGCGGCTCGGAGACGGACATGGCCGAGTCCGAGAGTTCGACCACCGGTGTATCGGGGTGGTCGGCGGAGATTTGGATCTGCCAGGGGTGTGCGTCCGGACGGGTTCCGATGGCGATGACGGATGATGTGCCGCCGTGGAGCAGGGCGCTGGTAACGCCGAGGTCGCGGAGTTCTTCCACGCAGCGGTCGAGTGCGAAGCCTTTGGCGATGGCTCCGAGGTCGAGGCGCACCCCCGGTCGGGCGAGGCGGATCGTGGAGGCTCGTTCGTCGATGAGCAGGGCGTCGGCGCCGTAGGAGTCGCTTCCGGTTTCTTCGCCTCGGAAGCCGTGTCGGGCCATGAGGGCGCCCAAGGTGATATCGAACGCGCCGAGCGTGTCGGAGGTGTACGACTTGGCGCGGGCGAGCAGGTCGAGCAGGTCGCGCGGGACACGGACGGGCCCACCTGTCTCGGCGGTGTTGATGCGCGAGATCGCGCTGTTGGGGGAGAAGGCCGAGAGCAGGTCGTGCCATTCGCGGACGATGCGCTCGACCTCTTCGGCCGCGGCTGTGGCGTGGGTCGCGGAAGTCATGCCACGACCGAAGCCGGCGAGCACGCACTCGAAGCGCGTGCCCATGGCTTCGAAAGAGCGCATGGTCGGCTCGGTCTGGGACATCGAATCAGACGCGCTTGGCGCGCATGGTTTCGGGGTCGAAGGTGTAGGCGTGGCCGTCCCACATCGACTTGGCGGCGAGGTCCACGGCGACCATGACCTTCGAGGCGAGGTCGATGTTGCTCGCGGCGGCTTCGCGGGTGCGCATGCACTTGAGCCAGTTGAGGCGGAGTTGGTCCTGATCGTTGCCGATGTCGGAGCAGGTGATTTCCTCGCGATCAACATCGTCGACGAAGATCCGCTCGGGGCGGATGTCGACATGGCGCCCGTTGAGGTACATGTTGGCCTTGTGGCCGCGGATCATGGTCTCGAGGCCGACCTCGTTGGCGGTGGATCCGGCGACGATCATGGTGTGGCCGTTTTCGAACTGGACGGTCAGGTTGACCTGATCGAAGTTCTCCATGTCCATGTCGACGACATGCGCGCCGGTGGCGAGCACACGGGTCGGCCAACCGGCATCGAGGGCGAAGATGAGGGGGGTCATTACATGGACGAGCAGGTCGCCGATGATGCCGGTGGAGAAGTCCTTGTAGCGGCGCCAGCGAGCGTAGACCTTGGGGTCCCACTCGCGCGGGCCGAGGTAGCCGAGCCAGGCGTTCCAGTCGAGGTTGACTCCGGGCTTCCATTCGTCGTTGATGCCGTAGTAGTTCCATTCGCCGGTGGTGGAGTTGCGGCAGTAGGAGGTTTGCGACCAGACGGCGGGGCCGATTTTGCCTTGCTTGATCGCTTCGCGGGCGGCCTTGTACTTGGGCAGCATGATCATCTGCGTGCCGACCTGGAAGATGCGCTCGGGGTGCTTGAGCACGGCTTCGCGGACATCCATGGCCTGCCAGAGTTCGAGGGTCATGGGCTTTTCGCAGTAGACATCCTTGCCGGCCTCGAGTGCATCGATGGCGTGCTGGGCGTGCCAGTGCTCGGGTGAGGCGATGATGACGCCGTGGATGTCTTCGCGCGCGAGGACTTCTTTATAGTTGCGAGTGGACTGGACCTCGACGCCCTTCTGCTTTTCGTTGCAGCCGCGGAGGCAGTGGTTGCGTCGTTCGTCGCAGACATCGGCGAGGGCGACCAGTTCGACCTTGTCGGTGCCGGCGTTGTTGAAGTTCATCATGGCGTGGGCGTGGCCGTTGCCCATGCCTCCGGTGCCGATGATGCCGAGGCGGATGGTTTCACCGGCGGTGGGGGCCTTGCCCTTGGCGGCCTTGACGGTGGGGAAGAGGCGGCTGGGGCGGGAGGATGCGGAGGAAGCACAGCCGGCGGTGCCGAGGACCGCCGCGGCTCCGGCGAGGGCGGTGGCTCCGAGGAACTGTCGGCGACCGGGGAGTGGGGCGTCGGGGCAGGGGCGGGTCTGGTCAGCCATGCGAGAGTCTCCTCTGTGATACGCGTGTCACGACGGCACGGAAATCGTGGGTCAGATTTGATGGTACTGGTGAAAGTCAGCCGGTGGAAGCATCATGATGAGGCCGGAATTGGTTCTGCGGCGGTCCCGGGTGTGGGCGTGGCGAGGTCGGAATCGGGGGCGGGCGTGATGCGGTCTTTGAAGAGGGCGATGAAGATGAACAGGACGACCATCGCGAAGATCGCGGGGTAGAGCCACACGGTCTTCCAGTCGATGATGTCAGCCCCACCCTCGACGGGGGTGGTGTACGCCTTGACGAGTTTGCTGGAGAGTTGGGCACCGACGAGCATGCCCAGGCCCTGGGTCAGGAGCACATAAAAGCCCTGGGCTTGGCCGCGGATCTTCGGGCCGGCTTTGCCGTCGACATAGATCTGTCCGGTGACAAAGAAGAAGTCGTAGCAGATGCCGTGGAGGATGATGCCGCCGAGCACCATCCACTTCACCTCGTCGTCCGAGGCCATGGCGAAGAGCCCATAGCGGATGGCCCAGGCGAGCATGCCGATGGAGAGCATCCATTTCACGCCGAGGCGGGCGAAGCACAGGGGCATGACGAGCATGAAGAAGATCTCGGACATCTGCCCGAAGGACATCGTGCCCGCGATCTTAGTGAAGCCCATCTCGCCGACGAAAGTGCCCGCGAACGCGTAGTACGCCGCGAGTGGGATGCAGAGCAGGAAGGAGCAGACGCAGAAGACCGCGAACGACCGGTTCTTCAGGAGCACCAGCGAGTCGAGGCCGAGGGCATCGCGGGCTGAGAAGGGCTTGCCCTTCGCTGGAGCCGGGGTGTGGGGCAGAATGAAACTGAACGCCCCGAGTAGCAATGCGGAGCCGCCAGCGACATAGAACATGTTCGGTGACTTGTCATAGGCGAGACCGGAGATCACAAGGTTCGCGACGATCCAGCCGATGGTGCCGAACACGCGGATCAGCGGGAACTGCTTCTCGGAGTTGGTCATGTTGTGCAACGCGAGTGAACTCGTCAGGCCGAGCGTCGGCATGTAGCAGAGCATGTGCAGCAGGATGGCGATGACGAACATTGTTGGTGACTGTTCGGCGAGTGTCGGTGCGAAGCAGAGAAATGCCCCACCCAGCAGGTGCATGATCGCGAGTACTCGCTCGGTCGCGAAGAAGCGGTCGGCGATCATGCCCAGGAAGAAGGGCGAGGCGATCGCGGCGATGGGACCGACGGTGTACGCCCAGCCGATGGCCGTCGCATCCATCCCGGCGGCTTTCATGAACGGCCCCATGGTCACATACCACGCGCCCCAAAGGAAAAACTGCAGAAACATCATCACCGAGAGTTGAGTGGCGATGACCGTTCCTGAGCGATGACCCGGCTGATCCATGTTGGTGTACCCTGCTCACGCGTTGCGTTGAAAGGTTTCTTTCGCGCGAGCGTAGCAAAATCCCGTAGTCTTGCCTATCCCCATACAGGTTTCTCAAACGGAGCCCGCCATGCCTCGACCCGTCACTCTCTTTACCGGCCAGTGGGCCGACATGCCTCTGGATGTTCTGGCGGAAAAGGCCGCAGAATGGGGATATGACGGGCTGGAACTGGCCTGTTGGGGGGATCACTTTGAGGTGGACCGCGCGGTGTCGGAAGACGGCTATTGCCAGTCTCGGCACGACCTGCTGGCCAAACATGGGCTGAAGTGCTGGGCCATTTCGAATCACCTCGTCGGGCAGGCCGTGTCGGACCCGATCGATGCTCGCCACAAGGCGATCGTGCCCGAGCGGGTGTGGGGTGACGGTTCGGAGAGCGGCGTGCGCGAGCGGGCGGCTCAGGAGATGAAGGACACGGCGGAGGCCGCGAAGCGGATGGGGCTGAAGGTGGTGAACGGTTTCACCGGTTCGCCGGTGTGGCACAAGCTGTACTTCTTCCCGCCGACGAGCCAGGACGAGATCGATGCCGGTTATCGCGAGTTCGCGTCGCTGTGGAAGCCGATCCTTGATGCCTTCCAGTCGCGCGGCGTCAGCTTTGCGCTCGAGGTCCATCCCTCGGAGATCGCCTACGACATCCACACCATGCAGCGTGCGCTCGAGGCGCTCGATCAGCACCCGGCCTTCGGGGTGAACTTCGATCCCTCGCACGCCCAGTGGCAGGGGCTGGACCCGGTCAAATTGATCGATGCGTTCGCCGACCGGATCTGGCATGTGCATGTGAAGGATGCCGCGACCACGCTGGACGGGACGAACTCGATCCTCGGTGGGCACCTGGCCTTTGGCGATCACCGGCGCGGCTGGGATTTCCGCTCGCCGGGGCGCGGCGATGTGGATTTCGAGGCGATCATCCGGGCGCTGAATCGGATCGGGTACACCGGCCCGCTGAGCGTGGAGTGGGAGGACAGTGTGATGGATCGCGAACACGGGGCATCGGAAGCGGTGGACTTCGTGCGCGGGATCGACTTTCCGCCCGCGGGTCAGGCCTTTGATTCCGCCTTCGAAAAGGACAACGCGTGACCACCGCCCTGACCTATGCCATGGTCGGTGGGGGCACCGGCTCGTTCATCGGCGCGGTGCATCGGAAGGCGATTGCGCTCGACGGGACGGCGACGCTCGTCGCCGGGGCGTTCTCCTCGACGCCCGAGCGATCGAAGCAGTCCGCGGCGGAACTCGGTGTTGATCCGAGCCGTGCGTACGCGGACTACGAAGAATTGGCGCGGCATGAATCGCAGCGTGAGGACGGCGTCGATTTCGTCGTGATCGTCACACCGAACCATGCGCACTACGAGGCGGCGAAGGCGTGTCTCGAAGCCGGGCTGCATGTGGTGTGCGACAAGCCGTTCACGGTGACGAGCGCGCAGGCGAAGGAACTGCGAGAGATGGCCGCGTCGAAGAACCTGCTCTGTGCCGTGACCTACAACTACTCGGGCTACCCGATGGTGCGCGAGGCGGCGGAACTGGTTCGGCAAGGCGAGGTCGGCAAGATCCGAAAGTGCTTCGTGGAGTACCACCAGGGCTGGCTGTCGACCGACCTCGCGGCGACGGGGCAGAAGCAGGCGGCGTGGCGGGCCGACCCGGCCAAGGCGGGCCTCGGCGGCGCGCTCGGCGACATCGGGACGCACGCCGAACAGCTCCTGCGGTTCGTCACCGGGCTGGAGATCGAATCGCTGTGCGCGGACACCACGAGTTTCGTGGCTGGGCGTGTGCTCGACGACGATGCGTCAGTGCTGATGCGACTGTCCGGCGGAGCGAAGGCGACGCTGACGGCATCGCAGATCTGCGCGGGCGAGGCCAACGGTTTGTCCATCCGGATCTACGGCGAGACCGGGGGGCTTGTCTGGCGACAGGAGACGCCCGAGCAGCTCGTGCGGACGGCGCTGGACGGGTCGAAGACGATCCTCTGCCGCGGCATCGAGGCGCTGAGCAGCCGGGCAACCACGGCGTCAAGACTTCCATCGGGCCACCCGGAGGGGTTCATCGAGGCGTTCGCGAACATCTATCGGGGGGTCGCAGAAGCGATCGTGGCGGGCAATGTCACAGGTGCGCTGGCGGGCGAAGTGCCTGGGGCACAGGATGGGTATCACGGGGTTCGGTTTGTGGAGGCGTGTGTGGAGTCGGGGAAGAATGGGGCGGGGTGGGTGAGGCTTTGAAGGCGAACATGCACTCTGGCGATAGATCCCAGTGGGGGCTGCAAGCTGAAGGTGGTGCTTGAACTATGAGTGCGTCAAAAAATCTATCGAAGATGATTCCGTTCCACGACTACGGAGAAGGGGATAATGGGGTTGTGATAGTACGAACTTTCGAGGGCAAGGTTGCCCTATGCCTTTCGCTCGAGAGCAACGGCGATGTAGAAGCGGTGCTTGATAGAGATACTGTGGAAAAGGTGATCGCGGCATTGAGTGCTGCGATCACCTGAGCTATACGACTCTCCGTGGGCTTCGCTTCGCGAAGACCACGCCACCCGGTTCAGTCAATCCAGTTTCAGCACCCGGATGTCCTTGAACATGATCACATTGCCATCGTGGTGGCCCTGCACCGCGAGGTGGCCTTCCGAGTACTGCTCAAGTGTCGTGTCGACCATCGGGACACCGTTGATCCAGGTGCGGATGTGGTTGCCCTCGGCGCGGATGCGGTAGTCGAACCACGCATTATCCTTCGTGATCGGGGCCGTCACATCATCGGGCCACGCGGCGTTGTAGATGCAGCCGGTGAAGTTCTTTGGGTCGTGCTGGTCGATCTGGGCCTCGTAGCCGATGGGCCAGGGGTTGTTGGGGTCGGGGTTGGGTTTGACGCGGAAGTACATGCCCGAGTTGCCGCGTTCGTTGACCTTCACGAGGGCGCGCATCTCGAAGTCGGTGTAGGTTCCGTCGGTGAAGAGGTGGCCGGGGCCGTTGCGACCGACGAGCGTGCCGCCTTCGACGGTCCATGTGCCGGCATCCTCCGCGAACCAGCCCTCGGGCGTGCCGTCTGGGTTGTTGCCGTTGATGAGGTGGACCATGCCGGCTGGCTCGGGGTCGGTCGAGAGGTCGGTGATGCGGATGTTGCGGAAGCGGAAGGCGTGGCCGTGATCCTGCAGGGCGATGTAGCCGGTGGTGGCGCGGGTGTTCAGGGGCAGGGGGTTTTCCTCGCTGCGGAAGAAGCCGCGATCGTCGAGTTTGGTTCCGTCGTGGATGTGTTCGTCGTTGAGCCAGACATCGAGGGTGTCGCCGACGAGGCGGATGCGGTAGGTGTTCCAGTTCCCCGCTTCGTTCACGGCCATGCTGGCCGGGGCGACCGCCTCGTAGACGGAGCCGCAGTTGCGCAGGCCCGGTTCTTCGCCGAAGGTATCGAGGATCTGGACCTCGAAGCCGGTGAAGGCGGGGTCGCCGCCCGATGAGCCGCGCAGGCCGACGCCGGAGTTGCCGCCCTCGGGCATCCAGAAGTCGAGTTCGAGTTCGAAGTCGCGGTACATGCGATCGGTCCGCAGCCACCCGCCCTGCCCAGGCTTGACGGTGACGATCTCGCCGTCTTTGACCGCCCACGCGTCGGGGGCACCGGTGGAGACCCAGCCGGTGAGGTCGTGGCCGTTGAAGAGGTCGGTTTTCTGTGATGCGGTGCAGCCTTGAACGGTGAAACCGATGAAGCCGAGCAGAGCGGCGATGAGGAACTTGTGCATGTGGGGTCTCCTTACTCTGGGCGTAGCATACCGATGGCTCGGGTTGCGGGCGGGGACGCGGCGGGAAGGGGTGTGGAGGTAGGGTGGGACGGTTGCTATCCCGGGGGTGGATTCGGAGATATTCTGGATGCCATCTGCGGCCGTGGTGCCTGCGTTGTGCGGGGGCGGCAAGCGGGCACACGACCTGAGACACAAAAGATGACACCGGTTGCTTCGATGGTTCCGCAGGCGGATGGCCTGCGGGTGTTGGATGTGATAGGCTCGATCTGCGAGATGCTCCTCACGGGCGAGGACACAAACGGCGCGGTCACCCTCGCGCGGGTTTGGGTGCCGGCGGGTTGGGAAAACCCGCCGCATATCCACTGGTACGAAGATGAGATGTTCTATGTGCTCGATGGCGAGATCGAGGTGAGCGTGGCCGGTCAGACCACGCGCCTGCGGTCGGGCGAATCGGCCCACGGTCCGCGGCGTGTGGTGCACAGTTTCGCCAACCGGACCCGCGACTGGGCACGGGTGCTGGTGACCATCACGCCCGGTGGATTCGAGCGGTTCTTCAAGGCGATGCACGATGCCAACGCGGCGGGCGCGCCGAGCATGGACAGGATCGTGGAACTGATCGACCGCCACGGGATGAGCGTGGTGTCAGGCGGGCATGATCACTGAACTGTGCAGGTGTTGGTTCAAAACTGACTTATACTCAGATTGCGATGGCCCCGAAGTCGGTTACGCAAACGAAGGACCGTGACTCATCAGGAGCGTGCAACAGCGATATGTCAGACGGTGAATTCATAACGCTCATAGTTCACGCCGTGATCGGGTCAGTGATTTGGGGCCGGTATATGGTAGCACTGGTACACAACAGCCCTCTCGACGAGTTCCGTCCTCTGAGGGCTCTACTGTTCTGCACGCCAATTTTTCTTGCGGTATCACTCCTCTTGCTCTTGCAGTTTTATGCGGCGTCGGATGTCCGAAGCTCTCTGTACTTGTTCTTCTATCTAGTTATGGGCGCGGCGTGGGTCGGGCTGGCGATCCGGGCTGTTTCGCTGCTTGGCGTTGATTTTCGTGACGATGTTGATGAGCGCCAGAATCCAGCGGCGACGGTGTTCTATCTCGGCGTGATGATCGGTTTCACGCTCGCATTCACTGGCAGCAACTTCGGCGAAGGTCCCAGTTGGATGGTCGTGGCGTTCTGCTCATCGCTCAGCATGGGATCGCTTCTGTTCCTCTGGATTCTCGTCGCAAAGCTCACTGGTGCACTCGACGCCGTGACCATCGACCGCGACACGCCAACTGGTATGCGTCTTGCCTGTTTGCTCATAGCTTGCGGAGCGATTCTGGGTCGCGCTGTCGCGGGCGACTGGGAAGGAACGGTAGGGGCTCTGCTCGACTTCACGGCGTTCTTGCTGCCCCTGGCCGTCCTGGCTGCCGCTGAGATCGTTGTCGGGTATCTCGTCAAACCGCGTCCTGGTGCTGAGGCGCTGTACCCAGCTCCGGTTTTACGGGGTGTTCTCCCGGGTCTGGCGTATGTCGGGTTCGCGGCATGGTTTCTTGTAGTGACGGGCTGGTGGTGATGGGGACCGCAGCGTTGCAATCGCCTTGGGACTTCGGGCTTCCGCTTGACCCTCCCGAGATGGCCCTTTTTCGCCGCGAGATGGCCCTTGAGGGATTCAAGTGGGATCCGCGGGTGGGCGATAGCGAGATTCTCTGTGACTACCCTCTGTATTTGAAGCAGTCCGCGTGGACGGAGTTGTCCCGCCTCGCCGAACAATTGGATCAGGAGGTGCTCCGCGCGGAGTCGGAGATCAGCTGTCGGCCTGACCTCGTTCGGAGACTCTCTCTCCCGGGTCGCATCCGCAGACAAATCGTCGGCCAGTCCACTCACGCTCGCGGCCCCAGGGTGTCCAGATACGATTTTCATTGGACTTCTGAAGGATGGAAGATCAGTGAGGTCAACAGCGATGTTCCCGGCGGCTACATCGAAGCGAGTGAGTTTGCAGCGAGGTTCGCGAGTCGCGTCGGGTCGGGCGCAACTATCCCGGGTGATCCGACTGCTGCGTTGGCTGATTCGATCGATCGTCATGCTTGTGGTACCGGACCCGTCGCTTTAGTTCACGCCACCGCTTATTCCGACGACGCACAGGTCATGCACCACATCGCAGCGGTTCTCCGCACACGCGGCAGAGGAGTTTGTTTTGCGTCTCCCGACATGATCTTCTCGGCCAATACTGATTCGCCAAGTCCACCCGCGCACATACTTCGATTCTTTCCGGCCGAGTGGCTTCCGTTGCTCGGTCGCCGATCAAAATGGAAGAGGTACTTCGAGGACGATTCCATTCCGCAGACCAACCCAGCGACCGCGCTGCTGTCGCAAAGCAAACGCTGGGCACTGCTCTGGGATTCACTCGAATCGCCTGTTCCGACATGGCGTGCGCTCTGTCCCGCGCATCGAGAGGTCGAGCCTCTGCATCGTCCGCTGTGTACTTCGTCTGTCTACAAGCCGACCCTGGGTCGCGTTGGGGCTGGGATTGTTATGCCCGGCATGGCTGCCGACTCCAAAAACGATCTTGAGTACCTGCGAGCCCGCAAGCATCTCCAGCGGGACCGCCTGTGTTCGGCGGTTGGTCTTCGGAGCAATTGGGTGAGCCAGAAGCGATTCGAAGCCGATGGGTTCGCACAGGACCCGAACCATACTCTGCGCGCCGTTTGCCTCGGCGTCTTCGTCATCGACGGCACGGCATGCGGTGTCTACGGGCGTATCGCGAGTGGTTCTTGGATTGACATGTACGCAAGAGATATCGCCGTTCTCATCAAGCAGCCTACATCGGCTCGGCGTGAAGAGATCCACACCGAACACCCAGCAGTGGAGAGTACTTAGCCATGAGTCTCAGCAATTGGGATGTATACGCCGCGTGGGCACCCGACGGATCGGTGTGGAGCCAATGGGCAAAGCCGGTAGTCTTTGCGAACCTCCCTCGCGCCAGTTCAAGGTCCAAACAATCCGACGCAATTTCACCTGTCGCCCGCTTTGTTGAAGCCCTGTCCGCAGATCCAAACACCGCCTGGATCATCGACCTCCCCGGTCCGGACTCCGTAGCCGCGGCGCTATACATGAGTCGCATCGGCTACCGACCAGTTCCGTTATTCAACGGTGCCCCTTCTCCGCCTTCGGCAAAGCGATCCATGGTCGATACCAGCCGGATCACTGCCGCCCTGTGCGCCGGGGCTGCGGAATTGCAGAACACAGATATCCCCGATCATGCTCCCCCCGCGTTCATGCTCGACGCACTTCGCACATCAATGACAGGTTCAGCATCTCCCGGAGTCTACGACAACCGATGGATCACCCTGCCGCAGGATTTTCCGTCAGCCAGGTTCCTGCTTGAAAAGCAGATACACGCAGTCTGCGTCCTGCAACCGGAGACCAAGCGTCCAGCCGATGACCTGCTCCATGTTCTCAGAAGATGGCAGGATAGCGGCATACGGATTTCCCGAGCCGCACTCGACGCGCCGGGCAGGTTCGATCAGTACACGGTGCTCAAACCGGGACTGTATAAATCCTTGTTCTACAGAACGATCACGAGAATCGGTCTCAAACGCCACTCGGCGGGGGGCTTTGGGGCACTCATCCCCGAGCCGACGGAAGGTGGCGGCTACTACGGCTGAATTGCAACGACCCCGGGTCGCCTTCACCGATCGACAGCCTCAGTCGTGTGCTGGACTGAGTTCAGACCCCAGAGCATGAAAAAACCCTGTCGTTAGACAGGGGGAAAGCGGGCGATCGGACTCGAACCGACAACATTCAGCTTGGAAGGCTGACGCTCTACCATTGAGCTACGCCCGCGCGTGTGACCAGTATACACGCCTCGTCCGCTGTCGAATAGTGGCTAGACTTCCGGTATGGAAATCATCGTGAATGGCCAGAATCAGACCGTCCCGGAGGGGCAGACCGTCGCGGCTCTCGTGGAAGCACAGGGGCTCAGCGGGCAGCCCTGTGCGGTTGAGGTGAACAAGAAACTGGTCCCGAAACGCCAGCACGCCGAGCACGCCCTCGCCGAGGGGGATCGCGTGGAACTGGTCACGCTGGTCGGAGGCGGCTGAGGAGTCTGGCGGGCTGCGGGTCCCCTCGTCACTCTGGCCCCTTGTTCCCGACCCCTTGTTCCCGATCCCTTGTTCCCGGCCGCTCGTTACGGCTCGTGGTCCCCGGCGGGTTAGTCTCCAGAGCGTTTGTCGAGCGCATCGAGCATCTCGCAGATCGCCACCAGACCCAGGCTGGTGGCATCGACGGAGATCGTCTGGTCCCAGAGGGCGAGACGGATG
>JBICHT010000069.1:0-22565 GCA_043101125.1 Phycisphaerales bacterium JB050 | reverse complement strand
CGCGTGCGGTGTGGGGCGATGGGTGATCGCGGCCGAACTGCTGGGTTCGAATCGACACTTCTTCCCGCAAATAAGCCGCGGCCTGCTGTTTGTCGCCCCGGGCCATCGCGATCCGCCCCAGCATACTCAGGGCGCGGTAGGTCTGGTGATGGCGCTCACGCATGCGCCTACCGAGATCGAGCGCCGTCTGGGCGTAGTTCTCAGCCTCATCCAGACGCCGGAGCGAGTACAGGCATCGCGACAATTCCAGCATGGCCGAGGTCGTATCCGGGTGCTGGTCACCGAAGTTCGCACGGTAATATTCGAACGCACGCCGGATCATCGGCTCGGCTTCTTCGAACCGCCCCTGGCGTTGACGGAGAATCCCCATCGCGTGAATGCGCCTTACGGTTCGCTCGTGCTCGGAGCCGTAGAGTTTTTGCGTTGTGCGAAGGCTCTCCTCAAAGTACACCTCGGCATCGCGCAGGCGCCCCATATCAAGCATGAGAAACGCGGTGTTATTCAGAATGATCAGTGTCGTGTCGTGTGAATCTCCGAGATGCTCACGAGCCAGCTCAAGCGCCTCCGTGTAGTAGCGCTCCGAGTTCTGAATATCTGATTGCGCCTGCGCAACCGCACCGAGTGCATTGCGCATTGAAATCGCGCGCTGCGAGTCACGCCCCAGACTGCGTTCGTACGCATGCAACGCCTCGGAATAGAGCCGAAACGCCTCATCGTCCCGGCCGAGACGGTTGCAGGCATTCGCGAGACGGCTCATGGCATCGAGCGTCTGCTCAGCGTCCGGCCCCGCGTGCTCTTGGAACAACTCCATCGCTCGCTCATGGACCGGTATGGACGGCTCGAGCAACCCGATCTCCCCCATCGCAGTCGCGATGCTGACAAGCAGACGCGCCTGCACCAGCGGCTGCTCGGCGAACTCCGCTTCGATGGTGTCCAACCCGGGCCCAAAGATGGAATCATTGAGTGCATCACGCGCAACATTCGCGAAGTTCACGCCCGCGAGTTCCTCCTCCACGCGTGATTGCAGCGCGCCGATCTCGTTTTCCTCGACACCAAGAAGCCGGGCATCCAGCTCCGCCGCCTCGATCATCGCCTCGCGCACCCGCTGGCCCATCTGCTCGATGTCCAGTCGCGCGAACTGATCCGCCTGGAACGCCGCAACCTGCTCGAGTTCCGTCGCACGCTGCTCGGCCTGCTGTTCCGCCTCGATCGCCCGATCGCGCTCCTTCACGGCGATCCGGCGCTGCCGCTCTTCCGCGTCCCTCGCCCGACTCTCGCTGATCGCAAAGTTCACCGAAATCACACTCGCGACCACGAGACCCACCAGCAGCACGCCAGCCCAGGCCACACCAGCCCGATTTCGCCGAACAAACCGACTCACGCGATAACCAAGTGTGTCCGGACGCGCCAGCACCGGACGCGATTCACTGATCCGCCTCAAATCATCCGAGAACTGCTGCACGGTCGCGTACCGTCGGGCGGGCTCTTTGCGAAGAGCCATAAGCACCACCCACTCGATATCGCCCTTCAACAAACGCCGCAGCCGCGACGGCTCCACACCGCGCAGCCTGCTGATCTCCACGGTTGAAACCGTGGCATCCGTGGTCCTCGGCGAATGGACCACCACACTCGGACGTGTCGGCTGGGCATCGCAGATCGCCTGCTCCAGATCACGCCACGAATCCGTATCCAACCGATACGGGCGTGAACCGGTCAGCAGTTCATACAGGATCACACCGAGTGAGTAGACATCACTCGCCGTCGTCACCGGCTCGCCCCGGATCTGCTCCGGGCTCGCGTACGCCGGCGTGAGCCGACGCTCGACGGTGACCGTGTTCTCGGCGCGTGCGCCATCGTCGGTCCCGAGCATCTTCGCGACACCAAAGTCCAGCAGCTTCACTTCGCCGTCTTCGGTCACCAGGATGTTCGCCGGCTTCAGGTCGCGATGCACGATCAGGTTCTGGTGCGCGTGAGCCACCGCGTCACAGACCGTCCGAAAGAGTTCGATCCGCTTCGACACAGATAGCTTGCGACGATCGCAATACTCGTCCAGACGCTCGCCCTCGATGTACTCCATCACGAAGTACGGCGAACCGTCCGGCAACGCCCCCGCGTCGAGCAACCCGGCGATGTTCGAATGGCTCAGGTTCGCGAGCACGCGCCGCTCGCGATCGAATCGCGACAGGATCTCCTGCGTATTCATGCCGCGCCGAATGAGTTTGATCGCGACACGCCGATCAAAGCGGTCATCATCCCGCTCCGCGACATACACGCTGCCCATCCCACCTTCACCGATCCGCTCGATGATCCGGTAATGACCCAAGGTCACTCCGATCATCGGATCCACCGATGAAGCCAACTCGGGGTCCTCCTCGATCGCCGATCGTCCGAGGAATCCCTGAGCACGATCATGCGACTCCAGCAGACTCTCGACTTCCCCGCGGAGGCGGGCATCACCAGCGCACCGTTCATCAAGCCACGCCCCTCGCTCCTGCGCCGGCACCTCCAGAGCCTGATCGAACAAATCCTCCAGCGGATCTTCTTCGGGCCGTTCAGTCATGCTGGCTCACCAACACCTTCATTCAACTCGCGGAACAGCCAGGCTCTCGCGAACTGCCAGTGTCGATCAACCGTGCGACTGGGAATACCGAGGATGCCCGACACCTCGGCCCCGGTCAGCCCGCCGAAGAATCGCAATTCAACGATCTTGGCCTTCTCCGGATACCGCTCCGCAAGCCGCGCGAGCGCCTCATCGAGTTCGACCAGATCCGTTGGTCGCTGCTGGTCGGCAAGCATCGAGGTATCCAGCAGCACCCGCCGCCGATCGCCTCCCCGCTTCTGCGCCTTCCGAGCCCTGGCCGCATCGACCAGGATCCGCCGGATCGCCTGCGAAGCGATCGCGAGGAAGTGGGTACGGCTCTCCCACACGACCCGATCCTGGTTGACCATCCGCAGGTACGCCTCGTGCACAAGCGCCGTCGCCTGCAGCGTGTGGTCCAGGCGCTCCGAACGCAGGTGATGCTCGGCAATCTGCCGGAGTTCGTCGTACAGGTGAGGCAACAGCACATCGACCGCGCGATCGTCACCCGCCGCGACGCGATTGAGCAAAAGCGTGATGTCGGTCGGCATGTGCATACAAAGACACGCGTCCGCGTCGCCCTCTGTTCAAACAAAATTTTCACTGGCTCAAAAAGCCAGCGTCCATCGATGATTTTAGTACCTGTTTGCCCAAGATCCCGCATTTCGAGACCAGAACCTCGCAGAAGTGTGCTCGCAAGGCCAATTCTGCGTGCAGAACCGCGATTCTTGGACCATCTTCTCAGCCGCCTCACGGCCTGCCCCTGTGGCGACTCCCACCACCACCTGTAGGATGTACCCATGAACCCTACCACTCAGTTCGTGCTCATCACCATCGGGAGCATCTCAGCGCTCGTGGCGAGTGGCTGTGCCACATGTTGCCCGGCAGACCGCACCTCCCCACCACAGGAGCCCTCATCCATGCAACTCGGCGCATTCTCCGTCAGCCTCACCGTCAAAGACCTCGAAGCCTCCCGCGCCTTCTACGAGAAACTCGGCTTCAAACCCACCGGCGGCGACGCGTCCCAGAACTGGCTGGTCCTCCGCAACGGCACCACCACCATCGGGCTCTTCCAGGGCATGTTCGACAAGAACATCCTGACCTTCAATCCCGGCTGGACCCACAACGCCGAACCCCTCGACTCGTTCACCGATGTACGCGAACTCGAACGCGTTCTCCGCGAACGCGGCATCGAACCGGTCCAGTCCGCCGCGCCTGGCGACGGCCCTGCCCATGTCGTCCTCGAAGACCCCGACGGCAACCCGATCCTGATCGACCAGCATGTGAACAAGCCGGAGTAAGCGGACTATGGCTTCTTGAACAAGCCGAACGGAAGTTGACGAATAAGTGACTTCCGCGACTCATCGAGCACGATGGACAGATTCGCCTTGCGGATGACCTTTTCCAATTCCTCCGAACCCTTGGCTTGAGCAAATGCACGCTCGGCCTCTGAAATCGGCTGCATCCAGAGAAAATCGACCTTGTCACCGTCGATCTCGAGTTCAGAAAAAGCCGGATTCTCGAAGTACGGCGGCAAGAAGAAGTAGGCACTCAGTTGCGACTTCTTCCGGTCAATCGGCCGACCGATCGGCACCGTATGCCACCAATGCAGAAATGTATCCTCAACAAACGGGAACTCGGCGAGTACCTTCAGGTCGTGAAACATCCACCCTTGAGGTTCTCGCACATACATGATGATCTCGGTTCGCGCCGAACGAACCCCTTCGTCGTCCCGGAACCCTTGTCTTTCGTTGCTCATCCCCCCGGTCACCAGCGTCCAGTAAGGCCGGTGCTTGGTCGGAGCAAACTGGTAGACATCGATGTGCACCGGTTTGTCGTCAACGGAGTGAAAGATCCGCTGATCCAGCGGCCCGAAGAAGCGCTCATAGTGCGCTTCTCTCTCCTCTAGAAACTTGTGCATTCCGAAGTCGCAGTTGACGGAAGAAACCATTCCAAGCAATACCTCTCAAAGCAGTGCCCAGTTGATGAAATTCTCTTTCCAATGCCAGCAGAGCCTCTGAGCCCTGCGGGATCGTCTGAGGGCGGCCGCCTGGATCGTTGTCGCCCTCAATCCAGTGGCGCGACCCGCCCCCCAAACCTAGCATAACCCGAACTTCGTGGTGTGCAAGCCCTGTTGTGCGACTAGAACTCAGACCTTTTGCAACCATACCAACCAGACGGTATGGTGCTTATGTCGCGCCCTGCACCCGAATGGTTCGGGCCGCAGCGCGACCAATCGAGGAGGAGGAAACCATGACCACTACCAATGCCCAGCCCGAGCACACGCTCTCCATCGAGCGCACACTCGACGCCCCGATCAACAAACTCTGGCGGTGCTGGACCGAGCCCGAGCTGCTCAAGCAGTGGTTCTGCCCGAAGCCCTGGTATGTATCAGAGGCCCGCATCGACCTGCGCCCCGGCGGCGAGTTCTTCAGCGTGATGAACGGCCCCGAGGGCGAACGGTTCGACAACCCCGGCCTCTTCCTGGCCATCGAGCCCAAGAAGCGACTGGTCTTCACCGATGCGTTCAAACCGGGTTGGCTGCCGACCGGCAAACCGTTCATGGTCGGCGAAATCCTCTTCGAGGACCTCGGCAACGGCAAAACCCGCTACCACGGCTACGCCCGCCACTGGAACGAAGAGACCATGAAGGAGCACGAAACAATGGGCTTCCACGACGGCTGGAACAAAGCAGCGGATCAGCTCGAGGAACTCGCCCGCTCGCTTTGAATCACCGCTCAGCAGGAGGAGAGACCACCTGCGCCCGCGCCAAACACTCCCACCGCCAAGGTCAGCACCTACTCTCGAGTTCGATCAGACCGAGACAAACAGGCTGCGGGGCGTGCGAACCGCATACGCCGGCGAGCCGAGCAAGTGCGGCTGGCTGAAGGATCGCTTCGGCCTGTGGTGGCAGATCGTGCCGCGTCGCCTGCCGGAGTTACTTGCGGCCCCGGACCGGGAGAAGTCGGCGCGGGTGTTCCAGGCGATGCTGGGGATGGGGAAGATTGATGTGGCGGGGTTGGAGGGGGCTGGGGAGGGGTGAGGAATCCAGGATTAGCGCATATTTACAACTAACTAATTGCACAGACTTGGCCACCTATGGTGATTCCTAATCCATACCTTTGATGCAAATTGCCAGCGCCATTCATCCCTTCACCAAAACGCACAACAGAGACAGGAAAACCTTTTTCATTTTTAATGTGTTCTCCACAAAGCACTGCCATAAATACATCTACTGTCTCAAGAAATGTATTCAAAACGCCTCCCATAAACTCGCACATGTCATAGCAAGACCGCTCGCCATTCTCGACAATTACAACAGATGGCTTCGACAACCTTAAGTCAGCATCCAATGAAAAATCTTCGCAAATTATCTTTCTGTCTTCCCTTGGATGCTCCAACATATTTCTTATCTCTTTGATAAATAGTATCGACTCGCCAAATTTTTCAACAAATTCAGCCACGGGCCCGTTTTCAGACGCCTTCCTTCCGAGATCATCCATCCATTTTCCGGACAAATCCGGATAAAATATTTTTGCAATGGTTTTCATGCTTTCAACTGCATGCCCCGCCTTTTGGGCAAATGCATCAAATCTAACAATCGCATCTTCTGCCGTTGGCATCACAGCACTTCGGTCGGCGGAGATTTCAACCTGTATCTTTTCAGCGACATTCGAAATGATTCCCATAACTTCAAAAGCCATATCCTGCATTGAAACGATATGCCGAAGAAGACAAAACGCTCTATCGACTGCGATCGAATCTTCAATCTCAACTGAAAGATACTGATTTTTGAATAATGAATCTGCGGTCAGAAGAACTCTACAGACAGCCACGTCCTCTGCACCCCTGCTCAATACTTTTTGATTCGTGTTTGGAACAGACTCGTTTGTTCTACCCGGATCGATGTGATCTGCCAGCTTCACCATGAATATCGAATTATCAGACACTACATGAAGCAATCCGTTGATCTCGATCATCTTACGAGCAGCGCCAGATGAATCATCTCCTATTTTCATTTGGAGTGCGGAATCGCGAATATGATCGATACGCCGGACATCATCTGGAGCCATGGTCGCACCACCTGTCGTTTTAGCTCGTTGTAGCCACCCAGGACGCGCAACTTTGCGCAAGGCTACAAATAGCAGACGTCGCATGCTGTTTCGTGACTGCTCCGATTTTGTCAAGTTGGTGACATTGCGTCAATCAACGACAAAGCCCCGCGAGCATCACTCGCGGGGCTTGCCGTTGATCCAGTCGGGGCGACAGGATTTGAACCTGCGACCTCCACACCCCCAGTATGGCGCGCTACCAAGCTGCGCTACGCCCCGAATCGGTGTCCGCGCCGGGGTTCCCGGCGCGGTCGGGCACTGTACCTCCAGACGGACGGGCTGGCAATTCTGAGAGGGGTCTGGGCGCGGCGAAAGGGACTGGTTCTGCTCCCTCGCCCCTTGCGGGAGAGGGCTGGGGTGAGGGGTTCGCACCGCAGGTGCGAGGGTTTGTGGTGGCACTGGTCTCCGACCAGTGCGGACACCGGTCAGAGACCGGTGCCACCAAACAGCCCCCGACAGGCTGGATGCCTCCCCCACCGCCTCTCCGGGTTGCGGCTGGGGACCGGTTGGCTACAATCTGGGCTCCTCGGCGTTCATCGGCGACGAGGGCTCTGCTGTCGTCTGTCTGCGGCAATCAGGGTGGGAATGTCCCCAATCTGTCAGAAGTCGCTCCGCCATTGTGCGGGGTGCACCCAAGCGCCCTTATGGGCGGCTGGGATCGTTTTCCTCCCGACACGATCCGGAGGAGCGATCAGCGATGACTGCCGCCGGATCCGCTGCGAAGAAAGAAGACCGATTCAATGGCCGAAACCAAAGAAAACTCGCTCGTCAAGGACCTGATCGAAGCCGGCATCCACTTCGGCCAGCGCTCATCAGGCTGGAACCCCCGCATGGCGCGGTTCATCTACGGCAAGCGCAACGCCATCCACATCATCGACATCAAGGAGACCATCAAGGGTCTCCTGCTCGCCAAGAAGTTCATCAGCCGCACCGTCGCCGACGGCAAGGACATCTGCTTCGTGGGCACCAAGCGCCAGGCCCGTGAAGTGCTGCAGCAGCGCGTCGGCGATGTCGGCATGCACTGGGTCACCGAACGCTGGCTCGGCGGCACCCTCACCAACTTCCGCACCATCCGCTCCCGCCTGAAGCGCCTCGAAGAGCTCGAAGCCATCCAGGAAAAGGACGACTTCGCCAGCTACTCCAAGAAGATGGAGAGCCAGCTCCGCCGCGAGATGAAGAAGATCAAGCGCAACCTCGACGGCATCCGCGGCATGACCAAGTTGCCCGGCGCGCTCGTCATCATCGATGTGAAGCGCGAGACCAACGCGATCATGGAAGCCAAGAAACTCGGCATCCCGACCGTGTGTCTCATCGACACCGACGGCGACCCCGAGATGGCCGACATCCCGATCCCCGGCAACGATGACTCGATGCGCTCCATCGATGTGGTCATCCGCGAACTCTGCGCCGCGATCACCGAGGGCAAGACCAAGCGGTCGCAGACCAGCGGCAAGGAAGGCGACGAGAAATCGGGCAACCAGCAGCCCCAGCGTCGCAGCTCTCGCTCCCAGTTCCGCGCCGAGGACGCCCCGGAAGCAGCCAGCGAGCAGCCCGCCGCCCCCGCCGAGACGACCAACTGAGCCCGACCGAACAGGATGCCGGGCATCGCCCGGAGCATGCTTGAGGCCACACGCCAGACCAAGCACCAGAACAAGTAAGGCCCGCCTTTCGAAACCGAGCGGCGGGCTTTTTCAACCCGATCGACCCTTCACAGAGCATTACAGAGAGATCCAACGATGGCCCAGATCAGCGCGAAAGAAGTGATGGCCCTGCGTCAGAAGACCGGCCTGTCCATGATGGAATGCAAAAAAGCCCTCACCGAGACCGGCGGTGACCCCGTCGCCGCGGAGGAATCGCTGCGCAAGAAGATGAAGGGCAAGATGGACACCCGCACCGATCGCGCCGCGGGCGAAGGCCTGATCGTGGTCAAGATCGATGGCACCACCGGCGTCATCGTCGAACTGCGGGCCGAGACCGACTTCACCGCCAAAAACGACAGCTTCGCCGCCGCGGCGAACAAGATCGCCGACCTGGCCCTCAAGGCCGGCGCGGGCGATGTCGAGCCCACTGATGAAATGAAGGCGATCATGGACGAGGTCCGCATCTCCACCGGCGAGAACGCGTCCATCGCCCGCATCGCCAAGCTCGAAGGCGGCGAAGGCACCACCTTCGGCACCTATGTCCACCACGACGGCAAGACCGGCGTGCTCCTGCAACTCTCCGGCGGCGTGCCCGACGAGGTTGCCAAGGACATCTGCATGCACATCACCGCGGCTCTCCCCCGCCCCGAAGGCGTCTCCAAGGAGGATGTCCCCGCCGAAGTCATCGAGCGCGAACGCAAAAACGCGATGGAGCAGGCGATCGAGGACGGCAAGAACGAAGAGATCGCCGCCAAGATCGTCGAAGGCAAGATCAACAAGCTCTACAAGGACCTAGCCCTGCTCGAGCAGCCCTTCGTGAAGGACGACAAGAAGGCCGTGAAGGACCTGCTGCCCTCCGGTGGCAATGTCGTCGCCTTCCGTCGCTGGGCCGTCGGCGAAACCGCCTGAGCCGGCTCGCAAGTTGAAGATCAAGACCCGTCGCAACCGCGACGGGTTTTTTCATGGTTAGAAATAGTCTCAGCGCTGCTCGAAACGCAGCCACTCACGCTCGACCAGGTCGGCCGGGCCGATGCGGCTCTCAAAGAGCTCCAGCATGCGGGCATCGCTGATCTGGCCCGCGGGCTCGCTCTGAATGTCTCTGAAGAGCTGGCCCAACGCCTCCCGACGCGTGCGGAAGAGGTAGCGGAACAGGGCATAACTCTGGGCGTACACCGCGCCAGCCTGCTCGCTCTCGTAGTGCTCGATGTCAGACAAGGTGACCAATTCCGAAACCGGGACCAACTCCCCCGCTTCCATACGCACTTTGAAATCCTTCTCGCGAGCCGCGATCGGGCGATCGGGACCGAACGCGCCGGTCGCGTCCTCGGTCTCGAAGTTCGTGGCGAGGCCTTCGGTCAGCCAGAAGGGGTACCGACGAGACCGGGACTGCAGCCCACAGTTGAAGGCAATGAGGTGCGTCGCCTCGTGGACAGCCTTGGCATCAGACGCCGCACGGATCAGAGAACGAATCCGCTCACCCTCTCGCTCGGCGTGCTCGCGGACCCGCTTGGCGTAATCCTCAGCGCGAGCAGCCTGCGAACGGTCCACGCCCCGCGCCTGCGTGCGGGCCTCATCGGCCTGCTTCTCGAGTTCGGCGATCTGCTGGTTCGCGCGGGCAAAGGTCGGCCCGGTCGCGTCGTCGTACATCACGATGCGGTTGGATCCTGAGGCGTAGTACCCGGCAACCCACGGGGCCTGGACCTTGTCGGTGCGTTGAGCAAAGTCGGCGTAATCGGCGTGCTCAGCGAACAGGATGCAGAGGAGTTTTTCCTCGGCTGGGATCGCCTGAAGACCCATGAGTTTCATCGTGCGGGTGAACTGAAAATGGGTTCGCTCCAGCAAGGCCAGACGCCGATTGGTCCAGTCGCGCGAGGCGTCGGAAAGCACCACAAAGTTCTGGGATTCGTATCGCCCAAACTCATACCAGCGAGAGCCGAGTTGATCTCGCACAAGGCTCAAATCACCCTCATCGACCGGGAGTTTGAGACCATAATTGATGTAGAGCGCCCGCAGCATCGTCGCGGCCCGCTCTTGGTCCGGGTCAGTCCGGAGGACCGCCCGGAGCAGCCGATCGGCCTCTTCCGCTCGCCCTTCTTGCAAAGCGACCTGCGCCCTCGCGAAGGTTTCCTCCAGCGAGATCGACGCCGAGGCCAGGCTTGTTTCACCCCAGACCGGAGCCTCAGAAGCGATCCCGCCCAAGGCAAACAGAATCAGCGTGGCGGAGAGAGCAGGACGATGAGCCATCGGTCGGTCCTTTGGTGAGACTCTGCGAATGGGCAGGACGCTCATCGCTGAATCGGCTATCGGTCGCAACGGATCGACCCTGAGCCCGGGAAACCCGGAGGGTCGTGCGGGTTGTAGGGATGGTGTGGAATCACCGCAGACACTGCTCAGACCACCAACCGGGGCTGACTCTCGGCTCGGGACCGACTACACTGCTCGCACGGGCCGGAACGAACGGTCCGTGGCGCCGCAGGAGCGGCCCATTGCACGCCAGGAAGGGATCGTTTCCATGGGTATTGAAGCCGCCATTACCGCAGACGGGTTCCTGACCACCCAACTCCAACGGGTGATCAACTGGGGCCGGCGTTCATCGCTTTGGCCGATGCCGTTCGCGACCGCGTGCTGCGGCATCGAACTCATGGCGACCGCCTCCAGCCGCTACGACCTCGCCCGATTCGGGGCCGAAGTCATGCGGTTCAGCCCCCGTCAGGCCGACCTGATGATCGTGGCGGGCCGGATCTCGATCAAAACCATGCCCGTCCTCCAGCGGATCTACCAGCAGATGGCCGAACCCAAGTGGGTGATCTCGATGGGCGCGTGCGCCTCCACCGGCGGAGTGTTCGACACCTACGCCGTCGTGCAAGGCTGCGACCAGTTCCTGCCGGTCGATGTCTATGTCCCCGGATGCCCACCCCGCCCCGAGCAACTCATCGAGGGCGTGATGGCGATCCAGCGGATCATCGACGAGGACGGCATTCCGCCGAAGGGCCCAGACGGCAAGCGGGTCCCGCTCGGCATCGCACTGCAGCCACAGCGTCAGCCCGTCCCGCAGCCAGTCCCACTGTCCACGAACTGATGACGCCGAATCGGCCGCGATGAATGGATCAGAACCCAACGCTATACTCGCCACCATGTCGAACACCGGATCTCCCATGATCACCACGCTGGGCCTCGAACTTATCAACTACGGTCCGATTCTCCTCCTACTGCTGATGGCAGCAACTTTCGCCGTGGCGAATGTGGTGGCCTCGCTGGTCATCGGCCCGAGCCGTACCGGTGCCGTCAAGGGCACCAGTTACGAATCCGGCATGGTCCCGATCGGCACCGCCCGCAAGCGGTTCAATGTCCGGTTCTACATCATCGCAATGACCTTCCTGGTCTTCGATGTCGAGGTCATCTTCCTCTATCCGTGGGCCGTGACCTACGCGAACATCAACCCCGACTCCGCCTACCACTCGGTGTTCTGGGGCCGCATCCTCTTCTTCATGCTGACGACTGTGGTGGCTTATGTGTACGGCTACCGCAAGGGCGTGTTCCGCTTCGACTGATGCCCGTCTAGGGCCGGGGGAACAACGGTGGCCGGAGTAAGCGCCATGCGGCTGGTTCAGACGGGGAGAATCCCGGCGACCGAGCGTTTGCTGTGCGCCGCGATGGCAGTGGCAATTCTGACCGTCCTCAGCATCGGAGCGTGGCTGGAAGCCGAACCGACCGGCTTCGGCACCCATACCCAGCTCGGCCTCGACGAGTGCAGTTTCGTCGCCATGTTCGGGTATCCCTGCGCAAGCTGCGGAATGACCACCGCCTTCACGCACGCCGCGGATTTCTCGCTCCTGCAATCGTTCTTGGCCCAACCGGCCGGTGCCGTCTACGCCGTGACCTCCGCCGCGGCGTTCTGGGTGCTCTTGTATGTGGCATGCACAGGCTCTCCGGCGGGGCGAACACTCGTTCGGGCCGTCGGTGGAAAGGTGCTCTGGGGGGGGCTGATCCTGCTCGGAGCGGCGTGGGCGTATAAGGTAGTGACTTGGCCGACCATACCTTGAGGGAACAGGGGCGACTCAGAGGCGTCCCACTCCTCGTATCAGAATGTGCGCGGTCACTGCAGGAAGGTTCACTGAGCATGCGGATGTTGAAACTGGGAATCGGCATGACCCTGTGCGGTTTGGCCGCGATGCAGAGCGGTTGCATGGTCGGGGCGCTTGTCGGCGGAATGGCGGCGAGTTACGAAGCCACCGGCTCATCGCTGGTGTTTTCGGAGTATCAGGGCCTCCAGGACAAAACCTATGCTGTCATCGTGACCGCGCCCCGCTCGATCCAGGGCGGGCATCCCCGATTAGTCAGTTCACTGACCAACGCGATCAGCTCACGCCTCGCCTCGAACAACGAAACCGTCCTCGCCGCCGGATTCGTCCCCGGACCGAAGGTTCTCGAATTCCAGTACAGCACACCACAGTGGACCGCATGGTCCTACGAAGAACTGCTCGAACACTTCGGCGTACAGCGATTGATCATCGTTGACCTCTACGAGTTCCGGCTGCGGGAGCCCGGCAACCGCTATGTCTGGGACGGCATGATCTCCGCCAAGATCGGTGTGGTGGAAGCCGACACTGGTGCACCAAATGAATTCATGTTCTCACGCGAGATCCGCATCCGATACCCCGACGACAGCGGTTACACCGCGGCCGACTTCACCCAGACCCATGTCGAAGCCTCGCTCAAGGACCGTTTCGCCAACCGCGTCACATGGCTGTTCTACGATCACGAAGAACCGAACCGAATCCGCTACTAAGCCGATCCGCACACGATTGGAAGCACCACATTGAGCATGACCCCATCCAAATACCTCGCCCTGCTCCTCCTGGCGGGCTTCGGTGCCCTCGCCGGCTGCAATGTCGTGGCCCCAGTCGCCATGGTCATCGAAGGCCCCCCCACGGTTCCCGCCGTCTACGAGCTCGACCCGGAACGACCGACGGTCATATTCATCGACGACCGGCACAATGTGCTCCCCAAACGATCCCTCCGCACCGATATCGCACGCGAGACCGAGAAAGTCTTCCTCGACTCGAAGATTATCTTCGCGGGCAACCTGATCGATCATCGGTCGGCGATGCGAGTCGCCGCACGCGAAGACCCGAACGACCCGCTCTCGATCGTGGAGGTTGGCCGACGGGTCGGAGCCGAGGTCGTGATCTATATCAGTTTTAACGACTTCGCCATCACAAGAGACCGCGTGAGCGTTCACCCGCTCTGCAACGCCGAGGTGATGATCTTTGACACCGTCTCGAACACCAAACTCCTGCCGCAGGGAGAAGGCGCGTACCCGATGCGCACCTCCCTCCCCACGAAGACCTCGCCATACGGATCCTTGTCCATCGCAGAAAAATCCGAAACCGAGCGCGAGCTCGCCTCCGGGGTCGGACTGAGACTCGCTCGATTGTTCTTCGAATACGAAATGGATCGCGATCTGACCAACTGATCGGCATACCCCCACCGTGCCAACGCTCCACCTCATCTCAATCGAGAGCCCGATCTGCGGCCCGACGCTCCTGCACGCCCTGTCCAGAATCGGTGCCGAGGTCGCGCTGCTAGGCGTGCCCGATCCGTCTGCGATTCAACTTCCAACCGAACTCAAACTGAGATTCTCGTGCCACTGCACAGGACCGCGCGCCGCACGCGACCTCCGTCACCAACTCGCCTCATCCGCAACGAATCACAGCCGTTTGGTCTGCTGGGACGACCTCGCCTTCGAGGCCGCTCAGAATTGCCGCCACCCGCATTTGGAAACACTTGCGGTCCCGGATGTACTGGCGACCGTACCGCCTCTGGAAACCGCACCCACTCCACTCGAGCGGAACACCATCCGCGATGCGCTCGGAGTATCCCCCGATCAACGTGTGCTGCTCCCGCTCGGATCGAGTGAGTGTATCGACGCCTTCGAACTCGTCCGCATCGTCGGGATACTCGCCTTTGCTGGCGAACCGATCACGCTCCTCCTCCCCGAGCGATCGCAGCAGATCGAGCGCGCCCGCCGATTCCTGTCGCTCCACGAGGGCGACTGGCAAACGGTCAACATCCCTCGCACAACCCTCGATCATTTCCGGGCAGCCGACGCGACGATTATCTGGACTCCGACGGAACACACCCGACGCGACTCCCTGGCACGCCTGAAGAGCGACGCCATGATGGCGTTGCACTCGGGACTCGCCGTCGTCTGCCGAGGCCAGACCGGCGAAGCACTGCAACCGCTCCCGGTCACACGCGTTTCCTCGAATGCTCCCGTCCCCATGATGGCCCGAGCGGTTCGTCACGCCCTCACTGAGCCAAAGGAACGGGGCAATCCTTCGCTACCCGATTTCGCAGACTGGGCATCATCCCTGCATCGGTTCATCGAGGCCAGCGCACAACCCGTCGCTCAGGGCTGCTGACGCTCGGTGATCGTCAGGTTGACCGACGCGCGATCAGCACTGATCACTTCAACACCACGCGGCAGCGGACGTAACAGCCCGTCGCGACGAATGAACCACGACAGCTCCTTGCTCTCGACACGGTTGAGCATCTCGTTCGCGTCCAGAGAGACCACCGCGATCAGCGGAGTCTCGCTACTGGCGATCCGCGTGATGGCGTCTCGCGGCCCGCGGACACGGACACGGACCACCGTCTGGTTTGAAGCCAACTCCACGGACCACTGCTCGCTCAGCGATGGCGGAACCACCACCCAAACCGGTACCGACGAAAGATCTTCTTCAATCGCCGTGCTCTCGACCGTAAACCGCACCGTCGCTCGTCCGGTCGCAAGCAACTCCACATCCCGGAGTGCTCGGCTGGCCTCGTCGAGTGAAAGCGGAACCGTTCTCGTGACCAGCACCCCCTCCTCGACCGACTGAAGCTGCGATTCCGGAACAACCGCGAACACTCCAATCGCCTCTCGGGCGGACTGAGAAAGCGCCGCTGGAATCCGCACACTTGCTACCGTCGGTTCGACCACTGGCTCCTGCGCGAGGTTCAGCCCATTCACAACCGGCTGCACGGGGACATCGATCGTCTCCAGGACGACATACTCCACACCAACTCGCGCGGGTGTCGCCGAGACAATTTTCACACCACTGCCAGCCATTTGCTCGGTGTTCGCGAGCACCGAGGCCAGGTCAATCTGATACTCACCATCAGCGATCGGAAAACCAAGATCCTTCGGCATCAGTTCCACCGAAGCCCCTAACGCGCGCCGAGCCGCTTCAATACCAACTTGTGAACCGGTCAACTCCAACGTCACCGCCCCTTGGAAAGCATCAGTCACCCGCACACGCAGCACACCGCGATTCGCCTCACCAACCACAAGCTGCACACGAACCGTTTCGCTCCGCGTCGTCAGGCTCTCACCCTCCGCGAACAGCCAAACCACCGCTGTGATGGTGCTGACAATCAGGATCATGCGCAGCCGCTCAGCCATGCGTGTGCTCCGGAGAGATGATCTGACCCGCAGCCTTACGCTCGGACTCGGTCTTCACCGATCGACTAGTCGACGAAACCTGCTCAGGCTCCTCGTCGAGTTCGCCACTCAGACCGCCCTGCTTCTCTGCTTCTTCCATCGCCGTACCCGACACCGCGGCAGGTTTCCCCATCCGACGCACCAGTTCCGCGCGGAGTTGTTCCGGATCAAGCCAACGCCGCAGTTCCTGCCCCTCGGCCAAACTCACCGCACCGGTTTCTTCGCTGACCACGATCACGATGGCGTCGGAAACGCGCGCGAGGCCGACCGCCGCTCGGTGCCTCGTGCCCAGGTGCGGATCAACCATGTCGCCCGGCTCCGCCAGCGGGAACTGAACACCCGCCGCGACGATCTTGCTTCCGCGGATCACCACGCCCATATCGTGAAGAGCGGTGTTGGGATGAAAAATCGTGGTGAGCAATTTCGGCGAGATCTCGGAATTCAGCGTAGTGCCGCTGTCGGCCATCTCGCGCAGACCGACGCTCCGCTCCACGGCAATAATCGCCCCAAACTTGCTCTTGCTCAGAAAAGTGCTCGCCTCGACGATCGCGTCGATCACCGGGCGTACCTCGGTCGAAGCCCCGCGGAAAAACGGGTTCTCCCCAAGCCGAATCAGCGCACGACGCAGTTCCGGCTGAAAAATCACCAGCAGGGCAAACGCACCAAGACCGAGGAACTTGTCGTACAACGACGAGAGCCGGGGAAGCACACCGCTCTGCTCCAGGAGGCGGAAGCCCACCGAGGAGATAATAAGCAGGACCAGCACACCCTTGAACGCACCCGCCGCCCGCGTACCACGCACGAACCGGTATCCGAGGTACACCAACACCCAAATCAGCGCAAGCTCGATCGCAACTTCCCAGAAGTTGTAGTCGCTCAGGCGGTCATGCAGTTGTCGCACCGCATTAGGAATCACGGGTATGCTCCGCTGAGACCGATCGAAGGGCGTCGAACGGGACGGAATGCCCCCCGCTCAGGTCTGAGTATATCGGCACATCGCTCGATTTCCCGCGATTCTGGGGGGTCAGCAGGGGTTTCATCCAGGAAACATGATGGGATACAAAATCATCCGATTCGAATCCACGCCCAACCCCAACGCTATCAAGTGCATCCTCGACGCCCCGATCAGCGACCGACCCAAGAGCTTCCTGAACGCTGCTGCCGCCGACGACGATCCGCTCGGCTCACCCTTCTTTGAACTCCCCGGCATCCGCAACATCCTGGTCAACGACAACTGGATCAGCGTGAACAAACTGGATGAGACCCCCTGGTCGACGCTGAAACCCGCACTGCGACGAGTGGTTCGCGATCTGCCAGCCCCCCGGGAAGGCTCGTCCGATGGCTGAAGCCTCTCCCACGCTCCACCAGCCGATCCGCGACCACAAACGCATCGCAAAGGCCGTCGCACGCTGGTTCACGACCAACGCCAGAGAACTGCCGTGGCGAGAAGAAGACCCGAGCCTCGGCCGGCGCGATGCCTACCGATCGCTGGTCAGCGAACTCATGCTCCAGCAGACCCAGGTCAGCCGCGTGCTCGAAAAGTTCGACCCCTTCCTCACCCGTTTTCCGAGCATCCAGGCACTCGCCTCCGCAGATGAGCAGGAAGTCCTCGCGGCCTGGTCCGGCTTGGGGTACTACCGCCGGGCCAGACTGCTCCATGCCGCCGCGAAAGACATCGTCGAGCACCATCTGGGCGAGGTACCGCGGGACACACAAGATCTGCAGTCGATCACCGGCATCGGCAGATACACCGCTGGCGCGATCGCGTCGATCGTCTTCAATCAGCCCGCTCCAATCGTGGACGGCAATGTCAGCCGCGTGCTGATGCGCCTCAGGGCCGACGGGCGATCCGCTGCCGACTCTGCCGCCACCAAGCAGAACTGGGCCGATGCCGAGCAACTCGCCAAAGCCGCGTCCTCACCAGCCAAAACCAACGAAGGCCTCATGGAACTCGGGGCACTCATCTGTACCCCCAAGACCCCCCGCTGCGAGGATTGCCCCCTCAGAGCCTCCTGCCGGGCCGCCGATCTCGGCATCCAACTCCAAATCCCCGCGCCCAAACCAACCACGAAACGGTCCGTGATCCACCACACCTCGGTGATCATCCGAACCGCAGACGGACGCCTGCTGATCGAACGCCGGCCTGCCTCCGGACTCTGGGCCTCGATGTGGCAAGCCCCGACCGCCGAATCCGCGCAGCGCGCCCCCAGACCGGCAACGATCCTCCGTAAACTCGGGCTCTCTGTGAAATCCCGAAAAACCGGGGAATTCTCCCACATCACCAGCCATCGAGAAGTCCGGTTCCGAATCTACCGCCTGGCGGAAGACCTACCCGCTCACCAGATCGAAGCCCTCGCCCGACCCGATGCGTACGCCGCAATCGCCCTGTCTGAACTCGGAGATTTCGCGCTCGCCAACCCGCACCGGCGCATGCTCGAGGATGCCGCGAAATCCCCCTGAACTGCGGCGGATTACTCGCACCACGCCAGATTTTCCGGTAGACTCCGGAACTTGCCCGGCTTGGCTGGCCGGGGCTGTAGGCGCGTGTGGCGCAACGGTGCACCTCCAATTGAGGGGCCTTGAAACTGTTCAAACCCCGGCGCGGCTCGCGTCGGGTGCGGGATCGACCCCTCATCAAACGAGGGAGGGTCGGCATCCGCAGGTCGTGCTCAAGCCGGAGTACGAACGGGCCTTCCGCACATGATCGACGAGAACCTGATCGCTTCACTCGGCATCGCTGAGGACGAAACCCGCGACCTTCTTCTGGACGCGTACGGCGAAACCGTAGCCGAGGGCGATATGGATTCGCTGCTCACCGATGCACTCGGTGAACTCAAAAGCGACCAGATCCTGACCGGACGCGTCATCGGCATGGCCGGCGACGATGTCGTGATCGATGTGGGCCTCAAGTCCGAAGGCCTCATCAACAAAAACGAGTTCGATGACATCTCCGCCGTCAAGCCCGGTGACGAGGTGCAGGTGCTCCTCGAGGACCTCGAGGGCGAATCCGGCCTCATCCAGCTTTCCAAGCGCAAGGCCGATCGCCTCATCAACTGGCGCCGCATCATCGAGACCACCAAGGAAGGCGATGTGGTGCAGGGCAAGGTCATGCGCCAGATCAAGGGCGGCCTGCTCGTCGACATCGGCGTGCCGGTCTTCCTCCCCGCCTCGCAGGTCGATATCCGCCGCCCCGGCGATATTCGCGAGTTCATCGGTCGCGAGGTCCGCGCTGAGATCCTCAAGATCGACGAAGAGCGCCGCAACATCGTCATCTCCCGTCGCAAGCTCATCGAAACCGAGCGTGAGGCTTCCAAGAAGCGCCTCCTCGAGCGGATCAACGAAGGCGACATCGCCAAGGGTGTCGTCAAGAACATCGCCGACTTCGGCGCGTTCATCGACCTCGGCGGCATCGACGGCCTCCTGCACATCACCGACATGTCCTGGGGTCGCATCAACCACCCGTCCGAGATGCTCCGCATCGACGACGAGGTCGAGGTCAAGATCCTCAACATCGACTACGACAAGGAAAAGATCGCGCTCGGCCTGAAGCAGAAGGAAGCTTCGCCGTGGGAAGAGATCGAGGGCAAGTACCCGATCAACTCGCGCGTCAAGGGCGAAGTGGTCAACCTCATGTCGTACGGCGCCTTCGTGCGTCTGGAAGACGGCATCGAGGGCCTGGTGCACATCTCCGAGATGTCCTGGACCCGTCGCATCAACCACCCCTCCGAGATGGTCAGCGTCGGCGAAGAGGTCGAAGTCGTCGTTCTCGACATCGACAAGAACAAGCAGGAGATCTCGCTCGGCATGAAGCAGACCGAGGTCAACCCCTGGGAACTCGTCGCCGAGAAGTACCCCCCCGGAACCATCATCGAAGGCACCGTCCGCAACCTCGCGAACTACGGCGCCTTCATCGAGATCGAGCCTGGCATCGACGGCCTGCTGCATGTCTCCGACATCAGCTGGACCAAGAAAGTCTCCCACCCCAACGAGGTCTACCAGAAGGGCGACAATGTCCAGTGCGTGGTCCTCGATGTGGATCAGGAGAAACAGCGCGTCGCCCTCGGCGTCAAGCAGCTCTCCGAGGATCCGTGGGTCGAGGCCATCCCCGGTGCGTACAAGCCCGGTATGGTCGTTCGCGGCAAGATCACCAAGATCACCAACTTCGGTGTCTTCGTCGAACTCGAAGACGACCTCGAAGGCCTCCTGCACATCTCCGAACTCGCCGACCAGAAGGTCGAGAACCCGCACGATGTCGTGCAGGCCGGTGAGGAAGTGGATGTCAAGATCCTCCGCGTGGACATCTCCGATCGCAAGATCGGCCTCTCTCTGAAGCGTGCCCAGTGGGGTGCCGCTGAAGAGGCCCGCGCCGAGCGCGAGGAGTCCAAGTCCCAGGCCGGTGCCCCCACTCGCGGCGGCATGGACGACCACGGCGCAATGGGTTCAGACAAGATCCAGTTCTGACCCGATTCCCGACTCGCCAACAGGACAAGGGCCCGGAGCAATCCGGGCCTTTTTCATTCCGCAGGTACTATGTTGCAGGTGTGAACCGCCACAACGCCAACGCGTCAGAATCGTTGTGGCTCCATCCAGTGGGGTTTACATCATCGTCAGGAACGCCAGCGCGGTCAGCAGAAGGATCCGCTTGCGATTCTCACTGAGATTGAACACCATTCCAGCAGCATTGACGAGAGCCATTTTGAACACCTTTCAGACGGGTCTTCGATTGTCACAACACAAAGTTCAAAGCCCGTGCCGAAATCCGGCCTCAGACCCACAACCCCTCTGGCACGCTCAAAACGCGGGTTCCGCGTCCGATAGCAGGGTCGGGTTGAACAGCGCGTTGAACAAACGCAACACCTCGTGTGGTGCTATGGCCTCCGGTGCCAGGGGTGAATGGGAGCAGCGCATCCGTTCGGCTGCCCGACGACGGAACCCCGTCGTCGTGTTATCCGGTCTTCTGGTCATCATGCTGACCGTGCTGACCGGAGTGCCATCGATCGCGAACGCGGCTGAACGCCCGAGCGCGGAAGATGCCTTCAAAGTATACCAGCAGGTCGATCAATGGCTTCGCGAGCAGGCACTGCCCACAAACGACGATCCCCGTGAGTCCCGGCGCATCGACCCGGACAACTGCGCCGGCGCTTCGATCGTGCTCCGGTTATCGGGCCAGGTCATCGGGCGCAGCGAAGTCATCGGCGATGGTGGAACCACCGTCTGGCGGGCCGCCCTCGAAGCCTGGGAGGCCGCGTACCCGCGCCTGATCGAAAACCTCCCCAACGACGCCCTGTACGACGAACGACTCCAAGAACGCCTCGAACGAATGACCATCGACCTGCAACTGGCCGGTCCGCTCGTCCCGCTCCCCGCCGAGACCTACAGCGCCGCCGGCGTGCTCGTGAACCCAGGCCGGCAGGGTGTCGCCGCACGCAGCGGCGGCTCATTCGGAACCGTATTCCCCGGCGCGATCCTCACCTTCCCCAGCACCGCCAGCGCAAGTTTCGATCCCAGCGAACGCGCCCTCCGAGTCGCCGTCACCCGCCTGGGCCTCCCCCCGGTCGATCTCAAGATCGTGCGCCAGACCGAAGAGGTCACCCTCTACCGCTTCGATATCACCCACCTCGCCCAGACCAAAGCCGGCACTCCCCCCACCTTCTTGGTTCGCGGCGGCAGGCTGGTCAGCGAAGCCGCGATCACCACCCCGAACCTCCGTGCCGCAGCAGACGAAGCCGCGGAGTTCCTGATCCGCCTCGAATGGCCCGGCGAAGAACCGCTCGGCATGCTCGGCAACTACAAGGCCGCCGCGGACCGTTACGAACCCTATGTCGCACCACCCCGTGAACAGGCGACCTGCGCGTTCGCGCTCGCCCGCTACGCCAACACGACCGGCACCGCACCCGCCCGCGCACGCCACGCCGCCGAATACGCCGTCTCCCTGCTCATCGATCTCACACGCGTCGCAGATGATGAAGTCGACATCCGCACCGACCCCGCGGCACTCGCCACCTGGGTCCTCGCTTGGGCCGAGTGCACTCAAGCCCCGGGCGGAATTTCCCCCAGCGACAGCCGGTTGCTCCGCAACTTCGCGCTACAGGCCATCGATGAACTCACCAGCGACTTCTCGCGCGAAGCCTTCACTCGCCTCGGCCCCGCCGCCATCGCGCTGCGTGCCTACGCCTTCGCCAAAGCCGGCACCGCCCTCGGTCAGGACGGAACCGAAGCACTCGAGAGCGCACGCACCGATGTCCGTCGCCTCTTCCGCGAACTTCCCACCCCGCAACTCGTCACCGCCATGCCGTGGCTGGGCTGGGCCGAACTCGAACTGGCCGCAGGCGAAGACTCCGTGCCCGCTGGCATCGCCCTCCGCGAGATGCGCGAACTCGTCTGGGAATTCCAGATCGACCCCATCACCGCAGGCGCCGATGACGCGGACTTCGTCGGAGGCATCGTGTTCTCACGCGGCTCGACTCAACTCCCGACCTGGCAAGGCATCCGGGCCATCGCGTTCGCCGCGACGATGATGGGCGACCAACGCCTCACCGAATCGCAGGAACTCTTCCCGCAGATCAACGGGCTCATCCGCTCCATGCGGTTCATCGTCCAACTCTCCGCTTCCGAAGCCGAGGTTCGTCCCCAAGCGGGCAGCGATGTCGTCGAGGACGGACCAGTCGGGCCGCGACTGTCCCGTTCCGGGGACGATGTCGTTGACCTTCTGCACCCGACCCTCGATGTTGGTGACGGTGCCTTCCTTC
>JBICHT010000068.1:0-6097 GCA_043101125.1 Phycisphaerales bacterium JB050 | reverse complement strand
GGCGGGGGGGGGGGCGGGGGCGCCGCCCGCGCGGCCCCCGGCGGCGGCGGCCGGGGGGGCGCGGGGGGCGGGGGCGGGGGGGGGGGGGGGGGGGGCGGGGGGGGGGGGGCCCCCTCCCCTACCGGGGGTTCACAACCCGGGTGCGCCGCCCCGGGGGGGGCGCCCCCCCCCCCCCCCCCCGCCACCCGCCAGCCGCCGATCCCGATCGGACCTTACAGTTCCGTCCGGCTGCCCGCACGGGCGATGCCGAGCATCACGAAGCCGACCATCACGCCCAGGCCGCTGATGCCCGCGACGGGCCAGGTCCAGCCCATCGCCTCCAGCGCCGAGTCCAGGTTGCGGTCCTTGGCGCGGAAGAACTGGCTGGGGGTGACCTGCTGCATCGCGTAGTGCTGCCACAGGTCCCGCTCGCGCTGTTCGGGAGTCGGGATCATCTCCTCGGGCGTGTGCGGCCCGGGCGTGTGCAGCGCGTCCAGTTCACGATAGGTCTTGGTCACCAGCGTGATCGGCTCGGCGCCGCTCGGGTTCAACTCCGCCAGCCAGTACATCCAGTCACTGCGACGCACCAGGCCCCAACTCTCGGTGTCGTATCCCTCCGCCGGGTAGCGGGCGGCCACGATCATCCGCGGGGTGATGGCACCGGATTCGAGTTTCGCCACGGCATCTTCCGCGCTCGTGGCACCGGTCACCATCGGCAGCACGCGGAACCACTCGTCCACACCGAGCAGCCCGGGCAACACATCCTTGTCCTCGGCGACGATGGGAAAGTCGAGCGTGGCCCCGCGATAGGTCAGCCGCATCGCACGGTCCACGCCGAACGGGTTGTCCTGAGGGTCCACCTCGACCCGCTCGATCGAGACCGGGTGTTCCTCGAAGAAGAACTCGGTATCGCCGACCGGATCGTTGAAGTAGATCAACTCGATCTCGCGAGCCGCGAGGCGCGACTTCATCGACCAGGCACTGAAGAGCAGGCCGAGGGCGGAAACGATCAGGATGACGAGTGCGGTTCGGGCCATGGTGAACGCCGGAGTCTGGCCCCGGTTCCGGAATCAGTGACCGCCCGAATGGTCGTCGGCGGCGGGGTGTTCGTCGTGGTGCTCGTCGTGGTGCTCGCCCTCGGGGAGGACCGCACGCGGGTTCCTGCTGGCGTGCTCTTCGGCGTGCCCGTGGTCGTCGTGATGGTGCGACTCGCGAATCTTGGTGTTCTCGGGATCCATGCGGGCCAGTTCCACGATGGACAGGCCGGGGTTGTCGGACCAGAACGGCGAATACACGCCTTGTCCGACCTTGCGCTTGCCATCTTTATCGACCGTGATCTGCACGCTGCCACCGATGGCGATCTCGCCCTTCTCGGTCTTGTCCACGATGTCCTGGGTGCTGAGGTCCACGAGCGTCAGGGTGAGGAACAGCACCACGGCGAACATGGTGGCCACCACGATGACGGTATTCATGGCCTTGTCGTAGACCAGGTGCATGAAGAAACCCGCGACCAGCAGGCCCTTGATGCCCGCGATCACGAGCGCCACGACCAGGTTCACGGAGTTGCTGACATAGAAGTACTCGGCCTTGGCGGTCCAGAGCGTCAGCGCGGTCAGGCAGAGCAGAGCACCGAAGACGAGCACCATGGGCAGGAGCGGTGTCACATGGACATGGTGCCCGTGGTGGTCGTCCTCCTCGTGGTGGAGGTTCGGCATGAGGCCCTCGTTCTCGGTGGCGCGATCGTGATCGTGGTCGTGGTCGTGGGACATGGTGAGTCTCCGCCGTTCGCGGCGTGCGGCTTCGGGTTGCGAGGGATCAGACGAGGTAGAGCATCGGGAACAGGAAGATCCAGATCACATCGACGATGTGCCAATACAGACCGGTGTTCTCGACGAACATGAAGTTCTTCGGGCCGTATCGCCCCTTGGCGGTCCAGAACATCGCGTAACAGATGACCAGCACACCGATGAGCACATGCAGCCCGTGGGTCGCGGTCGCGATCCAGTACACGCTCATGAACAGGTGGTCGTGCGTGCCGTGCGGGTTGTTGTACCAGTAGTTCGCACCGGGCAGTTTGCCCTCGTTGATCTTCGGGATGTACTCCCAGCCGATCTTCGCGACCAGGAAGAAGACCGCGCAGAGGTTGGTGATGCCGAGGAAGACAAACGCCCTCCACTTGCGTGCAAGCTGAAGCTCGCGGATGGCCATCACAACCGTGAAACTGGACAGCAGCAGCACCACCGTGTTAATGGCACCGATCTTCCAACTGAGGTACGCGTGCGACGCCTCGCGCCAGGTGTGGTAGTGGACCATGCGGCCCCAGGCGTACGCACAGAAGAAACCAGCGAACAGCAGGACTTCCGTCGAGAGGAAGAGCCACATGCCCATCTTGGCGGCCTCGGCCTCGTCGGCTGCGTTCCGCCAGTGGTGCTGGTGAACATAATCCTCGTGCGGCTCACGCTTTCCAGCGATCGCGGCGCTTGAGTTGATCGGAGCGGTGGTCATGGATATGAACCTTCGGGGTTACGGCTTCGAAAATCCCGGTCGGGCCCTGTCGGGCCGGAACGGGGAGATGGATCGGGTCGGGCTCAGTGGCCGTGCGCTCGGGCCACGGCTTCCGGATCGGGCAGCGGGTAATCCGCGGGGTCCCAGCCCGGGGGCACGACGAGGTCGTAGTCGTACGGGCCATGGGTGAACACCGGTTCGTGTTCGAAGTTGTGCTCGACCGGCGGTGAATCGGCGTACCACTCCAGCGTCAGGCCGCCCCACGGGTTGCGTGGAGCACGACGACCGCCGACCAGTGAGAAGGCGAACACCACCGCGTGCATCGCGAAGGCGACGAGCAGGATCCACGAACCGAAGGTCGAGATCTTGTGCAGCATCTCGAACTCGGGGACATAAGTCGCGTAGCGACGCGGCATGCCCTGCGTGCCGAGGAAGAACTGCGTGAAGAAGGTGATGTTGAAGCCGATGAACACGAGGACCGAGGCGAGGCGTGCCCAGTTTTCGTTGTACATCTTGCCGGTGAACTTGGGCCACCAGTGGTGCAGGCCGCCCATGAAGGCGAGGACCGTGCCGCCCATCATCACATAGTGGAAGTGAGCCACCACGAAGTAGGTATCGTGCAGGTGGATGTCGGTCGCCAGCGTCGCCAGCGGCGGACCGGTCAGACCGCCGATGGTGAAGCAGAAGATGAAGAACGCCGCGTAGAGCATCGGCGTGGTCCAACTGATGGACGCCTTGTAGAGCGAACTGGTCCAGTTGAACACCTTGATGGCCGTCGGCAGCCCCACGAGGAAGGTCAGCGCCGAGAAGATCACATTCGCCGCGGGCGATTCCGCGGTGAACATGTGGTGACCCCAGATGAGGAAGGACACCGCCGCGATACCGATCGAACTGAACGCGATGGCGCGGTAGCCGAACAGACGCTTGTGCGAGTGAACCGCGATCAGTTCCGAGATGATGCCGAAGCCGGGCAGGATCATGATGTACACCGCCGGGTGGCTGTAGAACCAGAAGAAGTGCTGGTAGAGCACCGGGTCACCGCCCAGCGCCGGGTCGAAGATGCCGATGTCAAAGGTCCGCTCGAAGACGAGCATGAGCAGCGTGATGCCCAGCACCGGCGTCGCGAGAACCTGGATGATCGAGGTCGCGTACAGCGCCCAGATGAACAGGGGCATATCGAACCACCCCATGCCCGGCACACGCAGTTTGTGCACCGTCACGATGAAGTTCATGCCCGTGAAGATCGAACTGAACCCGAGGATGAACGCCGCGAGGACCATCGCGGTCACGCTGCCGAAGTCCGTGCTCGTGGAGTACGGGGTGTAGTAGGTCCAGCCGGTCTCCACGCCGCCCTTCACCAGCGAGAAGATCGCGAAGATGCCGCCGAAGATGTAGACATACCACGACATCAGGTTCAGCCGAGGGAACGCCACATCCTTCGCACCGAGCATGATCGGCAGGAAGATGTTGCCCAGTGCCGCCGGGATCGCCGGGATGATGAACAGGAACACCATCACCGAGCCGTGCAGCGAGAACAGGCGGTTGTACACATTGTTGGAATTGATATTTTTCCCGCGCTCGGTCCACCCCTTGAACTGCTCGCCCTTCCGGACGGTGTAGTTCTCCATGACCTTCTGGCCGTTCTCATCAACCTTCTCGACCATGACCGGATCGGCCAGTTCGACGCCCTCGGCGTTCACCGGGTCGCCGTCTTCATCAGTCTTGGGCGCAAGTTTGGGGTTCCCCTCGCCATCGAGCTCGGGCTCCCCCTCCTCTGTGAGTACGGGGACGAGCGGCTGAGCACCGTTCTTGAAGACCAGTTCCCCCTGATCGTTCGTCTGCTGGACCATCGCCACACGCTGCTGGACAACATTGCTGGCGGGCTCCCAGAGCTCCAGACGGAGGCCGATGGCGAACATGCCGCCCAGGAAGAACATGAGCAGCACAGCGCACAGGTACATCACGCCGATCTTCTTGTGGTCGACGGTGTAGACCCAAGACATGATGGTCTTCAGTCGAGTCTCTTTGGGGGCGTAGAAGGGGCGATCGTGGTGTCCCATGGCGGGGTGATCTCCGGGAGTCGTGCTGCAACGGCGAGGTCGCCGTGGTGAGTGTTCGTGGTCTGCTTCGATGCGGGCTGATCAGCCCTCGGATTCGGGGTCCTGCTCGGAGAGCTGCGCCTCGAGCTCCGCCGCCGCCTCATCAGAGGCCTCGGCGGCGAACTCGTCAGACAGGCTCTTGATGTACATCACGATCGCGTCGAGTTCGCGACCCTCGATCTTGCCGAGGAACGAGGACATCTGCCCGGTCGAAAACCCGGGCTTCGCGTACGCATTCGGGTACAGAATGGATTCGATGATGTAGTTCTTCCCGGCGATGCCCGGGGTGGCGCCCTCGGCAAACTCCGGCCTCGGCGTCCAGCCCGGGTGCTCGCTGCCGTACAGGCCCTGCCAGGTCGGCCCCTGCATATCCGTGCCATTGGTCGAGTGGCACTGGAAGCAGCCGTTGCGCTTGGCGATGAACTCGCCGAGTTCGATCAGGTTGATCCCCGAGGTGTCCTTACGGGCCTCGAGCCACTTGTTGTAGTCCTCAGGAGAGAGGGTCACGATGCGGGCGGCCATCTGCGAGTGCTGGTCGCCGCAGTACTCGGCGCAGAACAGGTAGTAACCCGGACGATCGGGGTCTTTGGCGACCACGGACTTGTCGTCCTCATCGAAGCGATGGGTCACACGATCGGTCGTCTGGAACCACAGAACCGTGTACCGGTTCGGGAACACATCCCGCTTCACCCGGAACGCCGGCACATAGAACGAGTGGATCACATCCTTGGAGGTCATGATCATCTTGTACGGGCGACCAGCCTGCACCGGGATGATCGGCGAATCCGGGTTCGCGGCGATCTCCTCGAACTCGTTCGTGCTGTAGCCGTCCGAGTAGTCAAAGTTCCAGCCCCACTGCTGCGCCGTGACATAGATCGGCTCGGCATCGACCGGGGCAACCAACTTGTTCATGTACGCCTTGAAGCCCCAGAAGAACATGATCGCCATCAGGATCGCCGGCGTGACCGACCAACTGAGTTCGAGCGCGGTGTTGTGCGACGCGCTGACCTCAGCGACCTCACCGACCTTCGAACGCCGGTACTTGATGCCGAAGCCGATCACCATCCCCACGATCGGGACAAAGAAGATCGCCGACACCCAGAAGATGAAGTTGAACACCGGGTCGGTGGAATCGACGAAGGTGGAACCCGACTCGCGGAACCAGATCTTCTCCCACAGGGAAAGATCATCGGCAGCGAGCGTGACGAGATGTGGAGGAAGAGACGCCATCAGATTGACTGCTCCTTGCCGGATTCCTGTAAAACAGCAGTTTCTACAGCAGTATAAGACTGGGTTCGGCATTTGTCCCGAGCCAGACCGGTCTCAGGCAATTGATAATCGGTCGCGAGCGTGTTCATAGTGTCGTCCGCTCCCGTAGGCGATTGGTCACAACCAGGAGGGTGATCCCGGTGCAGAGGCACACGACGGTGGCGGCACCGACGAGTTGCATCACGCGCATCGGGGAAATCACATACTTGCCCGTGTCCTCATCGAGCACACGACAGAGCAGCGCG
>JBICHT010000067.1:0-9639 GCA_043101125.1 Phycisphaerales bacterium JB050 | reverse complement strand
TCCGCACCCCCATCGGGCGCGAGATTCGGCGAGCCTTCGTCGCACCCGAAGGATCGGTCCTCATCTCCGCCGACTACTCGCAGATCGAACTCCGACTGCTGGCCCACCTCTCCGGCGATCAGGCCCTGATCGATGCCTTCCACGCCGATGCCGACATCCACCGAGCGGTCGCCGCACAGATCCACGACATCCCCGCCGATCAGGTCACCGACGAGCAGCGTTCCGGCGCGAAGATGGTCAACTTCGGCATCGTCTACGGCATCACGGCCTTCGGCCTCGCCCGGCGCCTGGGCATCGGCAATTCCGAAGCCGCCGAAATCATCGAGGAGTACAAGGCCCGCTTCCCCGAGATCACCACCTTCCTCGACCAGTGCATCGACGAGGCCAAGGCCACCGGAGCGGTCGAGACTATCCTCCACCGACGCCGCCCGATCCCCGACATCTCCTCCAACATGCCCGCACGCCGCGCCTTCGCCGAACGCACCGCCATCAACACCGTCGTCCAGGGTTCCGCAGCGGACCTCATCAAACTCGCCATGATCCACCTCTACCGGGGCCTGCCCACCAGCCACCCCGACGCCCGCCTGCTCCTCCAGATCCATGACGAACTCGTGCTGGAAGCCCCGGAGGACCAGGCCGAGTCGATCGCGTCGACCGTCCGCCAGACCATGGAGTCGGCGATGGTACTGACGGTGCCCCACAATGTCGACATCGGCGGGGCCAAATCGTGGTACGACGGAAAATGATGACCCCGAGCGATGGCTGGAACCCGGGCGAATGTCCCGGATCTATCCCCAAATCGCCGTTTTCCACCCCTGAAGCCACTCCTCCGCTTGACACACACGCCGAATCCGATACATTTCCCTTCCCGTTCGCTCCGGCGATCGGATCCCCTTTGGGGCGGTAGCTCAATTGGTTAGAGTCCCGGACTGTCGATCCGGTGGTTGCGGGTTCGAGTCCCGTCCGCCTCGCTTGATTAGCCCCGCGAATAGCGGGGTTTTTCGTGCGCCCAAATCGGACCGACCTGGGACAACCCCACGAGTCGCGAGGCGAATCACTCCCCTTGGCACCGGTTCAGCTTGCGCCGCCAACCCGAACACACTCACCCGCAACCAGTTCTTGCGCGAGTGTGCCGATCGCTTCCTTCAGCACCTCGACCGATCGGTCGAATTCCGTCAGGTTCAGCCTCTCCTGCGGCGTGTGGTCCAGCGCGCTATCCCCCGGGCCGTAGGCCGCGATCGGGCAGTTCCACACCGGGCCGACGACATTGAAATCCGCGGTCCCGGTTTTCAACTTCGGGCGCGGCGACCCACCCTGCCCTCGGATGGCACAACGGATCGCACGCACGACCGGATCATTTAAGTCGGTCGCATACGCGGACTCCATGCCCTCGAACGAGAATTCAACACCTTCCGCACCGAGCCTCGAAACCTCGTCCGACCAATCCCGCGCAGGCATACCAAGCGGAAGCCGGAACCCGACCACCATTCGCGCCGTCTGCGACATGCCGTCGTTCCCCGACGACATGGACTGGATCGTCGCCTGAATCTGATCGAACAACCGATCGCATCCGCGGTTAAATGACTCAACCCGACCGAGCATCAGCCGCCACCAGGTCGCGATGAGATCACCGGCCGAAGCATCCTGACCCGCGGAGTGATGATGGTCACACCGGGCCTCCGCCGTGAGCAAGAGCCGGCCCTTGTACCCAAGCGTGACGCCGTCCCAGCCGCTCGGCTCGCCAATGATGCACGCGCTCGGCCTGTGGCGATCGAGCAGATGCCGCGCGCCCGGAGATCGAGCCGACTCCTCCCCCACCGCCCCCGCGACCGTCAGACGCACCCCGTCGGGCAACTCCGCCCGTGCAGCGCCAGCGAGAAACGCCGCGAGCGCCCCCTTGGCGTCCACGCTCCCCCGCCCGTGCAGCACGCCATCTTCAACCCGCACCGGAATCTCACCGGGCACGGTATCGATGTGCCCGAGCAGCATGAGATGCACCGGCGCATCAGCCGGACCGCGTGTCGCGATCGCGTTGTTCACCTCGTCGATGCGCGACTCGAGCCCCAGTTCAGCCGCTCGGCGCACGAATACCTCGGACGCCGCTCGCTCGGAGCCAGAGACACTCGGCGTCGCCACCAGTTCCGTGAGGAACCGCCGGTCGTCGCTCAATCCCGCCCAGTCGTTCGCACTCACGACGCCACTCCCTGCAAGAACACCGTGCCCCGACCGCTCCGGGCCTGCGCGATCGCATCTACCCCACTTGCCGAACCGATGACCACCTGTGACACACCGCCCCGCATGGCCTCTTCCGCCGCGAGCACCTTGTTCCTCATCCGCCCACCCGCAGCATCCCGAGCCACATCGAGCGTTTCCACATCCACCGACTCGATCAGCGAACCCCGATCGCTCGGGTTGCGCAGCACACCCGGCACATTCGAGAGCAACAACAGTTCGTCCGCCCTGAGCGCAACCGCCGTCGCCGCCGCGGCACGATCCGCATCCACATTGATCGCCACGCCATCGGGCGTGATCGCCGGAGGTGTAAGCACCGGCAGACGACCGGCCTCGATCAGCAGACGCAGGAAATCGCCATCGACCGATTCCACGCGACCGGAGAGATCATCACGGACGATCACCGTTCGCCCTTCCTCGTCCATCGCACGGATCGCGTCCTTCCGGCGCCCCGTCCAGATGCCCGCATCGATCCCGCTCAGGCCGACGGCGTCGACCCCGGCTCTGCGCAGGCTCTCAACGACGGCCTTGTTGACCTTGCCGCAGTACACCATCTCGAAGATTTCGAGCGTACGCCGATCCGTGCGACGCGACTGGTGCCCGCTCGGGCTGGTGAGGGTCTGCGTGGGATGACCGAGTGCCGCGGCTACCCGATTCGTTTCGTGTGACCCGCCGTGGACGAGGACGACCCGGACACCGGCCCGGACGAGTTCCGCGATTTCGTTTGTGCAGGCGGTCGGGTCGATCCCTTCGCCCCCGCCGATCTTGATCACCACTGTAGACATGGCTTGATTCCTTCGATTACGCCGGGTGCAACCCCGGGAAAGTCAGCCCTCGAGTCTCATCGAGACCCAGAGCGATGTTCATGGCCTGCACCGCCGAACCGGCAGCGCCCTTGACGAGGTTGTCGATCGCGCACAACGCAACGATGCGCCCTGACCGTTCATCGATCGCGAACCCGACATCGGCGTGGTTCGAGCCGACCACAACCCGTGGGTCAGGGAACCGGTTCGGCCCGCTTCGGTCGGCGACGATCCGTACGAACGGCTCATCGCGATACGCCGCGCGATACAACTTCCACAGTTCTTTGGTTTCAACCGACCGGGTGGGTTCGATGTGGGCCGTGCAGAGCACGCCGCGCACCATGTCGATCGCGGTGACCGTCGCATCAAGGTCCAATTCCCCGAGGTTCTGCTGCACCTCGGCCAGGTGCCGGTGTCCGGCGTGGCTGTAGGTCCGGGCCGTGCGAGCACGCAGCGCGTGCTGCGATCCGGCACTCGGCTCGGCCCCGGCTTCCGAAGACCCGACCTTCACATCTGCGATTGCCCGACGAACCAGGCCCGCCCGAGCAAGCGGCAGCAACGCCAGCGTCATCGCCGTCGCGTTGCACCCGACCCCCGACACCAGCGAAGCACCGAGCAGCGCGTCTCGCGACACCTCTCCCAGCCCGTACACCGCTTCCCCCAGGACCCGCGGCGAGGGGTGCGCTTCGCCGTACCACTCCGCATACCGCTCGGGGCAACGCAGCCGGAAGTCCGCCGAGAGATCCACCACGAGTGGGGCAAGCCCACGCCACCGGTCGATCTCCGTCGCAGCCCGACCATGCGGCATGCAGAGAAACAGCACATCGCACGCCTCAACCTCCTCCGGCGTGCAGTACAGCGCCTCCACTTGCCCGCGCAGATTCGGGTGCGACCGGTGCACCGGTTGTCCGGCGAGCCGACGACTGGTCACCTGCCCGATCTGAATGTCCGGGTGCCCGTGCAGCAGGCGGAGCAGTTCCCCGCCCGTGAACCCACTGCCCCCGATGATCGATGCCCGCTTCAACACGCCGCGACCCCTTCCGCGATCGCCGTCACCTGACGCGCCACCAGTTCCGGGATGTTCACGCCCGTTGTCTGGATGCTGTTGCGGAACTCCATCGAGTGATTGAGTTCATTGACGAGCAGTCCTCGCTCCGGATCCTCAAGCACATCGACCGCGACCACATCAGCTCCAGCAGCCGTCGCAGCGTTTGAACAGATGCTCCCGAGTTCGTCGCTGATCGCCAACCCCGTCGCACTCGCGCCACGGGCGGTATTGGTCACCCAGTGCTCGCTGGTGCGGACGATCGCCGCGATCGGCTCGCCCCCGACCACGAACACCCGGATGTCGCGTCCGGGCTTGTTGATGTGCTCCTGCACATAGAACACGCCCTGCTGCACCGATCCGAGCGTTTCGCGATGCTCCAGCACCGCCTCCGCCGCGTCCCGATCGTTCACGCGAGCCACGAGCCGCCCCCACGACCCCACCGTCGGCTTCAGCACCGCCGGGTAGCCGATGGCCTCGACCGCTCGCAATCCGGACTCCGCGTTCGTCGCGACGCGGACCTCGGGTGTGGGCACCCCCGCGCGAACCAGTTCGATCGTCGTCCGCATTTTGTCCGAACAGATCTCGATCGTCCGGGCACTGTTGATGCACCGAACGCCGTAACCCTCCAGCAGCCGAACCGCGGTCAGGGACGCGGTCAGACTGACCGACCGATCCACCACCGCATCGAAGTCGGCCCACTCCCCCGGATCGGCCGGATCAAAGACGACATTTCGCAGATCGATCGGGACCGCTTGAACGCCGATCGCCTCGAACGCATCCAGCAGCAGCCGTTCTTCGGTCCGCAACCGGGTATAAGTCATGGCAATTCGCATGGCAATGCTCCTTTGGGTGCGAGTGCCCCGTGATTACTCGCCCCAGTCTTCTTCGACTTCGGGCGCAAGTTCGAGGGTCAGCGGCTCGATGCAGGTCACTTCGAGCTCCACGCCGCAATCCGTGCAGCGGGCGACCTGCCCCCGGAGCGGGATCCGGTCAAAGGTGATCGATGCGTCGCATTCGGGGCACGAGGCCTGGATAGTGCTGGTCTGAGACATGACGATGTTCTCCTTGCTTGGCCTATGGTTGTGGCCGGGTTCACATAAAAAAAGCACCCTCGGATCGCCGAGGGTGCCTGGTCTGGAATCTTGCTTGTTTGAGCTTCTAGCCGCTCACTCCACGCAAAGCATCCACCACAGCCCCACGGCGCGGTTGCCTTTGGCTTTGGTGGATTTTTTGCAGAGGGAAGTCAGCATGCGGAAAAGCGTCTTCGAACTGGAGTTGACTGTCAAGGCGAGTCCAGGGCCTGGACGAAATAATCTTCGGCTCATTTGGCCCGAATCCTTGATTCGGTCTCTGGCTCAGCCCCCCTGCGTGCTCAGCAGTTCCACCTCGAACACCAGCATCGCGTTGGGAGGGATCACTCCCCCCGCACCGCGAGCGCCGTAGCCGAGTTCGCTGGGAATGATCAGCCAGCGCTTGCCACCAACCTTCATGGTCGAAACACCCTCGGTCCAGCCGGGGATCACGCGATTGAGCGGGAAGGAGGTCGGCTCGCCACGATCGCGAGAGGAGTCGAACTTAGTGCCATCCACCAGCCAGCCGGTGTAATGCACGCTGACCACCGCAGAAGTGGACTTGGGCTGCTCACCATCGCCCACGACTTCATCGATGTACATCAGGCCCGATTCAGTCGTTTGCAGGGTACCGAGATCGGCACCTTTCTCTTCGCAGAACGACTTGGCCGCCTGGAGCGGGTTCTTGAGCGCATTTCGCCGCTTTTCGGCGGCCTTGCTCCAGGCTTCTGCCTTCTGCTGCCATTCGGTCGCGGCGGCACGAGCGCTGTCCGACAGGTCTTCGAGCGGAGTCACCTCCGCGGACTCGATCACCTGCTTCTCCTTGGGCACATTCGGTGCACCGCGACCGTCGAGATTTCCCATCCCCACCGGAGTATTGCGAATCGCATCGACCGCATCCATTCCCTCGACGACCGTTCCGAACACCGCGTACGCGGCACCGTCTCGAGCCGTATCCAGAACCGGGTTGTCCACCACATTGATGAAGAACTGCGAGGTCGCCGAGTCGGGCTGATTCCCCAGACGCGCCATCGCGATGCTCCCTCTCACATTCTTTAACCCGTTGAGCCATTCGTTCTTGATCGGCTCGCGAGTCTGCTTCTGCGAATATTTCGTGTCGAAACCGCCGCCCTGGATCATGAAGTCCGCCATCACACGATGAAACACCGTCCCGTCGTAGTGATCGCTCTCCACATACGCGAGAAAGTTCTCAACCGTGATCGGCGCGTTCTTCTTGTCGAGGAGAACCACGATGTCCCCCCGGTTGGTCTTCAGGGTGACCGCGGCGTAATGGTCCGGGTTCAACTCGGTCTCCTTCGACGCGGATCCTTGGGTTTCGGTCTGTGCAAAAGCCATGGTGGCCATGAGCGCAACGGAGAGAGCGGAAATGATCAACTGTTTCATAGCGTTTCCGTGACAAAGGGCATCGGTTCAATGAGAAAAGCGGAACGGTGCAAAGCCCCCAACCAGTGGTCGCCGAGGGCCTAAATAGGATAGTCGCTTCGAGGCGATCAGGTTGCGGCTCTGGGAAATACCGCTCAACAGCCTCGGAATTCGCAATTTTTCAAATGAGCAGGAATTCATCTCGGATTCACGGCAGATGCGGGTCTCGGCTTTAGGGTTGTACACGGTCGGGGGAAGGGATGGAACGCCCTGAATCGTGTGAACCGCAGCGCTCGTGACGCAGGCTCGACACACGCCCCCACGAAACTTCCTTCTCTACAGTGAGGACATCAAGATGAACACCAGAACACTCGTGACTACCGTTGCTCCGATCGCCGCGATTATGCTCGCCGCTGGCACAACCCTCGGACAGACCGGGCATACCGATCCGAAGCGCGATCAGCCCACCCCCTCCGCTCAAAACCCCGCGATGGAGCGTGGCGCGATGTTCGCTCTGGCCGCAGATATCCGTGGCCGCGAGATCTACAACCGCGAAAATGAGCAGATCGGCACACTCACCGAACTGATCATTGACACGCGCACCGGCACCGTGCAATACGCCGTGGTGTCCTTCGGCGGCTGGCTCGGCATCGACAGCGAATCCGTCGCGGTGCCGATGGGAGCGTTCTCATGGGACCGCTCGGACCAGCGTTTCCTGCTTCCCACGACTCGGGCGAAGGTTGAGGCCGCGCCGAAGTTCAATTCCGAAAACTGGGACCAACTCTATGACCGCTCGTGGCGCGAACGAACTCGTCAGGCGTTCGGCTCGTTGCCCGGAGTCGAAAAGCAGGATCTTCCCCGCGAAAGCCCTGAAAGGAAGGACCGTACCCACGACCGGTTCATCCTTTCCAAGGATCTCGCGGACGCCACGCTGTTTGCCAACAAGAGTGAAGAACTCGGCGGCATCGGGGACCTAATCATCGACCGGAACAGCGGTGCGATCGGCTTTGTCACCCTTGAGAAGGGTGGCGTACTCGGTATCGGTGCCGAGACCTACATCCTGCCCTGGGAAGCGCTGAGCCAGACCACGAGCAACGAGTTCGCGGTCCAGATCAACAAAGACTCCATCGACAACGCACCCAAAATTGATCCCGCGGAGATCGCCGATCTCAGTAGCCGCGAGGTGACCTCAGAAATCTACGCGTTCTACAAGGTCCAGCCCCGGCAGGAGATGGACATCTGGAACCGCTCCAACACGAGCACCACGCTGTACGCTTCCGCCCATTCGCTTCTCGGCAGCGATGTGGTCGATCGCAGCGGCGAGCAACTCGGCGAGATATCCGACATGGTCGTGCACTTCCGCAGCGGCACGGCGCTCTACTCAGTGGTCTCGTACGGCGGGGTCGCCGGGATCGGCTCCGAATCCGTCACCGTGCCCCTCAACATGCTGTCTTGGGACCGCGCGGAAGACCGCATCGAACTCGACATCACGCGCGACCGACTCCATTCTGCCCCGAAGTTCGATCCGGAGAACATGTCGCTCTACGACGACGAAACATGGAAAGCCAAGATCAGAACATCGTTTGGCAAGGTTCCGCAGGTCGACCCGTCGCACAACACCAAGGGCGACGACCGATCCGGCACCCCGACTGGCAACCGGAACTTGCCTGGCTACATGCTGGTATCCGACATCCGAGGCACGCCCCTGACCGGCAAGGCCGGTGAAGAAATCGGCTCCGTCAACGATGTCATCGTCGATCACAAGACCGGTCACCTCGGGTTCCTGACCATGGAAACCGGCGGCGTCCTCGGAATCGGAGCCGATACCGTCGTTGTGCCTTGGGAAGCGGTTCGTCGCGTGCAGGAAGACAACCTCCGGGTCAACCTGACCACCACTCGACTCGAGCAGGCGCCACGGATCCAGACCGATCGCATCGGCGATCTGAACAATCGAGATTATGCCGCGAGCATCTACGAGTACTACCAGGTCGAACCACGCCGGGCCGACAAGGACCGTGGCACCGATCAGGATCATGACCGTCGCGATCCGAAGCCCGGATCCACGCGCTGAATCGGATTTCTCGGGACCACTTAGTCAAAACAACCCGCGGTGCCCGGTCTGCTCGACCGGCCACCGCTATTTTTGTCAATCACCACTTTGAATCACGGCGCCTCGGCTGGACTCGAAGGCTCCAGCACACGATTCTCCCACTGCTCCGCACGTTCCAGATGCCGCGGTTCGTTGCTCTGCTCGTACCACACGCGATACAGGTCCACCATCCGCATCCTGAGTCGTTCAGTCTGTCGCGGATCGGAGGGTTCTCTTGAGCGAAGTTCTCGGTTCAGGTCAAGGTAAACCTCTTCCGCTTCAGCGAACTGCCCCATCGCGACGAGCGACTCACCGGGAATGAACAGCACCATCTCCTTGGCCTCTGCGGGAAGTTCGCGGTCCCCCGCAACCGCCGTACTCAGCGATAACGCGAGTTCGTGCCGCTCGGTACGAGCCGCAAGGAGTGCCAGATCTGGTGCGAGCGGTGATCCCGCAGGCGAAACCCCGCCAGCCTCCTCCACTTCCTGCATGTACGCATGCAGCGTTTGGAATGCCTGCTCTTGCTGCCCAAGGCTTCGCAAGCAGAGGATGTGGTACCGCAGAGCCTGAAGCGTCTGGGGGTGCGCGAGTCCAAAATGCTCGGCGCGTCCCGCAAAGACATCATGGAACATGGCCGCAGCCTCTTGGTAGTCCTCTTGCTTCCGGAGTGTGCTCGCCAGGTTGTAGAGAACCGACAGGGTGACCGGATTATCCGCGCCGCGGAATTCCACCTGCTTGGCGTGCACGATTCTTAATTCTGACTCCGCTTCATCAAGAAGCCCCGATCGGCCCAGCACCGTTGCGAGGTTCCCGCGAGCGGTGATGGTCGAAGGGTGATCGCCGCCGAACTGCTGGGTTCGCATCGACACTTCTTCCCGCACATAAGCCGCGGCCTGCTGATAGTCGCCCCGGGACATCGCGATCCGCCCCAGAATACTCAGGGCGCGGTAGGTTTGGTGATGCCTTTCTCGCATCCGCCTGCCGAGATCGAGCGCCGTCTGGGCGTAGTTCTCA
>JBICHT010000066.1:0-8552 GCA_043101125.1 Phycisphaerales bacterium JB050 | reverse complement strand
CGACATTCGATTTCTGGCTGGTGAAGAAGTTGTCGAGGCAGATAATGTCGTGACCCCGGTCACACAGGCGTTCGCAAAGGTGGGAGCCGAGGAATCCGGCGCCGCCGGTGACGAGGATGCGTTTGATCTGTGACACGCTGTGATCTCCGTGTTTTGCACGATTCCGCCTGCTGGCGGGCCCCGATGAGGCCGTCATGGTAACGGCCTGGTGTGGCTACGGAGCGGGTGGCGATCAGGTTCGTTTGAGGGCTTTTCTCGCCGCGGACCGGAGTTTCTGGCCGGGACCGCTCCAGACGAGCCGGGCTTTGAGGCGTCGGAGGGGCGGGAGCCTGCGGGCCATCCCCTCCTCGAGTGCGAATTTGCAGGGGAAGCACATGCCGCAGGGCTTGCCGCCCTTTGGGTTGTGGCAGAACCAGGTCATTTCCATGATGTCACGAAAACCCGATGCATCCGAGCGGTCCTGCATCTCAATCTTGCTGATGTGCAGGAGAGGGAACCGCAGGCGACTGAAGACCAGGCGTGTGTCGGCATCGGCGGTGCCTTGGAGGGCGAAGTTGCGCGTGCCCGCGTCGTCGATTTCCCGGATTTTCTGGTCCAGGAACAGGTACGCGCGGTCGTCGATATGCACGGAGAGTTCAAGCCCGACGAGGTTCTGCATCTCGGCGTATCTGGCGATCCATTCGTATTGCTCGCCGAGTGGTGCGTGCTCTGCGAGCCGTTGCCATGCCTGTGTGATCGCGGCGTGCTCGGTGATGTCAGGGCGCTGGGTCACGCTCGTGGGGAGCAGGAGTACCCCCTCGGGGAGACGGGGTTCGATCGCGGCACGGAGGGTGTCGATGGTGCGGAGCTCGGTCTCCGCCGATGGGCGACCGGGATCGATCAGATAGTGGGGTTGGACCGACCGCTTCTGGTTGAACAGCACATCCAGAACGCGGAAGGTGGAGTCCCACCCACTGGTCCAGAGGATGTGTACGGGCGGCGAGGCTTGATCGGACTCCGGCGGGTTACTCATGGTTGATCTCATCCGGGTCAGACTTCTGGACCACGAGCGGGGTCTTGCCAGCCTTGGTCTGCTGGATGCGGCTGACGAACACGACGGGCGCCTCGGACAGCGTTGGGCTGAGTTTGGCGAGGTTCCGCCTCACATGATTAAGGATTTGAGGTTTGGCCTCGTTGGTGGCGGCGACGATCTTCAGACAAAGCCCGTCGGGGCGATCGATGATCTGAAATTGCCGGACATCCTCGCGGTCGGAGATTGCTCGGCTGATGGCCGCAGTGTGCACCGCTTTGCCGTCGATGAGGGTGACAATGCTGTTCACCCGTCCGAGGACGCTCGTGATTCGCGCGGGTCCGATGAGCGGTTCGCCCTCGAAGGGCATTATTTCGTCGCCTATTTCATAGCGGATCAGGGGGGTTTTTCGTTCGTAGAGGCTGGTGATCCGGAGCACTCTGCCGCCGCCGGGTCCGGGTTCGCCGAGTTCGAAGAGATGGTCACGCCAGAACACGCGAAAGCCGCCGGAGGGATGTGTGTAGGCCATCACACCGGTTTCGACGGTGCCGTATTCCATCGCGGCTGGGCAGTCGAATGTCTCGGCGATGCGCTTCCGTGAATCAGAGGATGGGTAGACCTCAGCGGTGGCGATGGTGGCTTTGAGGCCGATCTGTGCGAACTCACTTGCGCGATGCGATTGGGTCCTGGCGAGGAGGTCGAGTGTCGAGCTGTATCCGATGATGTACTGGGGCTTGCGGCGCAGGATCAGTCTGCCTGCTTCTTCGCACCGTTCCTCGGAGATGTCGTACGCACTGAAGCGCGTGAGACCGAGCAGAGCGTCTTTGATGGATCGGATGCGGCCTTTGGCCTTGCCCTTCCACCCGCTTCCCAGCAAGTGGTGGTGACCCCAGATCAGGAAGAGGCTGTCGCTCGGTGTGATGGCGTAGAACGACCTGCCGAGCCAGCGATTGGCGAGGTCGAACTGGCGTTCGGCATGCCAGCCCGGGATCGAGGTGGGGCGACCGGTCGACCCGCCGGTCGTGAAAGAGTTTTCTGCCGGTCGTCGCTCGTCGGTGAGTTCGTCGGTGTTGCCGCGCATGTCCTGTTTGGTCAGCGGGGGCACGGTGTCTGCGTATTCCTGCAAGGATTCGAACCGCTCGGGGACCGTCCCCGCCTCGTACATCTTCCGATAACGGGGCGTGTGGCGAATGGCCGTGGCCCAGACGGCGTTGAGCCGGTCGAGCATGGCGGCAAGGCGTTGTTCGTGATCGAGCGGACGGGTATACGACCGAGCGGCCTCATCGATCAGGGGGCGGATGCTGCGGGCGCGAAGGGCGGCGACGAGGCTCATGCCCGAGTTATAGCACCTTTCGCGGCTGTTTCAGTGGCTCAAAGGTCGATTTCAGCCGAATTGAACGCTTCAGCGACGACCTGCGTAGGAGTCAGTCCTTACCCCGGTAGACGCTCTGCCTCCCGGCCCGGTAGTCTGCCCTGTTCTGTTCACTCTGGCCCGCGGGCCTGTCCAAATTCCTATTCTCAAAGACGGTATTTCCATGTCTGATGGCAAACGAGCTCTGATCACCGGTATCACGGGCCAAGACGGCAGTTACCTCGCGGAATTCCTGCTTTCGAAGGGGTATGAAGTCCACGGCCTGATCCGTCGGTCGAGTTCCTTCAATACCGAGCGGCTCGACCATATCTATAAGGACCCGCATGTTCAGGGTGTGAAGCTGAAGCTGCATTATGCAGACCTGTGCGATGCGTCGTCGCTGCAGAAGATCCTCGACGAGACCAAGCCGCACGAGGTGTACAACCTCGGGGCGCAGAGTCATGTGCGGGTGAGTTTCGACATGCCGATCTTCACCTCGGACACGGTCGCGATGGGGGCGCTGCGGCTGCTTGAGAGCATCCGGGACTACCAGGAGCGGACCGGCGAGCAGGTGCGTTACTACCAGGCGAGTTCGTCGGAGCAGTTCGGGAAGGTGGTGGAGACGCCCCAGAAGGAGACCACGCCGTTCTACCCCCGCTCGCCGTATGCCTGCGCGAAGGTGATGGCGCACTGGATGACGGTGAATTACCGTGAGAGTTACGGGATGCACGCTTCGTGTGGCATTCTGTTCAACCACGAGTCGCCGCGTCGGGGTGAGACCTTTGTGACGCGGAAGATCACGCGGGCTGCGGGTCGCATCAAACTCGGTCTGCAAGACAAGATTTTCATGGGCAACCTGGACTCGAAGCGAGACTGGGGCTTCGCTGGTGACTATGTCAAGATGATGTGGATGATGCTTCAGCAGGATGAGCCGGAGGATTATGTCATCGCCACGGGCAAGACCATCTCGGTGCGTGAATTCGCGGAGATGGCGTTCAACCATCTCGGGCTGAACTTCGAAGATCATTACGAGATGGACGAGCGATACATGCGTCCGGCGGAAGTGGACCTGCTGCTCGGCGACCCGAGCAAGGCCAAGGAGAAACTCGGCTGGGAGCCCACGACGAGCGTCGAAGAACTCGCGATCATGATGGTCGAGGCCGACCTCAAGCTTGCCGAGCGCGAGAAGACGCTGATCGATGCGGGCCACATGCAGCCCGATTTCGCGGCGCACGACCAGTAAACGACACACACCGGAAGGGGAGGATCGCGATGGCGATTTCGGACTGGTCAAGCAAGAAGGTGATCGTCACCGGCGGTGCGGGGTTTCTCGGCGGGTTTGTCTGCCGGGTGCTGCGCGAGCGTGGGGTGAAGGACGAGCATATCTTCGTCCCGCGTCGGAAGGACTACGACCTGACCGAACTCTCGGCGGTCCAGCGTTTGTACGACGAGGCGTTCGGCGGTGAGCCCACGGATGTGGTGATCCACCTCGCGGCGGAGGTCGGCGGCATCGGCGCGAACCAGGCCAACCCGGGCCGGTACTTCTACGCGAACATGGCGATGGCCCTGCACCTGATCGAGGAGTTCCGTCGTCGCGGGTTCCACGAGCGCGAAGAGAGCATGTTCCTGCAGACCGGGACGATCTGCGCGTACCCGAAGTTTGCGCCGATCCCGTTCAAGGAAGAGGATATCTGGAACGGCTATCCGGAGGAGACGAACGCTCCGTACGGCGTGGCCAAGAAGGCGGCGTGGCAGATGCTGGACGCGTACCGCCTCCAGTACGGCATGCGGTCGTCGTATGTGCTTCCGGTGAACCTGTACGGGCCGAACGACAACTTCGATCTGTTCTCTTCGCATGTGATCCCTGCGCTGATCCGCAAGTGTGTTGAGGCGCAGGACCGCGGCGACGATCACATCGTGTGCTGGGGAACGGGGGCGGCCAGCCGCGAGTTCCTGTATGTGGAAGACGCGGCGGAGGGGATTGTTCGCGCGACGGAGGTCATGGACGAGCCGACACCGATCAACCTCGGCGCGAGCTTCGAGATCACGATCAAGGATCTGGTCGAACTGATCGTGCGTCTGACCGGTTTCGAGGGCGAGATCCGTTGGGACGCGACCAAGCCTGACGGTCAGCCTCGCCGAAAACTGGACACCACTCGGGCGAAGGAGTTGCTGGGCTGGCAGTCGCAAGTGTCGTTCGAGGACGGGCTGAAGCGGACGATCGAGTGGTTCCGCGAGCACCACGAATCTCGTCAGACGGCGGGGGCCTGAGGGCACCAGGCCCGGAGCGATCATGCGTGTGCTGCTGATCAATCAGGTGTATTTCCCCGATGTGGCGGCGACGGCGCAGCACGCCGACGATCTGGCGCGCCATCTGGTGCGTGCCGGGCACGAGGTGCATGTGATCGCCTCGCGCTCGATCTACGGCACCAAGGGGGCCACGCTCCCGAAGTACGAGGAAGTGGACGGGGTGAGGGTGCATCGCGTCGGGCGGAGCCTGTTCGGTAAGGCGGGCATCCTGGCGCGGGCTGCTGACTTTGCGGTGTTCTATGTGCTGGCGATGTTCAAGGCATTGACGCTGAAGCGGTGCGATGTGTCGGTGTGCTTCACGACACCGCCGTTCATCTCGTTGGTTGGTTGGGTGCTTCGGACGCTGCGCGGGACGAAGTTCGTGTACTGGGTCATGGACATGTACCCCGATGTGCCGGTGGTCTGCGGCGTGATGAAGGAGCGGGCGCTGAGTACCCGGTTCTTTGAGGCGGTGGATCGATTCTGTTTGAAGCGTGCCGACCGGGTGGTGGTCCTGGGGCGGTGCATGAAGGAACGGGTTCTGGCCAAGGGGGCGAGTCCGGACAAGGTCGTGCATATCGGGGTGTGGTCGGACCAGAGCGAGGTCAAGCCGATCGCGAGAGCGGACAACGAGTACACCGAGCGGTGGGGGCTCGACGGTAAGTTTGTGGTGATGTACTCGGGGAACTTCGGTCTCGCGCACGATGTGTCGACGATGCTGGAAGCGGCGAAGCGATTGGAAGCCGACGACCGGTTCCGGTTCCTGTTTGTCGGGGGTGGGAAGAAGAAGGCGGAGGTCGAGGCGTTTGTTCGCGAGCGTTCGTTGTCGAACGCGGTGGTCGATGCCTACCAGCCGCGTGAGAAACTGGACCAGTCGTTGAGTTGTGCGGATGTCCACCTGGCCACGATGATCCCGGGTGCCGAAGGGGTGATCGTGCCGTGCAAATTGTTCGGGATCATGGCGGCGGGTCGTCCGACGGTATTCGTCGGCAGTCCGAAGAGCGAGTTGGCGCTGGTGCTGGAGGAGCACGGGTGCGGCGTGGTGGTCGAGCCGGGCGATGTGGACGGGCTGGTGGATGGGTTGAAGTCGCTCGCGGACGACCCGGAACGGGTTCGCGGGATGGGTGATCGAGCGCGAGCGGCGTTGTCGGGGGCGTACAGTCGCGAGCGAGCGTGCGAGGCGTGGCGAGAACTTTTGGAAGTGCTGGTGTGCGAGCCGAATCCGGTGGCCGGTGTGGCTGCCGATGAAGAGCCATGTGAGGCGTGTCACCGATGAACGAAGCGGCGCGAGCCAATATTGATGTCATGATTCTGACGCTCAACGAGGAGGTGAATCTTCCGCACTCACTGGCGAGCGTGAGCGAGTGGGCGCGTCGGGTGTTCGTGGTGGATTCCGGATCCACGGATCGGACGCATGAGATCGCGCGATCTTTCGGTGCCGAGGTTGTGGATCGACCATGGCTGGGGTACGCCAAGCAGAAGAACTGGGCGTTAGACAATCTTCCGTTTGAGAGCGACTGGATCCTCATCATCGATGCGGATGAGTCGGTGATGCCGGACCTGAAGGAGAAGGTGCTGGAGCTGGTGTCACGACCGGTGGATTCTGTTGACGAAGCGGGTTTTTACATCAACCGCTACTTCATCTTCCTGGGCAAGCGCATCCGGCATTGCGGGTACTACCCGTCGTGGAACCTGCGCTTATTCAAGCGGGGCATGGCCCGGTACGAGGAGCGAGAAGTTCACGAGCACATGGTGGTCGATGGACCGACGGCGTACCTCAAGGGGCATCTCGAGCACGACGATCGGCGTGGGCTCGAAGTCTACATGGCCAAACACAACAGGTATTCGACGCTCGAGGCTCAGGAGATTTATCGCAAGCGCAAGCAGGCGGCGGGCGAGCAGATCGATGCGAAACTGATTGGTGGTGGGCCGCTCTCTCGTCGGCGCTGGATCAAGCATCACATTTACCCGAAACTTCCGGTGAAGTGGTTGGCGCGGTTTGTATTCAGTTATGTGCTGCAGCGGGGGTTCCTCGACGGCCTGACCGGGTTGCGTTTCTGCCTGTTCCTGACGGCGTACGAGTTGTTGATCGATTTGAAGATCAAGGAACTCGAGATCGAGGAGAAGCGTTTGGGGAATGAGTCTTCAGGAGACAAGCGGTGAGCGACGATCAGGCGACGAACCAACAGGACCTGAGCAAGACGGCGAGGTGGCCCTATTCGCCGTCGGAGTATGCCCGTCGATTGTCTTGGGAGTTCGTGCAGGCGACGCTCATCCGGTGGAGCCCGCGTCGCGCGTACGGGTTCCGTCGAGCGATCTTGCGGATGTTCGGCGCGAAGATCGGACGCAACGCATCGATCCGCCCGACGACTCGGGTCACTTTCCCGTGGTTGCTGACGATGGGGGATCACTCGATCATCGCGGATCGGGTCACGGTGTATAACCTCGGGCCGATCACGATCGGCTCGAACACCACGATCTCGCAGAACGCGCATCTGTGCGCTGGGACACACGACCACACGAAACTCGATCTGCCGCTGATCCGAGCGACGATCACGATCGGTGACGGGGTGTGGGTTTGTGCCGACGCATTCATCGGTCCGGATGTGACGGTCGGGGATCGCTCGCTCGTGGCTGCCCGTGCGGTTGTGGTGCGTGATGTGCCGCCGGGGATGATCGTCGGCGGTAACCCCGCGAAAGTGCTGAAAGAGCGAGAGATAACCTCGAATCAGGACGGGACGGATTGATGAAGGTTTTGCACGCGTCTCTGCACCTCGGAAGCCGCGGCGGCGGTGTGATGAGCTATGTCCGTGGTTTGACGGAAGCTCAGGTCTCCATTGGCGTTGAGCCGGTGTGGGTGTCTGGCGATTCCGATGAAGAGAGCCGCACGGTACCGGCGTGCAGTTGGGATTGGCACTTTGGGAAATCGAGTTCCGATCGGTTGGGTATGGGCATTGGTTCGCCCGTATTGAAACAGCTCGATGGTTTGGTGGATGCTGCTGATGTGGTTCACCTGCACGCGCTGCGGTCGTACTTCGGGTGGCGGGTGTACCGGTGTGCGAAGCGCCACGCCAAGCCGGTGGTGGTCAGCCCTCACGGCGGGATGCACCCGTGGTTGCTTGAGCAGAGGAAATTCCGCAAGTTCGTGCTCGATGTGCTGTGGGAACGCCGGCTGTATCGGGGAGCGGACGCGTTTCTGGCGATGTCCGAAGACGAGGCGACGCACATCCGTGAGCATGTACCCGGAGCGACGGTGGAGGCGGTGCCGATCGGGATTCATCTGGAGGGGTATGGCGACGACCGCTGTCGCGAGGGCTTCGAAAAGCAGCACCCGCAGCTTCGCGGCAAGCGGTGGCTGGTGTACTGCTCCACATGGTCGGAGCGCAAGGGTGTGCCGGATCTGGTGACGGCCTGGGCGAAGGTGCACGCCAAACACCCGGACTGGGTGCTGGTGGTCGCCGGGCGGGATCTGTCGGGCATCGGGGATGAATTGAAGCGCAAAGCGGCGGAGTCGATCAAACCGGAATCGATCGCGTTCGTGGGTGAACTCGACGAAGACGAGAAGCTCCGGCTGTTCGCCTGCTCGGACATCCACATTCTGCCGTCACACTCCGAGGCGTTCGGCATCTCGATCCTGGAATCGATGGCCTCTTCGCGTCCCGTACTCACGACGACCGGGGCCCCCTGGCCGGAGCTTGAGCAGCGGGGGGCCGGGATCCGGGTGGCTCCGGGGGTGGAGTCCGTGAGCCGAGCGATTCAAGACATGCTCAGTCGCAGCCCTGAGGAACTGGATCGCATGGGCGAGTGTGGGCGTCGGTACGCCGAGTCTGAGTTCGCGTGGTCGGTGGTGGCGGAGCGGGTTTCGGCTCTCTACCGACGCGTGGGGGCGTAATTGGGGATGTG
>JBICHT010000065.1:0-10526 GCA_043101125.1 Phycisphaerales bacterium JB050 | reverse complement strand
ACACCCTCGATCGCATGGCCATCGGAGGCATGTACGACCACCTCGCCGGCGGCTTCCACCGCTACAGCGTCGATGAACGCTGGCTCGTCCCCCACTTCGAGAAAATGCTCTACGACAACGGGCAACTCGCCTCGTTCTACGCCCGATCCTTCCGCGAATCCAAAGACGCCTTCGACCTGCGCGTCGCCACAGGCATCTGCGACTATGTCCTGCGTGAGATGACCAGCACCGAAGGCCCCTTCTTCAGCGCCCAAGACGCCGAGGTCAACCACCGCGAAGGCCAGAACTATGTCTGGACCCCCGACCAAATCCGCAACGCCCTCCCCGATGCAGACGACGCCGACCGGGCCATCAAACTCTTCGGCCTCGATCGCGGCCCAAACTTCCAGGACCCCCACCACCCCAACGACGACCCCGTCAATGTCCTGTTCCTCGCCGACCGCCCAGACAAACTCGCCGCCTCGATGGGCCTCTCGCTCGACGAGTTCAACGCCCGCTTCGATCGCATCCGCGCGGCTCTGCTGAAAGTCCGAGACACCCGCGACCAACCCGCGACCGACGACAAAATCATCGTAAGTTGGAACGGCCTCATGATCGCGGGCCTCGCCGATACCGCCGCGGCCACCGACTCCTCCGAAGACGCCGCCCGGTACATCGACGCCGCCGAACGCGCCGCGAACTGGATCCTCAAGCACATGCACAGCACCGGCAACCTGAAGCGCATCGCACGCGCCGGAACCGTGACCGACGCACCCGCGCAACTCGAAGACTACGCCATGCTCGCCAGCGGCCTGATCGCCCTTGACCATGCCTGCCGCCTCCACAACCGCATGGACGCCGACTGGCTGGTGAAGGCCGACCGCCTCGTCGATGAAGCCGTCGAGCGCTTCGGCTCCGGACACCTCAACGCGGAACTCCACGACACCCCCGACGGACTCACCGACCTGATCGTCCGCCCGCGCTCGGCGTTCGACGGGGCCATGCCCTCCGGCATCGCGACTATGCTGCATGTGCTCATCGACCTGCACCAGGCCACCGGCGAACGCAAACGCCTCGAATACGCCGAGGCCGTGCTCGCGAGCATCAGCCGCTCGATCAAGTCCTCCCCGATCGCCACCGTCGAGTCCACCCGCGCCCTGCACCGCCTGCTCGCCCTCGACGGCTCACTGCCCGACAAGCTCGGGGACGAAACCAGCGAAGAAGAAGACGCTGCAATCGAGTCACCCGTGCAGGTCATGGCCGCCACCGATCGCGTCACGGTGACCAATGCCGAGCCGGGCCAGGTCCGCCTGCGCCTGGAAATCGGCGAGGGCTTCCACCTCAACGCCGCAGACCTCCCCCAGGAAGTCCGCGACATCGGCCTGCTCCCCCTCCGCGCCAGCGTCGTCGGCGGAACCGGCATCGATGCCGAACTCCGCTTCCCCGCCGGAAAACCCTACCGCGGCTCGGCCTTCGACAACCTCCCCGAACCGCTGGTCTACTCCGACGCTGTCGAGGGCACACTGGTCGTCAGACGAAACGAGGAGCCCCTTTCCGGAAGGCCCTTCGTCACCATCACCTATCAGGTCTGCGCCGAAGACCGCTGCTTCGCTCCGCTCACCGTCGAACTCGACCTCGCGATCGACGCGGAGTGACTTCTTCAATGGGTGGCGTGGTCCTCGCGCCGCGAAGCCCACGGATGTTGGGTGCCGTGGTCAAGCGAAGCGCAGGCCACGCGAGGGTCGGTACCGAGTCCCATCCTCCGCATGGCCTGCGTCCGACTTCGTCGGACTTGACCATGGCACCCGACCAAACGACTACATCACGCCGGCTCAATAACCCCTCGGCACTCGCCGAAGCCGATCCGTCGGTACCCCTCGCGCTCGCAGTACCCCTTCAGGATCACCTCATCGCCATCGGCCAGGAACTTGCGCTCCTCACCGGTCGGCAACTTAATCGGCGTCCGCTTCGAGCCGGGCACGGGGTTGTTCTTGTCGCCGTCCCAGGTCAGTTCAAGCAAGCAGCCCCGCTCCTCGCGTTTCGGACCAGAGACCGTCCCCGAACCGAGCAGGTCACCGATCTGCATGTTGCATCCGCTCGATGAGTGGTGCGCCAGCATCTGCGCGATCGTCCAGTACATGTTCTTGAAACTGCCTCGGCTGATCCGCACCGGTTCCATCCCCTGCTCGCGCATCGCCGCCGAAGACAGGTACACCTCCAGCGTGACATCAACTCCCCCCGACTCACGATTGGCAGGGCTGTCCAGATGCGCCAGCGGCTGCGGATCACCGGCCGAACGCTTCTCCGCCGGACAGCGGAACGGCGCGAGCGCCTCCATCGTCACGATGTACGGGCTGACCGTGGACGCGAAGTTCTTCGCCAGGAACGGACCGAGCGGCTGGTACTCCCACTTCTGGATATCCCGCGCCGACCAGTCGTTGAGCAGGCACATCCCAAAAATGTGGTCCTCGGCACGGTCGATCGAGATCGGCTCGCCCAGTTCGTTGCCCTTGCCCACGAAGAAACCCATCTCCAACTCGTAGTCCAGCAACTTACACGGCGCGAACGACGGCGCACCGCCGTCTTCACCCGGCGCAAGCTGACCCTTGGGCCGACGCACCGGCACACCGCTCGGAATCACCGACGACGCTCGCCCGTGATACCCCACCGGGATCCACTTGTAGTTCGGCAGCATCGGGTTATCCGGGCGGAACATCGTCCCGACATTCGTCGCGTGGTGAACCGAGGCGTAGAAATCGGTGTAATCGCCGATCGGCAGCGGCACCAGCAACTCCTCATCATCCGCCGGCACCACGATCTCGCCGCACTCCGGATGATCCTTGAGTTTGGTGTTCCCCTTCGCCAGCAGCGTCTGGAGATCCTTGCGGATCGCCGGCCAATTGCCCGACGCAACCAGATCTTCCAGATCGAACAACGCCCAGAGGTCCTCATCCAGCCCCAACTCCTGCGCGATCGCCGAGATGTGATTCAGGTTCACGAACATATCGCCAACCCGCGTCACGATGCTCTGCCATAACTCCCCATCATGCTCCGCGGCACGCGTCGCCAGAGGCAGGTTCTGCAGCGGAAAATCGGTCGTCGGATCGTTGGCGGACTCGATCCAGGATTCGAGCTTCGGATCATGGGTGGCATCGATAGCAGCGGGCATGTGTATTCCTCGACGATAGAAACTGATGAGAACGCACAGGGTACCCCACTCGCCGGGGCGTTGCCGAACGGTACGATGCCCTCATGCGAGCAACGAGAAACCGACACGACCGGGAAGACCCTCCCGGTGAAACCAACTGGTTTCACAGGGCTTCAGAGCCCGTCAAACCGAGCGAATACTTCAAGCTGCTCTGGCCCGCACTGGTCGGCGCCCCACTCTCCTTCACACTCGCGGCGGCAGAGCGCAACGGCACCTCCCTCGCCACCGCCGCGTTCGTGGTGATCTGGCTCACCGTCAGCGCGTTCCGCCTCAAGGGCCGCTCAAAGCTCGCGCCACTCGCGATCTACGCGACGCTCGTCATCTACTCGTTCCTGATGTCGTACCTGCTCGTCGTCATCACGCTGGACGGCGAGAGCCCATTCGCAGAGCTCAAGGACCTCCTGGACTGAAGCCCACACCACCCCGCTCAGACCTTCGACTTCTCCAGCAGGCCGATCTCCATCAGGTCCTCGATCGGCTCCGTGAACGAGCACGACCCGACACTGATCGCAAAGCTCTCACGCATCCGCGCAACCTTCGTAACCGGCGCAAAGTGCTCGTGCCAGGTCAGCCCCGTCTCGGTGAAAATGAACGCCTTCGGGTCCGTCTCGCTGATGATGTCGTGCAACTCATCCGCACCCAGACGGTTCACCCGCGCCATCGCCGCGGCGGTGAACACATTCAAAAACCCGTGCATAGTCCCACGCGGCGAATCTTCCTCGTAAGTCAGCTCACGCTCGGCACGCACCGGGTGGTGCAGACCCGCCGTGAACTTGAAACTCACCTCCGCCGCGGCGCAGTTCGCGATGAACCGCGCCACCTCGCTGCTCGACGGGATCAGGTCCGGCGTCACCCCCCCGCAGCGGATCTTCGCCCGACCGCCGGTCCCCGCGATCGCCGCCAGCAACCCGCGAACATCCTGCCGATGATCGATCTCGATGAACGGCTCGAGCTGCTCCGGCACGATCTTCATGATCTGCTCGATCTCGTCCGGCGTAGACGCCTTCAACTCGATCACATCGATCACGCACCGCCCCGCTTCCGCGACCGTCTCGTGATGGTCGTTGAAACGAAAAATGGTGTCGATCTGCTCCGAGAGTTTGTCCAGCGTAACCAGCCCACTCAGCCGCCACGGATCGTCGGCCTCGCCCTTGGGCAGCAGCGGGATCGCCACCGCATCAAAGGCCTCCACCTTCGTCACCGGGCACACGAATCGCCCGAGCATCCAGCGATGCGCGCCATCGACATACGACGCGTAATTCCGAACCGCCGTCTCCATATCCACGCTGCTCGGCGGGAACAGACCGGCGTAATCGAACATCTCGCTGAGCAGTGTGCGAACGCTTTCCATGCCTTCGAACCCTTCAATCAGTCAAGGTCATATCCGTACGGGCAGTGCCCGAGCCGAAACGAACTTACGCGCTCGCGGGGGTCCCCGCAAAGAGATCGTTGAAGCGACGAGCCGGACGGTTCTTCCACAGCCCGCGATGGTACGCATCCGAAGCCACCAACGGGAACATGGCCGTCAGTTCTCCGAACACCATCTGCTCGTGGACCACATCCACCTTGCCCCAACTGCACGCCTCACGCAGCGTCGAACCCGAGAGCGCACCGTCGCGAGAGTCGGCAACCGTGAACTGCACGGCGTACTTGTGCATCGCGACTTCATCGGTCGTCTCGATCAGCCCCTTCTCCTTGAGCAGTTCCGCCGCAACCACGATGTCCTGAGCAAAGTTCTTCGGCACACCGCCGGCGAGCATGAACAGCCCGGTCTCCGGGTTGGCGATCTTGATCTCTGTCAGTTCGCGGAAGTCCGCACCGGAATCGATCGCCACAAAGGGCTTGCCCTCCGCCGCACGCCGCTTCTGGTGCAACACCACTCCGAAGCCCGCCGAGCAGTCACTGAACGCCGGCACGAAGATCGGCACCCCACGCTTGTGGCACTCGAGCACCACCGATCGGTTGCCCGGATGATTTTTCGCAAGGTACGCACCCATGGCATCAACGACCGCACGCGAACTGTGCGCCCCCGGCTCCATCCCGTCGAAGATCTCCGCCATCGTGTCATCACAGATGCGGAGCTCTTCCTCGTCGATGTAGGTGTCGTAGATCCGGTCGATCGCCAGCGACTGCAGCGTCGGATCATCCACCACCGGCGCCTCGGGCGACCCCGGAGCGATGTAGTGCCTGTACCCCAGCCCCTCGAAGAAGTCCTGGTCAACAATATTCGCACCCGTCGCCACGATCGCATCGACCATGTTGTGCTCGACCAACGCCAGGATCGCTTCCTTCATGCCCGCCGAGATCAGCGACCCCGCCAGCGTGAGGATCACCGCGCAATCGGTGTCGGCCAGCATCCGGTTGAAGATCTCCCCCGCGTGCGCCAGGTTCCGCGCCTGGAAGGCAGTCTTCGCGTACGCATCAATGATCGGACGCGCATCAAACGAACGAATGTCAACATGCTCCACCGGGTTGGCGAGCAGTTCGGCTTTGGTCGGCTTGGTCATGATGGTGCCTCCTGCGGGCAAATCCGGCCTCGGCCGGGAGTGGTGTCACGGGGTGGGGTTGGATCGGGTTGTGTCAAAAAAGCTTACGAGGAAACCGGACGCGCCATCTCGCCGCGCCCCTATTCGAGATAAGTGTAGCCCTCAAGGCCCTGTTCATAGAACCGCATCAGTTCGCGACCCTCGTCGAGCGTCATCTGCCCGGCCTTGGTCGCTCGCTCGATATCCTTGCGAATGTCCTTCTTGAGCGCATCCGGGTCGTACTGCACATAACTCAGCACCTCCCGCACGGTGTCGCCCTCGATGTACTCATCGATGGACGGGTGCCCATCCTCATCGATCGAAATATGCACCGCGTGAGTATCGCCAAACAGGTTGTGCAGGTCACCTAGCACCTCCTGGTACGCCCCGACGAGGAAGATCGCCAGGTAGTACGGCTTGTGCCACACCCCGCCCGAAGACTCCTCCGGGTCCGGGTTCACCTCAAGTTCGTGCAGCGCCAGCGCGTGACGCGCATCACCGCCTTCCGGCGAGCAGAACCGGTCGATCTTGCCGTCCGAATCACAGGTGATGTCCGCGAGGATCGCCCGACGCGTCGGACGCTGATCCAGACGGTGGATCGGCACGATCGGAAAGAGCTGGCTGATCGCCCACGAATCCGGCAGAGACTGGAACAGACTGAAATTGCAGAAGTAAATATCACTCAACAGATCCGGCAAGCCCTCCACCGTCGCCGCAAGATCCTCGTCCCGCTCCGCCGCGGCCAGGATCGCCTGCCCGGTCGCCCAGAACAGCCGCTCGCACACCGCCCGCAAGGGCAGGTTCAGATACCCCATGCCGAACAGCGTGACCGACTCATCCCGGGCCGTCATCAGGTCGTGGAAGACCTCGTACAGGTCGCCGCCGTTCTGTGACCGCTCGTACGCGTCCAGCAGGTCGAGCAGTGGCTGCGGGATCTCCTCACCCCGCTCCTCTTCCTGCGCAATCGTCGAACGGACCCACGCCAGATTCGGATCCGCGCTGAACTCGCTCGCGCTCAGCACATCCGCCACCAGAATCGAGGAGTGCGCCACCAGCGCCCGCCCGGACTCCGACAGAATCCGCGGGTGCGGCACGCCGACCTCGCCGTCTCCAAGTTTCGCCTGATCACACACCGCCTTGATGCGGTACACAATGTCCGTCGCGTATTCCTCAAGCGTGTAGTTCATCGAACTCGACCAACTCGACTGGCTGCCGTCGTAGTCCACGCCCAGCCCGCCGCCGATGTCGATCGTGTCCAATCCCGTCGCCCCGAGACGGTACAACTCGCAGTAGATGTGCGCAAGCTCACTGATCGCCGTCTTGACCTGCTTGATATCACAGATCTGGCTGCCCACATGGAAGTGAACCAGCTTCAGGCAATCCTCCATACCCTCTTTCTTTAGCCGCTCCAGCAACTCCAGCACCTGCGAAACATGCAGGCCGAACTTGCTGCGCATCCCGCCCGAATCCTCCCACTTCCCCGCGCCGCGCGCCGACGGCTTGATCCGCACACCGATGCGAGGACGCACACCGTACTGCTTCGCGTGCTTCAGAATCAGCGTCAACTCGTGCACCGACTCCACCACCGGCGTGATGTTCCGACCCAACTTGGTCGCTAGGATCACCGTCTCGATGTACTCGTCGTCCTTGAACCCGTTGCACACAATCGGCATCGTCGCGCTGTCGCCGTTCAGCCGCGGCGCGGTCGTCAGACCAAGCACCGCCAGCAACTCCGGCTTGCTGCCCGCCTCCAGACCAAAGCCGATCGCGCTCGCGAAGTCTCGCAACTCTTCGCACAACGCCCGCTGCTGATTCACCTTGATCGGGTACACGCAGGTGTATCCACCCCGGTACTCCATCTCCTTCATCGCGCTCTCGAACGCACCGCGAATATGCCGCATCCGATGCCCGAGCATGTCGCTGAAGCGCAACAGCACCGGCGTGTTGATCCCGCGCTTCACCAGGCCGGACACCATGCTGTGCAAATCGACCGCCGAAGAAGGATCAGAAGTCGGGCAGATCTCGAGCGACCCCGATTCGGCCACGCGCACATAACCATTCCCCCAGCCCGTAATGCCATAGAGCTCGGCAGAATCCTGGACCGACCACGCCGCCCCCGCTTCAGAGGGGGCCTTTTCACTGCTGATTGCGCTCACGGGCTATCGCCCTCCGTCGGACAGAGAATGGACTGACCAGCCAGGACAACCCCGGTCCGGCATTTTACCGGTTCAGTCGTCGCGCAGCGCGGAAGCCGTAAAGGTCTTCCCCGTCGTCTTCGGATCCCAGGTCCACGCCGGACCACGCCGACGCTCGTAATCCGCCCAGAGTTCGAACCAGTACGCCCGAAACCGGTGCAACCCGTACCCCCCGTAGTGCTCCTCAACCCGCCGCCGCAACTCCCGATCGCCACCCTCCATGCCCAGAACCGCCCGGGCGTGACGCATCGTCTCGGTGTCCACCGGCAGGTGCCCATACCGACCGAGCAACTGCATGATGTTCGACGCGGCATACGGCCCGATCCCCGGCAACTTGAGCAACTGGGCATACACCTCGTCATCAGGCCGCGCGCCGTCCTCAAGCCCCGCGACCGCGTCCGCCCCGGTCGAGAACAAGCGAGCCAACTCCACCATCCGCGTATCGCGATACCCCACGCCACACCGAGCCCGCAGCGTCCCCGGTCGACGCCGCGCCAACTGGGAAGCCCGCGGGAACGCCGGATTCACAACCGCACACAGCCGCTCGTTCATCCGGATCGTGCTCGTCCACGCCACATTGCAGCTCGTCACCGTCTTGATGACATCCTCGAACAGCGTCGGGCTCCGAAACAGCCGCCCACGACCCGATGCCCTGAACTCGGGCGCGATCTCATGGAACGCGCCGATGCCCTCATCATCGAGATTCAGCATCCGGACCACCCCGGCCCGCACCAGCGCGACATCCGATCGTTCCAGTTTCCGATCGCACCGCACCCGCACCGCCCCACCGGCTTGGCCGCTCGGCTGGTCGACACGGACCCGCGTCAGCCCCCAGCGACCCGGACCACCGATCTCGAACACCCGGTGCAGCGTCTGAGATTCCGGATCCCAGCGATTCGGAGCGAGTAGGAAGTATCCGTACGAGCACAAATCCCGGCGAAACAGATAGTCACGCGGCACCGTGATGGTCAGTTTCGAACCCTGTGCTCCTCCCGCACCCTCAGGCACGGACGACCGCACCGACGCGAGGGATCAGGTAGGTCGCGATGTTCACACAAAGCCGATCACCCAGACGCGCAAACATCTCGTACTTCTTCTCGGCATCCCGCGCAAACTCGTCCGTGGTCATCCCCGCCGCGTGCAGGTCCGAACGCGCATCGGCGAGCAGATCATTCATCATCGGACGATCCGCTTCAAAGTGATACTGGAACCCGTAGGTCCGCATCCCCACCCGGAACGCCTGATTCGCACACTGCTCCGACTTGGCCAGCGGCACGCCGCCCGCCGGGAGCTGCGTCACCTCGTAGCGATGCAGCAAGAACTGAGGGGCCTTCCACGCGATGCCCGCCATGATCGAATCCGTGTGCGCGACGGGCAGCAGATCCACATCCACAAACCCCGCTTCGCGTTGGGCGGCCATCTCGACCGTCCCGCCGAGCGCCTTGGCGATCATCTGTGCCCCGAGGCACACACCCACAACCGGCAGACCGCGCTCGTGCGCCCCGCGGATGAAATCGCACTCTTTCTCGATCCAGCCGTGCTTGTCGTCGACATTCGCCGCCCCGCCCAGGGAGACCACGCCGTCCACATCGTCGAAATCGACGGGTACCGGGTCGCCCTGATCCATGCGACGGATATCGAGCTTGAAGGCATGGTCACGAAGGGTCATCCCCAGGCGACCGGGCTTGTTCTTGGCGTCGTGTTGAAAAACGATGATGGGCATGGCCGCCAGTGTAGCACCCACCAATTCACTCGGCAGCCGCCACCACCGTCCGCTCCATCACCGAGTCCAGTTCTTCCACAAATCGGTATAGATCTTCCGCAGGACGCGTCACCGGTAGCGCCAGCCGCCCCCCCGCCTTCGCCAGTATGAACAGCCACAACCGGGAACCCGCCATCGTGACCTCGAACCCCGAGATCGCCTCCCGGGGCCACTCGCGACTCACACTCCCCATCGGCGCGTCCGTCCAGAACCGGATCGTCTCCTCCCCGATCTCGATGTGATGGCTCCGCATCGCAAGCACGAACGCGATCAGCGAGAGCCCAAAACCGAGCACCCCGCTGAGCACCGCCGCCACCACCACCACCCAGAGCGCCACCGTCCCCCCCATCCACAGCACAAACGCCGGACCCACGATGAGCCACGGCAGCGCGAGCCCGAACAGCAGCACCGTTCGCGCCGGCCCTCGGAACCCCGTCCGATCAAGCGACACCACCACCCCGTCCTCAAACTCCTCGACACTCACTCGATCCACGCCCGTCATCTCCGTGTCCCCGCCCGATCCGAATGAAACATCGCGATCGTCGCATCGTGACCGTCAAAATAATCCTGCCGGAACCGGACCCGAGGCGTCAGCCCCAGCGCCCGCTCCAGCATCATCGACGGCTCAAACCGCTTGGCCGGCGCGGGGTTGATCGCGTTCCGTTCGTGGTTCTTCGCCGAGAGAAAATTGAACACCACCCCCTCGCGTGCCGCCTTGAACGCCCGACGCACCACCTCAAACGCCGCCTCCGACCCGAAGGTGTTCAACGACCCCGAAAACACCGCCAGATCAAACCGGTCCGACTCCGCCAGACGGTCGAACACACCCGGATCCGCCGCGAAATCCGAATCCTCGA
>JBICHT010000064.1:0-8470 GCA_043101125.1 Phycisphaerales bacterium JB050 | reverse complement strand
GCCCGGCGGGTCGGATCTCATGCAGATCGCCTCGCTGCAAGACGAACTCATGCTGATCGTGCCGCCCGGGCATCGGCTGTCTGGTCGCAAATCATTCCGTTGGACCGATCTCGACAACGAGCACTTCGTCGGCTTCGAGGCCGGGACTGCGGTCCGGGCGCTCGTGGACGAGGCCTCGTCACAAGGCGGCGCGAACCTCGATGTTGTGATGGAACTCCGCTCCATCGAGGCCATCAAGCAGATGGTCTGGGCTGGCATCGGCGTCGGGCTGGTCTCGCGCTTCGCCCTGCGACAGTCGAAGGGACCGGCCGAATCCTCGGGTCTACGCTGTCGAGACGGACGCGTCGTTCGCACTCTCGCGGTCGTGCGCCGACGCGATCGCATACCAAGCCCCGCCGCCGCGGCATTTGAAACCCTCCTCCTCGAACACCTCAAGCAGCGGAGAAGCACCCGTTGAGACCGACCCCAATGATCCTTGCCGCCCTGCTTTCCAGCCCCGCGCTCGCGCAACCGGTCTTCACCGCGTCCGATGCCGACATGAGCCTCGTTGCGGACCTCCGAGAGTCGCAGCGCAAGATCATGCGATCGACCATCACCCTGCCCGCGGTGGATTCCGGTGAACTTGTGCTGTGGTACCCGCTGTTCATCCCGGGAAACCACGCGCCATCCGGCCCAATCCAGAACATCGCCGAGTTCCGCGTTGTTGATGATCAAGGAACAGCGATCGAGTGGGAACGCGACGCGTCCGAACCGGCGCGGATCGTGGTGCAGGTGCCGCGCGAGAGCGCGGGTGACCTGACGATCGAGACCGCTTACCTGGCCTCGCAGCCGTGGCACATGAGCCGGTCGAGCGATTCCTACGGCTTCGACACCTTCGGCGCGGTGAATTGGAACACCCTGCTGTGGTACCCCGAGGACGCGGACCTCCGAGAGTTCAAGGTTGATGTCGAGGTGCTGCTCCCGGATGGGTACACCCACGCCTGGGCACTCGGACCGACCGAGGTGCAGGATGTGCCGTTCATGCAGCTTATCGACAGCCCGATCATCTTCGGTCGCCACCTGAACACCTACGAACTCCCGGCTTCCGAGGAGGACTACCCGCCGCACTTCATCCACCTGGCCTCCGAAGAGTCCGGCGATGCCCTGCTCCCGGACTGGATGCTGGGCCCACTCGGTGAACTGACGCGCCAAGGCCGTCTGGTCTTCGGCGACTTCCCGCGCAAGGAGTTTCATTTCCTCACCATGGTCGATTCCTCGCTCAGTTTCGGTCTCGAGCACGCCGAGTCAACCTTCATCAGTGCTCGCACCCGCGCCTTCTCCGACGCGGACCGGCCCGATGACTTCGACGCGGGCATGGGGCACCTCAGCGTGATCCCACATGAGTACATCCACGCGTGGTGCGGCAAACTCGCCGCCCCGGCCGGCCTGGTCCGCGAGAACTATCACGAGCCGGTGGACTCCTCGTTGCTCTGGGTCTACGAGGGCTTGACCAGTTACTACGACGATGTGCTCTCGGCCCGCGCGGGCATGATTTCCCCCGAGCAGTACCGAGAAATCGTCCGGCGCGCGATCGAGCGATACGAAAACCAGCCCGGACGCGCCTGGCGACCGGTGGTGGATACCGCCCGAGATGTCGTCAGCGTGCGCCGATCCAGTCCGGCCGGGAACGAACTCCGACGCGGCGCGGACTACTACGGCGAGGCCGCGCTGTTCTGGATGGAGGCCGACGCCATCATCCGACGCGAGACGAACGGGCGACGCTCGCTGGACGATTTCTGCAAGGCCTTCTTCGATGTGCGGGTGCAGCCCGTCGGCGATCAGGTGACCTACACAAGGGACGATGTGGTTCGCACGCTCCGTCGTATCCACGCCGGGACAGATTGGGACGCGCTCATCCGCTCCCGCATCGAGCGACCGGTGGAAGACCTCTCGATGCAGTACCTCGTTGACTTGCTCGGTCAGACTCGGAGTTTCAGCGCGGAGCCCAACGAACTCCAGCGCCGTGCCGAGCGATCGGCATCGGGTGTGAACCTGCGATACGCCGCGGGCTTCGCGGCCGGCGAGGACGGGGTGGTGAGTCGAGTCGTCGAGGATTCCGACGCGGAACACGCTGGGCTCAAGTCCGGTGATCGGATCATGGCGGTCGGTGATGTGGTGTTTTCGCGCGAGGCGATGCTCGACGCGGTGCGCGCGACGACGGATCATCCGGATGATATCGAGTTGCTCGTCGCCAGGGGCGAGCGCCTCGTGCGTCTGGAGGTCCCCTGCGATGGCAGCCGGCGGTTCATGGAGTTGGCACCCAATGCGGGTGAGCCGGACCTGATCAGTGCGATTTCTGCCCCGCGAACGCGATAGGCGGCTGCTGAGAATGGGTCTCAGTTAATCATAAATAGAATTGATTGAAATAGTAATCTGCATCGCTTTGAACAATGCGTCCATAGCGTCGATACTCTTTGTGCAGTTCACCAGGCAAGGAGCATCACCATGGCAGACACCCATCCATTCAACGCGAAGAAATCACTCACAGTTCAGGGCGAGCCGTACGCCTATTACGACTTGGGCGTGCTCGAGGAGCAGCTCGGCTGCGATATCTCGCGCTTGCCGTATTCGATCCGCGTCCTCCTGGAGTCCATGCTCCGCAATGTCGACGGCTTCGTCGTCACCGAAGACGACATCAAGAAGCTCGCGTCCTACAACGCCCGCGAGGTCGTGAAGGAGGAACTCCCCTTCATGCCCGGTCGCGTGGTCCTGCAGGACTTCACCGGTGTGCCCTGCGTGGTTGACCTCGCCGCGATGCGTGACGCGATGAAGCAGCTCGGCGGCGACCCGTCGATGATCAACCCCGATGTGCAGTGCGATCTGGTCATCGACCACTCGGTGCAGGTCGACGACTTCGCCACCCGCGTCGCACTGACCATCAACGCCGAGAAGGAGTTCGAGCGCAACAACGAGCGCTACGAGTTCCTCAAGTGGGGACAGCAGTCGCTGGCGAACTTCAGCGTGGTCCCGCCCGCGACCGGCATCGTCCACCAGGTCAACCTCGAGTACCTCGCACGCGGCGCTCTCGTGAAGGCCGCCGGCGGTGAAAAGACCGTCTACCCCGACTCGCTCGTGGGTACCGACAGCCACACCACCATGATCAACGGCCTCGGCGTCGTCGGCTGGGGTGTCGGCGGCATCGAAGCGGAAGCGGTCATGCTCGGCCAGCCGGTCTACATGCTCACGCCCGAGGTCATCGGCTTCAAACTCACCGGCAAACTCCCCGAGGGAGCGACCGCGACCGACCTCGTTCTCACTGTCACGCAGATGCTCCGCTCATACGGCGTCGTCGAGAAGTTCGTCGAGTTCTTCGGCGACGGCCTCGCCACGCTCTCCCTGCCCGACCGGGCCACCATCGCCAACATGGCGCCCGAGTACGGCGCGACCATGGGCTTCTTCCCCGTCGATCAGGTCGCTATCGACTACCTCCGCTTCACCGGCAAGAGCGAGGAAGAGGTGGCCCTCGCCGAGGCGTTCGCCAAAGCCAACCATCTCTACTGGACCGCGGATTCGCCCGAGCCCGTGTTCACCGATGTGCTCGAACTCGACCTGTCCACCGTGCAGCCGTCGCTCGCTGGCCCGAAGCGTCCGCAGGACCGCATCGCGCTGGCCGATATGCAGACCGCCTTCCGCAAGGCTCTGACCGCGCCCAACGGACCGCACGGGCTTGGCCACACCGAGGCTCAGGTCGATATGAGCGCGACCTACACCGCCACCGAGGCCAGCCACCCGCAGAACCCCGGCTCCACGCACACCATCCACAACGGCAGCGTCGTCATCGCGGCGATCACCAGTTGCACCAACACTTCGAACCCCGATGTGATGATCGCGGCAGGCCTCGTCGCGCGGAAGGCGCGTGCCCTCGGCTTGACCCGCAAGCCGTGGGTCAAGACCTCGCTCGCGCCCGGTTCGAAGGTCGTCACCGATTACTTCGATAAGGCCAACCTGACCCCCGACCTCGAAGCGCTCGGTTTCCACACCGTCGGTTATGGATGCACGACCTGCATCGGCAACTCCGGTCCGCTCCCGCCCGAGATCGAGGAAGCGATCGTTTCGACCAAGGACAAGTACGGCACCACCCTCGCCGTGGCATCGGTCCTTTCGGGCAACCGGAACTTCGAGGGTCGTGTTCACCCGCTGACCAAAGCCAACTACCTCGCGTCACCGCCGCTGGTCGTGGCCTACGCCATCGCGGGCACCGTCGATATCGATCTGGTCAACGACCCGATCGCGCAGACCCCGGACGGCAAGGATGTCTATCTGAAGGACATCTGGCCGACCCACGCCGAGGTCGTGGAGATCCGCCAGCAGTGCGTCACGCGCGAGCAGTTCCTCGAGAAGTACGCCGGCGTGTTCACCGAGAACGAGACCTGGAACAAGGTCCCGGTGTCCAAGAGCGAGCTCTACCAATGGAACGACGACTCCACCTATATCCAGAACCCGCCCTTCTTCGAGGGCATGGGTGAGGAGGAACCGGGCTTTACCAGCATCTCCGGCGCTCGCTGCCTGGTGTTCGTCGGTGACTCGGTCACGACCGACCACATCTCGCCCGCCGGATCCATCGCCGAGGAAATCCCCGCCGGGCAGTACCTCATCTCCAAGGGTGTGCCGAAGAGCCAGTTCAACAGTTTCGGTTCTCGTCGCGGCAACGACCGGGTCATGACTCGCGGCACCTTCGCCAATGTCCGCATCAAGAACCGTATCGCCGCCGATGCCGAGGGCAAGATCCCTGAGGGTGGCTGGACGAAGGACATGTCCAAGGCCGGTGGCGGTAAGATCGATTACATCTACAACGCCGCGATGAACTACAAGGCCGAGGGCACGCCTCTGGTTGTGCTCGCCGGCAAGGACTACGGCATGGGTTCCTCGCGTGACTGGGCGGCCAAGGGCACCATCCTGCTCGGCTGTCGCGCCGTGATCGCCGACAGCTTCGAGCGCATCCACCGCTCGAACCTGGTCTTCATGGGGGTCCTGCCGCTGCAGTTCCTCCCCGGGCACAACGCCGAGACCAACGGCCTCGACGGCTTCGAAACCTACGACATCGAAGTGCCCAACGACCTCAAGCCCGGTCAGGAGATCACCGTCAAGGCGACCAAGCCCGATGGGACCGAGATCCCATTCCGAGTCAAAGTGCGAATCGACACGCCCGTCGAACTGGAGTACTACCGCAACGGCGGCATCCTCCAGACCGTGATCCGCAAGAAGCTCAACGAGGCTCGTCAGCCCGCGATGGCCTGATCCCGCGGCACACAGGTGCATAAGACAGGGCGATCCGGTCAGGATCGCCCTGTTTCATTTTTGTTGAAGCCGCTCGATCAGCCGGCCTTGCGGTTCATCGAGTGGATCATGCAGAACGAATCGGCGGGCACACTCCGTGCGATCTCGCCGAGCACTCTCTTGACCTCGTCGTCAACCTCGACGAACTCCAGCCCTGCCTCGTAGCGACGGAAGCCCAGTTTGCGAGTCCAGCGGACCATGACCTTGACCATCACCGGATCGAAATCCGAATGCAGTTCGATCGTGAGCGGCTGGTTGTCTTCGCAGTGGCGGAGTTCACGCTTCGAGAGGATGCGCACACCCGTGGCCGAGAAATCGAGCACGGGACCGAACGAGGTGCTCACATTGTTGCACCGCATTCGACCGCGACTGCGCCCGTCGGGCTTGTTCGAGTTCATCGCCCGATCGATCAGGCGGATGACATTGGCGTTCGGGATGCCGTTCATCGAGGGTCCTCCCACATGAAACGCGGGGTTTCACCCGCACTCATCGCCCTGTTTCAGTATCGGGTTTTCAACAAGACCCCGAGCCGGTGGCAATGGCGGGTGTCGGAATCGGTCTGGTCGGTTTGGCAGGGAAGTTGGATTGGTGTTCTCGGGCGTTCAGCCGTTCCAGACTCCGTCGTGCATCACTGCAGCAGACGCGATGGCCGCGAGGCCGCGTCGGACCTCCGGCGTGATGTGTTCGAAGCACAGCCCCGTGTGGTACTGGAAGATCCCGACCTTGCGGAACCACACGACCCGGGCGTATGCCTCGAATGACTCGCTGGTCTGCGGGTGGATCGTGATTCGGATCACTTCGCCGACTCGAGCCCCCGGGCGACCACGAGATTTGACCTTACAGCCCGAGGCCGAGACATCGAGCACCTCGCCCAATGAACTCTTCACGCCGTGACACCTCACCCGTCCGTGACGGCGTCGATTCACCCCGCCCGCCCAGCCGCTTGGGTCCGGCGCACTCAGAAGGTCTCCTACTCCGATGGAGGGGACCGCCGGGCTGGTCATCAGCGTTGGGCGGGCTTCGAGAAGCTGCTGGTCGTGGTTGGCCCCGGCGGTACGCTTCAGGGTTTCTGCGAGGGTGTCCATGCTCAAATTCTTCGTATCTGCGGAGGAATCAGCCAACCGAAGTCTGCACGAGGGCGTCCGGTCGCCACGCAACCCTGCGGTCTGTACCGATCGGGCAATCACCCGCATTCCCGAGGGCCAGATCACTGGCCCAGAACCGCCAAAACCGCTATCCTGTGCGGCCCGGCCCACCACGCCTTGGCGATCGGTCCGGAAACGCCCTGAAAGCCCTTCAGGACGGCGAAAAACCGTCACACCCCGTTCACCGCACCGCCCGCAGAGGAAGACAGATCATGTCCAACACCGGTGTCATCACCCAGGTCATCGGCTCGACCTTCGACGCCCAGTTCGCCGAAGACCAGCTCCCCGAGATCTACAACGCCATCAGCATCGAGACAGAGACCCGCGTCGGACGCGTCAAACTCACCGGTGAGGTCCAGAAGCACCTCGGCGGCGGACGCGTTCGCTGCGTCGCCCTCGGCTCGACCGACGGCCTCGCTCGTGGCACCAAGTGCGTCGACCAAGGCGGTCCCGTGACCGTTCCCGTCGGCGAGCAGGTCCTCGGACGCGTGTTCAACCTCCTCGGCGACGCGATCGACAACCGCGGCGAGGTCTCCAACCCCTCCCAGCGCCGGCCCATCCACGCCGAGCCGCCCGCGTTCGATCAGCTCAACCCCAAAACCGAGATCCTCCCGACCGGCATCAAGGTCATCGACCTGCTCTGCCCCTTCGTTCGTGGTGGCAAGATCGGTCTGTTCGGCGGTGCCGGTGTCGGCAAGACCGTCATCATCCAGGAGATGATCGCTCGCGTTGCCCGTGAGTTCGGCGGTTACTCCGTGTTCTGCGGCGTCGGCGAGCGGACCCGCGAGGGCAACGACCTCTGGCTGGAAATGCAGGAAGCCGAGTACACCGACGAAGCTGGCAACAAGGCCCATGTCATCGACAAGGTCGCCATGGTCTTCGGCCAGATGAACGAGCCCCCCGGTGCCCGTCTGCGTGTCGCCCTGTCCGGCCTGACCATGGCCGAGCAGTTCCGCGATGAGTCGGGCAAGGAAACCATGATCTTCGTGGACAATGTCTTCCGCTTCACCCAGGCCGGTTCGGAAGTGTCCGCGCTGCTCGGTCGTATGCCTTCGGCCGTGGGTTACCAGCCGACGCTGTCCACCGAAATGGGTGAACTGCAGGAACGCATCACCTCGACCAACAAGGGGGCGATCACCTCGGTGCAGGCCATCTATGTGCCTGCGGACGACCTGACCGACCCCGCTCCCGCCACCGCGTTCGCTCACCTCGACGCATTCGTCGTGCTCGAGCGTTCGATCGCTGAGAAGGGCATCTTCCCCGCGGTTGACCCGCTCTCCTCCACCTCCCGAATCCTCGATCCGGGTGTCATCGGCGAGCGTCACTACGGCGTCGCGTCCCGCGTCCAGGAAATCCTGCAGAAGTACAAGTCGCTGCAGGACATCATTGCCATCCTCGGCGTCGATGAACTCTCCGAAGAGGACAAGCAGACCGTGAGCCGCGCCCGCAAGATCGAGCGATTCCTGTCGCAGCCGTTCTATGTGGCCGAGGTCTTCACCGGTTTCCCCGGCATCTTCACCTCGCTGGAAGACACCCTCGACTCGTTCGAGCGCCTCGTCGCCGGCGAAGGCGACGACCTGCCCGAGTCCGCCTTCATGTATGTTGGTACCCTCGACGACGCGAAGGCCAAGGCCGAGAAGATGGCCGCCACGGCGTAACGCACTGTTTCCAATGAATGACGAGCCCGCCGTTCGGCGGGCTTTTTTTTGTGCGCAACTCGTATACTCGGCCATGCCTTCTTCGGATTCGCGATCCAAACAGCAGCAGCACGGTTCCTCGGATCAACCGGTCGCGCCGATCGGTCTCATGGGTGCTGCGGCAATCGGGGTTGGCGGAATGATCGGGGCTGGAATCTTTTCCATCCTCGGGCTAGGCCGTGTCTGACGGCTCCCTTGTTCGGCGCATGATCGGTTGCGCTTCCCGAATCGTCGTGCGAACCTTGTCGCTCAAGGAGGCGACGGACCCCGCCTCCGGCAAGGAGGGCACGGATGGCTCCCAAACGACGCTAC
>JBICHT010000063.1:0-16189 GCA_043101125.1 Phycisphaerales bacterium JB050 | reverse complement strand
ATCGAAGTCGGCCTCAAGTCGAAGCAGCGGTATGTTGGCGATGCGAATGTCACGGTCGATGACCACCGCTACTTCGTTCAACCGGGATACTCCCAAACCAGTGCCGGTGATCTGACTCCAGACCCGACCCGCGCCTGGTGGAACTTCGACTTCAGCATTGATCTCGGGACGCGAACCCTTGCGGATACCGAAGTGATCATGACCATCGACTTTGATGGCGACTCCGAGGGGCCGCTTGTGATCAACTTCGGCAACGACGGCGGCCTCGGCAGCCTGTTACAGGATTCCTGGAATACCGGCTTCGGTTTTCTCTCGACCTTGTTTAACCCGTTCGCTCCGGGCACATACGACTTCAGTCTCATCGTCCGCGATCGGGGAGCACCGTTCCCGCTTGCAGGTGTCACGATGCAGACTGTCGTGGTTCCCCTCCCTTCCGCTGCGGGCTTGGCCTTCGCTGGTATGGGCCTGATGGGTGTGCGCCGCCGGCGCTGAGTTCACGACGACAATCTTCGCATGTGAAAGAGCCGACGGAATCGTCGGCTCTTTTTTATGGCTGGATCGCACAGACTCGATCTGCATCCTCTACGCGCAGTGCAGCCCACATCCCCGAGAAAAACAGCAAAAAGCAAGCACCCCCGCGGAAGCACGGATGCTTGGGCGGGGGCACTCCTGATCATGGTGAATGGTCCAACAGGTTGGATGCTACTTGTTGTAGCGGCACAACACTGCGAGCGAGATACCGGTCACGATCAACCCGATCGCACCCGAGACCGCAAAGGCTCCGCTCTCACCGAGTGGGCTCGTCAGCGCGAAGGCCAGTGAGAGCAGCAGGAACACGAGCGAAGCCACGGCCATCACCGCGATGCTCCCCGCAGCGATCCACCGATAGCCGGTACGCTGCGCCTTAAGCCGCGCAACATCCACTTCGTGCCGAACGAAGCCGCGGGCCATATCAATCAGGCCGCTCGACCGGTTTGTAGGGTTACGAGTGGCGGCGGCCGAAGAGAAGCCCGACCACAGCCCCACCAGCAAATGCGGCAGCAACGCTGGCGAACGGGTGCGATGTGATCTGGTCTTCGGTGCGGTGGACGGCTTCCTTGCCGAGGTCCGCGGATTTTTCGGCGGCGGATTGTGCCGCGCTCTTTGCGGATTCGCTGGCTGACTCGAAACCGCGCTTGCCCGTGCGGACCGCATCGCTAACCAGTCCCCGAAAGTCCTCGCGGATCACCGCGAGATCCTCCCGAAGTTGAGAAACTTCTGCGCGGAGTTCTGACTCGGTTTGAACATCTTCAAGTGCGTTACGATTACCCATGGCTGAGATCCTCCGTAGTAGGTGGTGTTGATATGAATCGAACTACCACACCGTACGAGGGCGCATTGAGGGCATCGTGAACGGACTATGAAGCCACACTCACGCGGCGGAATTTATCGAGTGGATCGCTGTTGCAAGTGGAATCCGAATTGAAAAGCAGGTCCCCAGGCCTTGTCCCGAGCGCACCGTGATATCACCACCTGCCTGAGTAATCAGCTTCCGACAGACGGTCAATCCGAGGCCTGCGCCCCCCCGCTGCTCAGACCGGGGCTCGGTCTTCGTCGTCACCAGCGGTTCAAACACAGAGTCGATCAGGTCAGGGGGCATTCCGGGGCCGGTATCTGCGACCCGAATGACCGCCTCATTTGAATGGTTTTTGTTCGCATTCCCATGAGAGCACGGCTGATCAATGTCGACATGAGCGGTTCTGGCGGTGATGGCCAATGTGCCAGGTCCTGGACGCATGGCGTCGCAAGCATTCAGGATGAGGTTCATCAGCACCTGCTGCATCGCTCCGTGGCTGATCGCGAGTTGAAGTTCCGAAGGCACATCAATGAGCACTTCGACACCATCACGACTTGGATTCCGGACAAGGCTCGCGAAGGCATCATCCATCACGGCATTCAGTAGGCAAGAACCAGAGACGGTACGGTTTGCTCCACAGGTTGACCGGAGAAGGGAATCTGTCACCTCACCGGCTCGCTCCGCGGTCTGAAGCGTCTTTTGGAGTGCTTTGCGCACGATCGCCTCGTCATCGAGATTGCTCAGGGCAAGCCCAGCGTAACTCAACAGGGGGGTGAGCATATTGTTGAGTTCGTGGGCGACTGAACCGGTCATGGAACCGAGCGTCACGAGCCGCTCGGCTCGCTCGAGTTGAGCCTCCAGATCTGCAACGCGATGCTGGAGTCGGTCCAGTTCAGAACCAGCCCCCTCCTCCTCTGCGCTGCCAACGACCGGCGGAGCAATCCGAAGTGGTTGCACTGTGCTGACGGCAGGGGCGGTACCGCTGGTATTCATCGTGGTCGCCTTGATGGTCATCGGGAGGGGTTCATTCAGCCTCGAAGAAGCCTCGATGTCCATCCATCGGCGTTTTTGAGGTCAAAATCGACGATTCTTGCTCACGAGGCTATCAAGTGTTCCATGTGGAACACCCCCGATCCCTGTGAGGACTGGTGAATTTAGGCGATATCGCACTCAGCACATACCTGTGGGAGTCGCGATCACAGTTCGGCGTGGCTGAACCAAGCGGGATGATCGAGGTTCGAATCGTGGCCCCCACTCATCAACCAGGCCTTCATGCTCATGGGCTTCAGGTCGACTTCCGCGAGCGCCGCGGCCTCGATCCAGATAAATTCGATATGAGACTCGAGACTGGCTACCTCCGGTAGGCCCGCGCCTACGAGATCCGAGGCACCCAGCGGCAGGGGAGTGCCATCCGGGAGAGTGGCATGTTCCACGTGGAACACCACAGTCATCTCGTGGCGCGGCTTGCCGACTTGGACGAATTGATGCTCGGTCACTAATGCGCAAGGCCCGATTTGAACCTGCTCAAGTCCGGCTTCTTCTCGCAGCTCTCTGGCAAGCGCCTGTGCCGCGGATTCGCCCGGTTCGATATGCCCACCTGGGAGATACGCATACCCCCCTTTCCGGTCAAAGCACGCCAATACATGCCCATGCGCCGACAAAATTCCTCGTGCGATGTTCTCGATCCGCTTCGGAGCCGCTGAGGTGGGAGATGTCGCTTCTTGTGAATTGGACATGCTCGGCATGGTACTGAACGCCCGCAGCCGTTGCTCGCAGTAGTTGCTCGCATCAGTTTCGCGGGCTCAATGGCGTGCAAATCTGGGCCGGTCTCCGGTATGCTGAACCTCTGAACCCGAATCTGTCACGGAGGACACCATGGCACGAAGCACCAAACCACGCCTCGGACGAGGACTCAGCAGCCTCATGAGTGAACCGGTTCAAGTGGAACCAAAGCCAACCCCGAGCACGGCTCCCTCATCTCCACCAGTCACCAAAACCGATGCGATCGCCCCGACACCGGAGGCGACTGCCGCGAATGTGCAGCCCGAAGCAGATGCAAAGACGGTCATCCAGCATATCCCCCTCGGGTCTATTATACCAAACAAATTCCAACCTCGCACAGTGCTGAACGAAGACGAACTTCAAGGGCTCGCGGCGTCGATCCGCGAAACCGGGCTCATGCAGCCCATCGCGGTGCGCCCGGACTCTTCCTCGAGCAGTGGGGGGGCTGAGCGATACGAGCTCATCGCCGGTGAACGCCGCTGGCGGGCAGCCAAACTTGCTGGACTGGAACGGATCCCCGCGATTGTTCATACCGTCGATGATCAGCAGTCCGCCGAGTGGGCGATCATCGAGAATGTCCAACGCGAAGACCTCAACCCCATCGACCGAGGCCTGGCGTATGCCAACCTGTCCCGGAAGTTTGGTCTGACCCAATCGGAGATCGCCGCCCGGGTTGGAGTGGATCGATCAACGATCGCGAACCTCATCCGTATCGTCGAACTGGAACCGGAGATACGAGACCTGATCGCAGGCGGCCAGTTATCCACCGGGCATGCCAAGGCCTTGCTGTCGATGCCCGCCGGAGCCAAGCGCATTGAAATCGCCCGGACCGCGGTGGAGCGTTCCCAAACAGTACGGGCTCTCGAAGCGATCTGCTCCTCACAAGGTGAGGAGCAGGTTTCCAATCGAAACACGATTGAGGATGTGCAGGAAGCACAAATCGCCGCCGCGATCGACGACCTCGCCAAGGGCATTGGTGAACACCTGGGGACCCGGGTGAAGATCAGAACCAAGAACGGGTTGAAAGGAACGCTCGAAATCGAGTTTTATGACCTCGACCATTTCGACGGGCTGATGAACCGAATGGGCTACACCGCAAGGGTGTAAGCAAGGAACGAACCGAGATCAGTGGCCTGAATCACGATGGCTTTCGCGATTCCTGTTTTGCGTTTTTGGATGAGCAAACTTAGAATCGAGTTCGTTTCTGCTTCTAGTTTCTGGGTTGGCCTGCTCTCCGAGCCATGTCCACAGCGACCGACCATCTACAGAAGAGGACTAGGTTCATTTTATTTGGCTCCGGAGCACTAAGCTCCAAAGACATGACAGAAGGACGGATCAACTGATGGCAAAGTCAGACCTGACAGACATGAGCATCGCTGCACTGCAGAGCGAGATCAAGCGTCGCGAAAAACACGCGACTTCGCTCCAGAGGCGGCGTGAAAAGCTCGTGAAGCAGCTCGCCGAAATCGATGCCGAAATCGCAGAACTCGGCGGCACGATCTCCGGCGGACGCGGCGGTCGTCGCCCTCGCAACGAAGCCAACCTGCCCGATGCACTCGTCAAGGTGCTGACCGGCAAGACCATGAGCGTGACCGAAGCCGCCGATGCCGTTCGTGCCGCGGGTTACATCACGACTTCACCGAACTTCCGCACGATCGTGAACCAGGCTCTGATCCGCGACAAGCGCTTCAAGCGCGTCGGACGCGGCGAGTACACCGCCACCGCTGGCGCTTCGGCTACAACCCGCAAGAAGACCACGAAGAAGAAGACGCGCAAGACCAGCAAGAAGGGCTGATCAACCGGGCTCAGGCGCAAGGGACGGCTCAGCCGTCCTTTGCTTCAGCCAGCCCGAGTTTGCGCATGTCTTTGAGCAGCCTTGAGAAGAGCATTGTTCCGATCATCCCGCTGCCAGAGAACACAAGAAAAGTCCATGCCCCGATGCCGCTGGTGAGAACCGGCGGCATCGTTTTTGTATCAAGCCCAGTCCACGAAGGGATCGTCAGACCGGCGTACAGGGTGACGCCGATGAAGGGCCCGAGCGCCCCACGCACGCCCGTGAGAGTCGCGTGGATCCCCATGTAGACCGACGCCAGCTCACGCCTTGCGAAGTCGTGGTGCCCAAGGTTCCAGGCGAGCATCCCGCCGCCGAACGCGATGCCGAGGATGGTGCGCGCCACGGTGAGCATCGCCAGGCTCTCCATCGCGAAACCGATTGCCATCATCGCGTTGGCCACAATGAAGAACCACGAGTGATAGGTGCGGAACTGCACGATGTGCATCCGGTCAAGCACTCGCGCCCAGAACGGGATCACCAACACCGGCAAGAGCACCGGGATCACATGGGTCAGCAGTAATGCCGAGGTGTAGTTCAGTTCGAAGCGGTTATCGAGGGCGATGATGAACACCGGCATGGCGGCGATGTTGGAGATACCCAGCAGAAACATCGCGCCCATGTAGCGCCGGTACAGCGGATCGTCGCGCAACACGCCGTACATCGCGAGCGGACCCGCCGAATTTTCGCGAGACTCACGCTGGCGCACCTCGGTCCTCGCTTGTGCACGCCCTCCGCGCCATCGGACATGGCTGAACGCCCAGATGCCGATCATTCCCATGAGCATCGCGAAGGCGTAGAACATTCGAAACGCGCTCTCGGTGTTCGTGGGGTCGATACCGAGTACGCCCATCGCCGGACGGAAGACGCGCTGCACCGCAACCGGGGCCTGCTCCAAGTCCATGACCAGCCCGATGAGCAGACCACTGAGCCCGATGATGAGTGTCATTACCATCGAGAGATTCCCCGTCGCACGAGACCTCGCGGTGCGCGGGTAGTTCGCCCGCCAAACATCAGATCGAGCCACGATGATCCCGGCCATCGCGAAGCGAGCCGCGAGGACTGCCGTGACAATCAGCCAGGTCCCGAAGGTCGAGACCGGTGCCAGTGCAATCACGCCAACACACGCCAAGATCGCCGCCTGGAGCATCAGGATCACGCGGACTCGGTTGCGACCGTGAAACAGACGCGTCCAGACGATCGAGGCGATGTTCGAGAGTGCGGGAGCCGCGGCGAGAATGGCGATCACCAGATCGTTGGCATCGAAAGCCATCCGCGCGATCGTTCCGATCACCCCGCCTTCCACGCAAGCCAGCGCGAAAGGCAAGAAGCACACGCTCCGCAGCTCCCAGGAATACGCCCGTCGGCTCATCAGAGGCAGCCCGCTCGGACTAAATCGCGTCATTAACTTCGCGAAGGTTGGAAAGCCGGTAGAGGACATGGAGTACCAGGCGGCGACAAGGAATCGCGGTAGGGGGCCAGTATGAACACAGAAGATGAGCGCAGAAAAAGATCGGCCGGCAACGCCGACCGATCTGGTCATCCTAGGCAGTGATACGGACATGCGGGCGCATGATCACTTGTAAAAAGCGACCGACGCGCACCTGCCCATGTGAGCCGAATCAGTAGGGGATCGGATACCCGCCGCGACGCGGGCGTTCAAGCAGGAAGAACCTGCTCAGCTCCTCATTGAGGAGGCGGTAATTGGTGTCGAGCACCGTCGCGGTGCGGTTGTTCATTTCCGCGCGGCTCTCTGCGTAGGTGTCCAGCGTCGGGGTCGGGTTGTGCAGGAACTCAGCGTGCTGGGAATCCTCACCGCTGAGGCAGCCAGTAAGCGAGAACGCCGCGGCGCAAAGACCGGTGGCAAGGGCGAGACGAACAACTGAAGACGATTTCCGCATGACATACTCCTGAACGGTTGGCTAGTTTGTAGCGGCGACCGGCCCGACCGTCAAAGCCGTTTCGGACAAATCCCGAACTCGGGCTGTCCACCGGGGAGCCCGTCCCACCGTCTGATCGACGAGACGCCCGCGAGTTCCCGAGTTTCTCCCGAGATACCGCCCGATAGCGAGCCGCACTGCCAGAACTTGGTGAGATTCGCTCGGCCTCATTCGCTCCGGGTGTCATTCGGTGCTAGGCTCACCACGACCCCGGTGCCGATGATCGGGATCTGGTCCGGACCGATTCCGGGCCGGCTGTGGACCCAATGCTTTTCCCTTGTAGTGCATCCGGGAGCCCTGCAAACGAATCGCCCGGGCGAAGGTCAAGCCTCCTTCTGAGTGGAAGACCGGGATCCGGGCAAGGGCGCCCACATGGTTCTGAGGGACCATCGCATTGCCTTTTCCACAGTCGGCCCGGCGGCCCGGGCCACACGATCGTGCCCATCCGCCCCTCTGACCGATGCTGGCTGAGATATGAACCCTTCCCAGACCCAGAGCCCCCACAATTCGCAAAATCGCCCCTCGTCGAACCGTTCCCCGGATACTGACACAGATCACGATCTGGTCGATCGGCTGACCAATTCCATCCTGGAAGAACCGCGCACCCGTCACCTGCTCACCACCCACCTCCCGGACCGGGACACGGTCTCCGACCTGGTGGATGACCTGCGTGACCTGATGTTTCCGGGTTTCTACCGCCGACGCGGGCTCACCAAGGACAACCTCCGCCTACATGTGCAGGAACTGGTCTCCCGGATCCACCTCGCCGTCGAGCAGCAGGTCCGGGCGGTACTCCGGTATGTGAAGCACATTGATACCGATACCGCCGACAGCCACGATTCCCGCGAATGCGACCGCACCGCGAAGGATTGCGCCGCACAATTCATGGACCAACTCCCCGAAATTCGGCGGATGCTGGCCCTCGATGTCCAAGCCGCGTTCGATGGTGACCCCGCCGCACTGCACACCGACGAAACGATCTTCTGCTACCCCGGCGTGGACGCGATCTTCTCGCATCGCGTCGCTCACGCCTTGTACAAACTCCGGGTCCCGCTGCTGCCTCGGATCATCCAGGAACTCTCCCATTCGCGAACAGGGATTGATATTCATCCCGGGGCCCAGATTGGCGAATCCTTCTTCGTCGACCACGGGGCCGGAGTCGTCATCGGGCAAACCAGCGAGATCGGGCGTCATGTCCGGATCTATCAAGGCGTCACCATCGGCGCTACGAGTTTCGAACTCGACTCGAACGGCCAACTGAAGCGTACCGGCGACACCAAGCGTCACCCAACCATCGGTGATCGGGTCACGATTTATGCTGGCGCGGTCATCCTCGGCGGAGACACCATTATCGGGGATGATTGCGTGATCGCCGGCTCCGTGTTCGTCACCGAAAGCGTCCCGCCCGGATGCCTGGTGCGACAGGAAAAACCCGAACTGGTGTTGCGGAGCGTTCAGGACCGATCAAAGCAATAAGGGACGGAAGTCAATGTCCGCCGTGATCGGAGGTCCTGTGCCGCGTTCCAAACTCATCCGCATCTCGGCCAGCACGCTCCTTCTCGCAATGCTGTCGCTCAGCGCCTGCTCAGAAAAAACCCTGCAGACCGTCACCGAGGTCAAGCGGTCCTTTGCACGCCGCGCCGTGGCTGGCGAGGTCGAGGTCGGATCGGCAGGACGACTCGTCGCGGGCGATGTGGATCGGACCACCTTCGAGTTGCTCGATGTCCGCTTCGACATCGGCGGGTCAGACGATCAGGAATTGCTGATGCACGCCGAGCGCGCGGAACTGATCGTGGATCCCGACGAGGACACCATGCGGATCCGCTTCCACAATGTCACCTCAGCCGTCACCGAAGGCGGCATCACCGAGGAACCGGTCCTAGTCACGGAACCTTGGCCGCTGAGCGTCGATGCCATCCCGGACTGAACCGCCTTGCCTTCTTCTTCTGCAAAAAGCAAAGCACGCCGGTTGAACCGGCGTGCAGATGTGGATCGTGAGCTGGGGATCGCGATCAGTCGCGTTCGCGTTCACCCTGCGGACCACGGCGCGGGCGATCAGGGCGGGCATCGGTCGGACGCGGCGCATCGTCGCGCTCGGCACCGGGTCCCCGGCGTTCGCGACGCGATGCATCGGGACGCTCATCTTCAAAGCGTGGCCCACCCGGACGCTGGCCGCGAGCAGCTGGGTGTTCTTGATCACCCGATTCGACTCGCTCAACCGTCCGATCAATCATGGTGAACAAGCGCTCCTGTGCTTCCGGAGACAGTTTCTGGATTCGCGTAAACAACTGATGCCAACGGTGCATCGTCGAATCAGCCTCGGGACGCTGGGCCTCCCCTTGTGGCCCGCGTGCACCGCGACCACCAGACCGCATCGCCTCGGGCCCCATCGGACGCCCATCGCGCTCACTCATGCCGCGAGGACCGCGAGGACCGGGCCGGTCACCTTCCATGTCCTGAAGCGCGTCTCCGGGCATGCCGGCCCGACGAGCACCCGGACGCAGTTCATCTTCCCCTCCCGGACGGCGTTCCCCGCGCTCGCGCCCGACTGGACCTTCAGCCCCGGGGCGTTGACCCTCGGCACCGCGCTGATCACGCCGATTCTGACGGTCGCGCATCGCCTCATCGGTGCGACGCTCGATCTCAGCTTTCACAAAGCGCTGCTGGGGTTGGGTAAGCACCTTCCAGATCGCGGCTTCGGCCTGATCCGAACTCGGCGCGTTCTCACGGATCTTCTGGGCACGCTCGCGTGCACGCTGCATGATCTCTTCAACCGCTTCGCGATCGTCGCCAGCTTCTTCTCTGGCGTTGCGAACGCGCTCGCGAAGGTTTTGACTCTTCTCGCGTGCACCATCCATGTATTCGCGCAAGGCCTTCTGGTATGACTCCTGGATCTCACGAATTTTCTTGCTCTGTTCCTCGGTGAGACGCAGACGCTGGTTCTCGTGGTCGGCGAGGCTCTCGATGCTCGCGATCATCAGGCGGTAACTCGCAAGACCTCCGGCCTGGCGCCGGCCTTCCGCCATGGATTCGCCGAATCGCTCATCCCGGGGCATCGCCCGGTCCTGCACAGACGGACCACGAAGCGCATCATTCGGCCCGCGACGCGGCCCCTCCTGCGCAAACGCTGAGCCCGCCGTGGCCAGAAGAATCGCCGCAGCGGCAGAGGTGGTGAGCAATCGAATTCGGTGGGTGGTTTCTCTCATGGGTATGCCTTTCCGGATAAGTTCAGAGTTGGTTGCCTCCAGAACGCAGCATGCCGCGACCTATTGCATGCATCACCGGGGGATTGCCGCCTATCATCCTCGTCCGGGCATGCCCGGATCGTTCTTTTTCTGCTTTACCACCGGAGAAAACCCAAGCCATGGGCCTCACCAAACAGCATGTCCTCGATGCCCTGAGTTCCCTCCAGGACGCGACCACGACCGAGAACCTCGTCTCGCTCGGACTCGTCCGGAAGGTCGCGGCCTGCGACGACTTCATCGCCCTCACCGTTGCCGCCCCCGAGGACGAGGAACTCCGAAACCGACTGCGTTCCGACATTCACGCCGCGATCAATGAGGCGGCCGGACAGATCGGAGCAGAGGTCAAAAAACTCACGGTGGAATTCGTCGTACCCACCGGTGAAGAAAAGGCAGAACCGCAGCAAACCGACGACGCTCGGCAGTATGTCGAGCAGCCGAAGACCATCCCGCTCAAGCAGGCGGCCAGCAGCCATACCACCAGCGCGGGCAAGACCCAACCCGGGTCACCTTCCATGCCGGGCGTGAAGCAGATCATCGCCGTGGGCGCGGGCAAAGGTGGTGTGGGCAAGAGCACCGTCAGTGTGAACCTCGCGATCGGTCTGGCGCGCAAAGGCTACGCCGTCGGCATTCTCGACGCGGATATCTACGGCCCGTCGATGCCCACCCTCCTCGGCTTGGACGACATCGATGTGCAACTGCACCAGAACATGCTTCAAGTGATGTATGTCCACGGCGTGAAAGCCATGACCATCGGCAAACTGGTCGATCCCGAAAAGCCACTCATCTGGCGCGGCCCGATGGCACACGGTGCGTTCAAACAACTCGCCGAGCAGACCGAGTGGGGCGAACTCGATTACCTCATCGTTGACCTCCCACCGGGCACCGGCGATGTGCCGCTGACCATGAGCCAGATGCTCAGCGTCACCGGCGCGGTCGTGGTCTGCACACCTCAGAAGGTCGCGCAGGACGACGCCGTGCGCGCGGTCCGCATGTTCCAGCAGCTCAAGATCGAAGTCCTCGGCATCGTTGAGAACATGAGCTACTTCATCGGAGACGACGACAAGGAGTACGACATCTTCGGACGCGGCGGCGCCGAGATCATGGCCCAGCGCCTCGGCCTGCCATTCCTTGGTGCCATCCCCCTCAACATGGCCCTGCGCCAGTTCTCCGACGCCGGCACGCCACGCAAAAACTTCACGGACGCTGGCGAAACCATCAAGCGATCGCTCGAGAAAATGACCGACCAGATCGAAGTCCAGGCAGCCCTGGCAGGAAACCGGGTGGGAAGCAGCCGCCCGACGCTGACCGTGTCCTGAACGCTGGGCATGAGGAACAAACGAGGCGTCCAAAACGCAACCACCCGCGGGACCGGAGGAGGAGTGGTCGCCGCGGGTGGAGTCTGTAGCGGTCAAAAGAAGTTGTAGCCCGGACGCGAGCGAGGAGGAGGAAAGGGGTGCTCGCCGGGAAAACCACTTGGGCAGGTTTCCCTGCCCAAGTGGTTGGAGGAGGAGGACATGAAGATCCGCTGTGCTTCGGATCGAGTTGTGCCCGGAAGGCTGGTCTTCCACAACCAGTGAGTGTGATCGGTAGGTCAACTCACATGGTCCACTCATTATTCACCGGTCGGTGACATTTGCAAACAAAAACGCTCTGATAATTTTGTTTGGAGTTTGATTGGATTGCGGTATACTCCGGCAATACCAGCGTTCTGACTCCCAGAACCGCCTTTTATTGGAGGAGATGCCGTTATGTCGAATTCAAACCAAACCGCACAGACCGCCACCGGAACCGGGGCCAGCGCAGCGGAGATCGGCACTGATGTTGCCTCAATGCTGCGTTCTGGGACCAAGGACCCCCTCATCTGGGACAAATGGTGGGATGCCGATCGCATCACTTCGGTTGAAGGGGATGGAAGCACCTGGACCGGGCGCAAAGGACTCGAGGAGAAAGCCGCGGGCTGGGAAGCGGAGAACGAGATCACCAGCTTTGAGGTGAAAGGCCCGTTCGTTGGCGCGAGTGGGTTCGCCCTTCACTTTTCGATCACGATCAAATCCAAATCCACCGGCGAGGAGATGAGCATGGACGAGGTCGCGGTGTACACCGTCGAGAACGGCAAGGTCGTGCGGGAGGAGTTCATGTACTCCAGCGAATGATTGGTCACAGTGGTGCTTCGTCCGCCTCCGGAGATTCGGAAGGCGGCGAGGTGCCGCGCCACCGCAGGCGGGGTTTCCTCGATCTCTTGCTGCCGAATCGGACTCCACCCTTGGAACGGGGGATCACCAGGTCCACCTGTCGGGTGATGATCAGTTCCAACCGAGCGTCATCGCCCGGGCAAGCGATGCGTGCGCGGGTCCCCGGAAGCAGCGCGACGGCGAGATCTGTAATCGTGTCGCCGCAGTGCACGCGTGAAACGACCAGCGGCTCAACACCGGTGCATTCGATAACGAGGTGTCGCTCGCTGCGCAGTACTCGGAACGCCGCGTGCTCGACTGGGTGATCGAGTTCCAGCGTGATCTCTTCGATCGGCTGCGGAGCGATGCTGTAAATCGCGATGAACCGGGCGCTGTACTCGATGAGGTGGCCGGGGAACTCGCAGGGATCTCCTCCGGAGGGGTGGAGGGTGCGGATGACCACAGGCCCACCGATGTGGCGTTCGAGCAAGGGTTCGTAGGCGTTGCCGGCGATACCGACAATCGACTTCCCGAGGGCCGTGACATCGCCCTGCTGGTTGCGCAGTGCGCTGCCGACACTGCCAGTCCGTGCCACACGCCCGACCACCATGGCAAAACTCCGGGAGATCGCGTCGCTGATGGTGTTGATCGCGTTGCGAAACCAGCGCCCGGTGCGACGCAGCAGGTTGGGGTTGATACTGCGACGGAGTTGGTGCTCACGGTCCTGCAGTTCTTCCTCACTCAGCCCGACAATCGGTCTGGTCAGCGCCACGTACTCATTGAGTTCCTCAGCGTAAACCAGCGCACTGGACTTCGTGATGCCACGGCGCGTGGTGTAGACGGCATCGAAGAACACTTCGATACCCTCGCTCGTCACACACAGATCACCCCAGACCGGGTCCGCCTTTGAGGGCAGGAATGTGCAGTGGTAATCGTGGAAGAGTTTCACGCACCGGTCCCTCTGCCGACGCCGGATGAACGCGCTGATGATGGTGACCAGAAAGATCACCGTCACTGAAATCCAGAACGCGTTGTCCAAAGAAAACAGCGGCTGCGCCGTGGCGGGAGTAGTGAGGAGGACCGCGCTCATGCGTCGGTGGTCCCGGGCAGTTTGCGCATCTCAGAAGCGACCGCGTCAACCGGCTTCGGCTCGGTGAGTTGTTTCTCGGAACGCGCTCCCGCTTCCTCGAAGCGCTTGAGGGTCGGCATGAGTCGGCTGTCCACCGAACCGACGAAACGGTTATACGACTTCACTGCACGATCCAGCGAGTCTCCGACGCTGCTGGCATGGCCCAATGCAACCGCGGTGCGCTCGTGCAGTTCCTTCCCGAGTTTGAAGAGTTCCTCCGCCGAGTCCGAAAGCTGCTTCTCTCGCCAGCCGATCGCGACCGCGCGGAGCAGGCCGATGAGCGTGGACGGGCTGGCAAGAAGGATGTTCGATTCGGCCGCCAACTCCAGCAACCGGGGCTCGCGCTCGAGCGCAGCGTCCACGAACTGGTCGCCGGGCACGAACATCACCGTGAACTCGGGGCTGCCAGCGTAGTCCTTCCAATACTTCTTTGAGCCCAGCGATTTCGCCTGCTCGAGCATGTGACGCGCAAAGCGCTTCAGGTGCGCCTCCGCATCGTCGGGGGTCTTGGCTTGCAGCGCGTCCAAGTAGGCCTCGATGTTCGTCTTCGCGTCGATCACGATCTCACGACCGTTCGGGAGCGAGACGACCATATCGGGACGGAGCAGGTTCCCCTCGCTATCGCGCACGCTCGACTGTGTGGTGAAGTCGCAGTAGTTCGTCATGCCCGCAAGTTCCGCCACGCGCTCGAGCTGGATCTCGCCGTACTGCCCGCGGACCTGCGGCTTACGCAGCGCGTTCACGAGTTTGGAGGTTTCCTCGACGAGGCCCTGGCTGCCGAGCTTGAGTGCCTCGACCTGTTCGCTGAGTCGGACATAGGCCTCGCTGCGTCGGCGCTCGAGTTCCTTGATCTGCTCGTCGGTCTTCTTCAGCGTCTCGCCGATCGGGGAAACCAACTTGCTCAGCATCTCGCCCGCTTCCTGGTGGCGCTTGGCGAAGTTCTGGTCGGCGAGTTCCAGAAACCGCTTGTTCGTCTGGTCGAGCGCCTGGGCAGCAGTGGCGTTGAACCGGTCGTGGAACTGTTTCTGGATCTGCTCGATGCGCTGCTCGAGTTCCTTGCGATGCGATTCGGTCGCTTCGCGCAGCGCGTGGAGCTTCTCCTCGTGCAGCGCCTGCAACGACTGGAGACGCTCACCCAATCGCCCGGCCTCCATCCGCGCTTCGTCTCGTTCGCTGGTCAGGCGAGCGGCGGATTCCCGGAACTCTGCGATCTGCAAACGAAACTGCTCGGCTTCGGCCCTCGCTTCTTCGGCATCACGCTCGGCAACCGCGAGACGCGATGCTCGTTTCGAGCGATCCAGAAGAAGCCAGACCGTGGTCCCGGTCGTCCCCAGACACACAATTGCCAGGATGGTGGCGATCATCTCCATAACGCGAGTGTAGCGGGGCGGTCGCTATTCGACGCGCCCGGGCTCGCCCGGGAGGACAATGATCCGGAACGACCGGTCGAGAGTGTCATACTCCTGGAGCGCCGCACGAACCGATGGCGTGGTTAACTGCTTCGCGGCGGTCGCACGATCCAGCAACGCCCGAAGGGGCATACCCGCAAGCACCTCGTTCCGGGCCAGCGCATGGGCCCAGGCATTTGCCGATGTTCCGTATCGCTCCCAGGCATTCGCAGCGCGCTCGGATGCCCGCAGAAGCTGCACCTTGTCGGGGCCGTCCTCGCGAAGGAGATCCATTTCCTCGCGGATCATCGCCGCGACGGCATCCGCGCTGCCGGGTTCCACGATCGCACGCACCCAAAACCGACCGGCTCCTTCTATGGCCTCGCCCTCGATGGACCAGACCCCGACCGCCGCACCGGAGAACCGCTCCTTCTTGAATCGCTCTCGGATTTTGTCTTCGAGGATCGACGCCGCGACATCGAGCGCAACCGCATCGCTCGCATCGCTCGCGTCCGGACCGAAGAAACCGATCACAACCGCCGCGGAACCCGAAGCCAGAGGTTGCTGCAAACGAACCTCGGTCGGACCTTTCATGGGTAGCGCACAACGGTCCATACCAACGCCGTCCGCGGTTCTGAGTTGTGAAGTCATCCCGCTGAACAGCGCAGCACTCACCTGAAGCGCACGGGGTCGGTCGAGATCACCCGCGATCGCGACGGTCAGAGCGGGTTCCCGCAGGATGGAGTCCAGGCGTGCCTGCACCGCAGCCGCGTTGACGCGCTGCACCGCCTCAAGATCAAGTCCTCCAGCACGACGACCGAACTCGGGGGCGACGCGCTGTTCGAAGACTCGCAACGCGGCACGAGAGGGTTCCGTCCGCGCGCTCGCGTCGTCTTGGAGAGCCGAGGCCCGCCACCGATCGATCGCGCCGGCTTCAACTCGGGGCGACTCCAGCATCCCGCGGAGCGTTTGCATCGCAAACTCAAACTGCTCGCGGGGCGCGCTGACCTCGAACACGATGGACTCGGGGTACACCTTGACCTCAAGATCGACATCGCGTCGCTCCAGAGCCGGCATCACGCGACTGCTCGGGTGATCCGCGAGAGCCGGCTGCCACCCGAGCGAGCTGATCGCACGAAGTTCAGCGCGGGCGACCGGATCATCGGTCAGGGTTGGCAAGGCCAGGCCCGCGGCGATGACCACCCGTCCGCGCCCCGGGTCCATCGGCTTGTGATGCACAATCACCCCGCCCTTGAGCGTGGCGGTCGTCACCCGTGTGTCCGAGTTGTGCACCAACGCCGTCACCGCGCCAGCACCTTCGATGGGACCAAACAGCGGAACTTCTGGCGGCAGGGGGGCCGCACCGG
>JBICHT010000062.1:0-6122 GCA_043101125.1 Phycisphaerales bacterium JB050 | reverse complement strand
GCCGCTGGCCGAGCGACCGCAGGGTGCGCCGGATCACCGAGAAAACGTTGCGTTCCATGCTCTTCCTTTCGTTTGCAAGCCGAAGGAATCATGGACGCTGCGCGGAGGATCGCGCAAGTTAGCAGGCGCTAATGGCGCAATGTCCTCTCGCGCTCCGGGCTCTTGTCCCGGGTGTGCTTTGATGGTTGGTTAGGGGCTGGCGGGGTCTCGGGAGGCGCGGTCTTCGCGCATGGCTTTCATGAGTTGCTCGGCTTTTTTGGTGCTGAGCAGGCCCCAGGAGACCGCATCGGCGATCTTCTTCTCGAACTCGCTGTCGTCATTGCCCATCAGGTGGCGGGCGTCGGTGGGGGAGATGGAGCCTTCGGCGACATAGGCGGCGATTTCGCGCCGGGTCTGCTCGCGCTGGCGGGTTTGGTACATCTTGCGGATGTTGGAGAAGAGCACCCAGAAGATGATGAGGAGCATCAACCCGCCGAAGGCGATGGCCTCGGAGTAGTCGATTTCGGCGAGGGTGGATGGGATCAACAGGTCGGGTGTGCTGGTCACGGCGGGGTCCTCCTCTGTTCCAGAGTTACTGGAGATTGTGACACAGCGGTTTCACCAATCGCGGGGCGATTCGGGGAAATCGTGAAATTTGGGTGTCGGTGGGAGTCCGGAACCCGGCAGCGGTATCGCCTGAGAAGAAATACCCGGGGTTCGCGCTCCGGGCTCTTCTCGAACAGTACCGGTCGAGTTCGGCCGCCACGACATTGAGGGAGCCGATGATGGCGACGACATCGGAGAGCAGGTGTCCTTCGGTGAGGCGGGCCATGGTGGCGTAGTTCATGAAGCTGGGCGGGCGGGTGTGGGCTCGGAAGGAGCGGGGGCCGCCGTCGGAGACGATGTAGTAGCCGAGTTCGCCGTTGGCGGTTTCCTGTGCTCCGTAGACCTCGGCGACGGGGGTGTCCCAGCCGCGGTTGGACATGATGATCTCGAAGTGCTGGATGAGGCCTTCGATGGAGCCGTAGACCTCTTTTTTGTTGGGCTTGACGATCTTTCCGTCGGAGAAGGTGTCGATGGGGCCACCGGGGATGTTGTCGATGAGCTGGCGGATGATGTGGGCGGACTGCTTCATCTCTTCCATGCGGACCTGGAAGCGTGCGAAGCAGTCGCCGTCCTCGTGGACGATGACCTTGAAGTCCACGGGCTTGGCACCCTGGCCGTCCCAGTTGTCGGCGTAGCAGAGGTAGGGCTCGTCCTTGCGGAGGTCGCGTTCAACGCCGGAGGCGCGGGCGCAGGGTCCGGAGAGGCCCCAGGCGATGGCTTCCTGCTTGCTGATCTGGCCGATGTTCGCCTGGCGATCGATGAAGATGCGGTTGCGCATCAGCAGGTTGTCCATGTCGGCGATGGCTTGGGGGAGTTCCTCGTCGATGAACCGCTTGACCATCTTTTTGAAGATGGCTTCGTCGGGCAGGTCCTGCATGGCGCCGCCGACGCGCGTCCAGTCGGGGTGGTAGCGCTGGCCGGAGATGAAATCGCAGATGTCGTAGACGCGTTCGCGCTGGTTGAAGCCGTAGAGGAAGGCGGTGAAGCCGTTGAGGTCGAGGGCGGCGGCGCCGCAGCAGAGCAGGTGGTCCTGGATGCGTCCGAGTTCGGCCATGATGGTCCGGAGGACCTTGCAGCGCGGGGTGATGTCGATGTCGAGGAGTTTTTCGACGGCGTGGTGCCAGCAGATGTCGTTGGAGATCGGGCTGAGGTAGTTCATCCGGCTGACGATCGTCACATACTGGTTGTAATCCATATGCTCGGCCAGCTTTTCGAAGCCCGAGTGGAGGTAGCCGATGTGTGGCGTGCAGCGGGCGACCCGTTCGCCGTCGAGTTCGAGGACGAGGCGCAGGGTGGTGTGGGTGGCGGGGTGCTGTGGGCCGAAGTTGAGTGTCCAGCGGTCGCCGGTATCGACATGACCCTTGAGGTAGTCGAGGGATTCCACATCGGTGTCGTAGCCCTCGTCGGGCTTGATGGTGTAGGGCATGGGGCGCCTTTCGGGGTCTTCGTTCGGGTCAGAATCGCCCTGAGGGGGCTGGTTCCGGGTGGTGAGTATAGAGGGTGTACCGGGCGATCACACCCCCGGGATGGTCCGAGCGGGGATGGGGCGGTCGAATCCATGGGATTCAGTGGGGGAATTATTCCAGCGTGCGGAAAAGGCTTGGGCGCGCTGGTGATTTTTGGTCGTGTGGACGGGTGAGGGCGGTTTGTGACGGCTGTGACGCGCGAAGTCTGTGCGGTCGGGCATGTAGGGGTTCACGCGTTGGCTGCGCGGGTCGATCCATGGCGATGGGGCGTGATTCGGTGGACACGCTGCCACGGATGGATTTTCCACCAACGCTCGCGTAACGGCCAGGGGAAGGCACGCGAAGCGGATCAGCAACCTTTGGACCACAGCAATCCCTCAAGGAGCGACCAGATGAATTTGCACGATCAGGGTTTTGGTTTCAACGGGCGTCGCATTGTCGTGACCGCGATGGTTTCGGCTCTCGCGGCCGGTGCCGGCGTTCTTGGAGGCTGCAACGGCTCGAGCGAGAGCGCGTTCTTCAGCAACGGCAAGGGCGGCGCGTATTCGGAAGAGGCCCTCGCGGCTCAGGCGACTGTCAACATCGATCCTTCGGAAACGCAGGGGCAGTTCACCTCGAACTGGTACAACGAGCAGGCTGGGCAGGTGAACCTGCCGGACCGTTGGCTCGGTGAAGCCCTCTCGGCGACGGCAGAGAACGAGGCCCGTCGGGCCGCGGCTCAGGCGGCGCTGGTGGAGAATGACGCGACGCGTTTCGAGCGTCTGGCTGCTCAGAACGCCCAGTTCACGCAGGCGGAGACCAACAAGAATGTCGGTTGGTACAAAGCTGACGAGTTGAACAGCGTGTACTCGGCGAAGCTTGAGGAGATGGAGGGCCAGGCGCGCAGTCGCGAGCTTGCCAACATCGCCCAGCAGGAGCGGAACAACGCCGAGGTGGCGATCAGTTCTCTTGAGTGGCAGAACCAGTTCGAGCGGATGTACGCCGAAGCCGAGCGTGCGTGGGCACAGGCTCAGGGCGACTACCAGAAGATGCTCGCTGAGCGTCAGGCGGTCGAGGAGCGTGGTCGCTTCCAGATCGAGCAGATGGAGACCGTGGCGGACATGACCGCCGAGCGTGCTGAGAACAAGGTGAGTCAGCTTCGGGCTGAGGCCAATTCGGTGTCTGAGCACACCGCGGCTCAGGTCGCGGCGCTGAACAAGCAGATCGAGACCGCCGCTCAGCGTTTCGAAGCACAGGCCAGCGAGTACGCGAACCGGGCGACGACGCTCGATGAGTTCTCCGAGGCCAAGAGCAAGGAGCTTCGTGCTCTTGCGAAGGCCCTCGAGGAGCAGGATGTCAACGGCGCGTTCGAGGTTGCCCTCGTCGAGGCCGACACGAACTTTGATCGTGCGAAGGCCGAGGCCGAGCGCATGATGGTCGCGGCTGAGGCGCTCAACCAGAGCACCCGCGCCGAGGTTGACCGCATCCGTGCCGAGTCGGACATGCGTCTGGCGATCGGCGAGACCAACTACCAGAACGAACTCGCGGCGATCGAGCGCTTCGTTGAGCACGGCGAGGCGGAGATCGCGTTCCGTCGTGCCGAGGCTGATCGGATCGAGCGTGAAGCTCGCGCCGAGTTCATCAAGGCGGAAGCCGCGGCGCGTGCCAACGCGATCCGTGAGTCTTCTCGTCACCAGCAGGTTCTGACCGAGAACGAGCGCAAGCTCATCACCGCCGAGGCTGAGGCCGAGGCCCGTCGCATCCAGTCCGACCTGTATCGCGAGCTTGCCAACCAGGCGAAGCGCGGTTCGTCGGCTCTGCCCGGCAAGACCGATCCGAAGGCTCCCGGCGCGAGCAACAACGATTCGACCCCGGAACTCGCGGAGGCTTCTGGCAAGCCCGCGGTCCTGGAGCCGGAGCGCGTTGCTCGTTTCAAGGGTGCTCTCGCCGAAGCCGCGGCGATTCGTAAGCACGAGGAAGCCGCGGAGCGTGACCTGTACGCGACCGTTCAGGAGCGCACCACCCAGGCCAGCGCCTGGTGGGACCAGCAGGTTGCCAAGCACAACGCTGAGCTTGCCCGCGCGGACTCGATCCAGCGCAAGGGTTCGGCGGATATCGAGGAGCTGTTCCTGCAGGCTGAGAGCATGATCGCTCAGGCCGAAGCCGAGCGCAGCCGCTCGGTCGTTGCTGCCGAGGCCGCCAAGCGCGAGACCCTCGCTCAGATCGTGAACCTCACCGCTCAGGCCGAGGCGACCGACAAGACTTCCGAGGCTCAGATCCGTCAGTTCCTGGCTCGTGCCAGCGCTGCGGAATCCTCGGGCAGTTCTGAGGTCCGCTCGCTGATCGTCCAGCGTGACTCGGCGAAGACCCGAGGCGAAGCCGAGGCCAAGCGTCTGCTCGCCGAGGCCGACTCGCTGGAGAAGAGCCAGCGTGCGGTTGTGGCGCAGATGCGTCAGGAGATCAAGACCGCCGAGCAGCAGCTCGAGGCTGAATTGGCCCGTCTGGATCAGGTTGCCGAGTCGTTCATCGCGATCGCCGAGGCCACCTACAACGAGGCTTCGTTCATCGCGGATACCTTCGCGAAGGTCTCGCAGGCGAACACCACCGAGTTGGCTGCTTCGCACGAGGCCGAGGCTCTGATCGCGGATTCGAATGTGGAGTACATGCACTCGCTGCGGAACGCGACCAAGCTCGCGGCTTCGGCTGCGGTCTCGCGTGCTCTGGCGGATGCGACTTACGAATTCGCAACTTTCCAGGCCGAGGACACCGGTGCTCGCTCGCGCATTCTTGCCGAGTCGCGTATGGCCGAGGCTGCTGCGAACGCTCAGTTCCAGATCGCCAGTGCTCAGGACCAGGCGGTGCGTTCGCTGTTCGACAGCCGCATCGTGCAGACCGAGTCGGAGCGGAACCGTGCCTTCGCGAACCAGTACCTGGCTCAGATGCAGAGCAAGGCTTCTGTTGAGAAGGCGATGGCTGCCGCCGCGGCGTACCAGGACCTGTCCAACGAGGCGATTGCTCGCCTGAACCAGCGTGCGGTTGAGTTCTCCAACACCGCGCAGGTGAACTGGGACGAGCGTCTGGCGATGGCGAAGGGCAAGCTGCCGACCGTCGAGGGTGCGGAGGCTCTGTACCTGCAGGCCCTGCGTGACCTGGAGAACAGCCAGGCGACTTACAGCCCGAACCCGATGCCCGTGATCACGAATGTCCCGGTGAACCTGGACAACTGATCGCGCCACTGATGGACCGATCCTTTTCGGATCGAACACTCAGGGATTGCTGATCCCGGCGGACCCAGGCGAGAGCCTTGGTCCGCCTTTTTCGTTTTTGGAATGAGGTTGGCGCGAAGTGAGCGGAGGGCAGTCTACGAGAGGGATAAACTGGATGGTGTGGAAAAGGCTACCGCTTATCGACTGTCTGTCTACGCTCGTCACCGCATCGTGTGGCTGCTGGTGTGTGTACTCGCGCTCGTGAACGCTGGGGTGATGGTCGTGTTTATGCGACAGTCACCATCGATCCCTTGGCCTGTGCTGACGATCGCGGGCGTGGTCATGGCGTTGCTGTATACCGGGCTGAAGCGAAGCCGGAGGCGCTTTCAGGAATTATGTGACCGAAGCGGGGTTGGCCCAACGGCTCCGTGTCCGTTCTGCGGCTACGACCTTGCGACGGGTGATGATGTGGTGAGATGCCCAGAGTGTGGTGCAAACATTCGAACGACGAATTTGAGGAACTACTGGCTGCAAGTCAGACGCAGGTTCTACTGGCGATCGGATCGCGAGTTGTTGCGACGGCTTGTGCGAGATTGATGTTGGTCTGGGGCGCGGGCGGACGAGCCACTCGGTGGCGTGTCCTATTGGTGCTGGGGAGGCCGCTTACTGCCGCGTGCGGCTATGGGTGGGCTCAAAGATCGCGATCTACCACGCCCGGCTGTTGGCTCGAAAACTTGTGAACGCCGCTAGGCCGTGTCTGACGGCTCCCTTGTTCGGCGCATGATCGGTTGCGCTTCCCGAATCGTCGTGCGAACCTTGTCGCTCAAGGAGGCGACGGACCCCGCCTCCGGCAAGGAGGGCACGGATGGCTCCCAAACGACGCTAC
>JBICHT010000061.1:0-17607 GCA_043101125.1 Phycisphaerales bacterium JB050 | reverse complement strand
GCGCTTCGCGCGACCCGGCGGCGGATAAGATGCTGGCGATGAGACGCGCACGGAGAACCCGGACTCGGTCGCTCGCTTGCGGTGTGCTCGCGATGGCTCTGGTTGCGGGATTCCCGCAGGGTGTGGCGGCGCAATCCGCGCAGGAGCGTGTGGATCGGATCGTCCGCGAGCACGGTGAGTCTCTGGGCGATCTCTGTCGTGCACTGGATCGGGCCATTCTCGAAGCGATGCCCTCGTGGTCGGACCCGGACCTGCGATGGGCGTTGTTCGGCGTTCCAACGGATGAGGAGCGTGCGAGGCTGCTGGCGCGGAGTTCCGAGGTCGGCGCGCTGCTGGACGCGATGCAGCCGTTGGTCGAACGCCGTTTGGGTGAAGCGGATCGGACCAACGCCTCCGGGATTGACCAGGCGGTGCAACTGTCGGAGGTGTTGATCCCGCTGGCTCGGGCGCGAGGGCTTCTGATCGCGGCGGCGGCAACGGAGCCGGCACTCGCGGGTTCGGATGAGGCCCGTCGCGGGTTCGAGCAGGCGCGCCGGATCGCGGAACTGTCGGAGTCGGTGTCGGCGTGGTCGGATCTTGAACGCGCGCTGATCGCCACCCTCGCTTCGCTTCGTCTGAACGATGCAGAGCGTGCGGTGGAGGGCGTGCGTGAAGCACGGGAAGCCCTGCGAGAGAACCGCGATCTGGAGGCTTCGTCGGCGCAATCGGTGCAGACGCTTCGCGCGGCCGAGGCGCTGCTGGTTGCGGTGGCGCGATCGACTTCCGAAGCGCGGGAGGCGTTGCCGGATGATCCTGAAGATCGGGAGCGGCTGCGTGTTCGCTTCGCGGCGATCGGTGCGAGAACAGCGCAGACGGCGGACACTCGCCAACGCGTGCTCAAGGCCGAGTGTGATCGCCTCGCTGATCAGGCGCTGGAGGCGGCGAGGGGTTCGCCGTACGGATCCATGGCGTGGCTTCCGATGCTGGAACGGGGCACCGCGCTGCTGCGGGGAGTTGACGCCGGGTCGATCGGTGAAACGGCGGGCCATGTGATCCGTCTGGTGGATCTTGCGAGGTCATCCTCCCCGGCCCCCACCGTCGCGAATGAATCCTTCGGCGCGTTGCAGCCGCTGGCGTTGGCGCTCGAACTTCGATCGATCGATCCGGGCACGGCGGGCTCACTCGAACTCGAGCGGATTGTCCGGCTGGGCCTCGAGTTCGATCGCCTGGCCTCGGGGACCACCCTGGGGCGGAGTGCGCTGGACCGGGTCTCGCTCCTTCTGAGGGCGCGGATCGGCGCGAATCCGAGATCGCTTCCGGGTTCCGGGCCGGCGCGGGACCGACTGCTTGACCTGCTCGATACGCTTGTGAGCCGACCGGAGGCGGATCGCTCGAACATCGACCTGCTGGCCACGGTGCTGGTCACCCCGACGGAAGCGGGGCCGGCCACCCTCGGACTCATCGAGCGGGTTCAGACCGTGATGGGGTTCGCCGAACGCGCGGAAACCCTTGACGACGATGCCGCTCGCGGCCTCGCGCTCGCGGGAGCCTGGCTCACGGACGCGGTCGTACGCAACCAGGTCGCGGCGCTCATGGATCAACCCGCGATCGACCCAAACGATGAGCGTCGAGCGATTGAACTGCTGGCGTCGCTGAGCGCACTGCTCGGTACGGCGGGGGGAGATCCCGGTTTGGTGACGGTGATGGCGTCTCTGGGTCTCGACGATCCGGCGGCGGTCCATGAAGCGCTCACCGGGCTTGAAACCACGGCGGTGCCTGCGTGGATCGTGGAGGCGCTTCGCACTCGCGCTTTGTTGTTGTCCGGGAACGATGGCCCGATCGCGGGGTCGGATGGCGCGATTGTTGGTGCGGCGTTGTATGCCTCGCGAGCGCTTCCGGGCGAACTCGATGTTCGCCTCGCGGTGCCGATGCTGGATCAGACTCACGCGATGGCCTCGGGTGCGTTGCGGTGCGCGCCGCTTCTGGCAACGCGTAAAGGGGTCTACACGCGCTTGGCGATCACCGCCTTTTCCGTCGCGCTATACACCGACGACGACCGTGCGCTCGCTCGGTTGGCCGAGGCGGCGCTCGCTGCGTCGATGCGTGTGGAGCACGAACTCGATCGCGACTGGCTTCGTCTGATTCACGCCGATGCGCTGCTCAGGCGTGGAAGGAGTGCTGAAGCGTTCGCGGTGTATCGCGATGTGGTCGCGACGACCGCGCCTGAGGATCGTGGGACGCGCCAGTACTGGCACGCTTCGATGCGGATGTTGGAGGTGCTCGCCGCCCAGAACGCCGATGGTTCCCGCACGGCGCCGATCGCACGAGAGATCCGGCGGCTTCGCCTGCAACCGAGTTGGGGGGCGCACCCTGATCTCTGCGATCGTATTGATGCGATTGCGCGTTCGGTCCTGGACCACGACTGACTGGTGTTCAGGCCGAGCCCTGGCCGCTCTCGATGGCGGCGATCTTCTCGATCCGGCGCTGGTGGCGTCCGCCTTCGAACTCGAGGGCGAGCCAGCGGTCGACGATCTTCTCGATCAAGCGGAGGCCGAGCAGGTCTGCGGAGAGGCAACACACATTCGCGTCGAGGTGGCTGCGCGAGAGTTCGGCGGTGATCTCGTCGTGAGCCGCGGCGGCGCGGACACCGGGGATTTTGTTGGCTGCGATGGACATCCCCAGCCCCGTGCCGCAGATCAGGACGCCGCGATCCGCGTTGTGCTGCGACACCGCGTTGCCGACGGTTGCCGCGGCATCGGGGTAGTCGGTGATCTCGCCGGACTCGGGGATCGCCATCACGACGATGTCGTGCCCGGCTTCGCGCAGACGCTTTTCGATCTGCAGCGCGGCTTCGCGTCCGCGATGGTCGGAACCGAGAGCGATTTTCATTGCGGCCCTTCCCCGGGTACGGTCTGGCGGTGTTCGGACAGGCGTCGCTGGATCAGTTCTTGCAGGCGTTTGGCGGTTTCGTCGTACACGGACTGGCTCTGGCCGATGGGGTCGGGGACATCGCGTCCATCGGGGTCGAGGAGCATGATTTTGTCGCCGGCGGTCGGGTCGATGGCTCGGATGGCTTCGACATGCGAAGCGGTGAGGCCATAGACCTCGTCGGCCTGGTTGATCATCTCACGGGTCAGCACCGATGACTGGTGCGGGCCCATGTCGTACCCGAGCGATTCGACCGCGATGACGGCTTCTGTCGTGGCGGGCATGCCACCCGAGGTGAAGGCACCGGCGGAGCGGACGGTCGTGGGCAGGTCGAGGGGTGAACGCTCGATGAGTTCGCGAGCGATCGCCGCGGCCATGGGTGAGCGACAGGTGTTGCCAGTACAAACAAAGAGGATCGTGCGCATGATCTGTTTATCGATGTACCGCTGGGAATAGGCTCCCTCACGATCGACGCGGTAACTGCCGGACTTGAGGAATCGCACGAGGGTAGACGATTGGCCGAGCGCTCGCTGGTCGCTGGCGAGGACACCGGCGACGGTTTCGTTGGTATCGATGCGCTCGATGGCTCGCACGGCCTCGTCGGTCGTTCTGGGAGAACCCGCAGCGGGGATGGCCCGCAGGACGACCGGAACTCCCGCCAAATCGAGGGTGTTCTGGGTCTCGCGGTTGGCGACGACCCGGACGAGCAGTGCGCCGCCTTCATCCACCACGCCGGGGGCGATGCCGAATTGTTTCTGGAACCGTTCAAGGGTCTGCGAGTCCATCTCGATGGCCAGCAGCATGGGGCCGGGGCAGAGTTGACCGACGAGACGGTTCTGGACCGGCGACAGGGTGTGCTGGAGATCGTCCAGGGCTGAGTGCAGGACGGCGGTTGACCCGATGTGCCAGGCGAGTGGTTGGCGGTGAGAGCCGTTCCCGATCGACCACAGGCTATCCAGGGCCTTGGGCGAAGAGGCGTCGGCCCCGATGCCGAACACGGTTTCCGTGGGCAGGACCACAGGGAGGGCGTGACGGATAGCCTCGGCGGCGTCGCGCCCGTCGAGGGTCTTCGGGTTGTTCTCGGTCGCGGATCCCACCGGGCATAGTGTACCCCGGCCCCACCCCGTATGGTCGGCTCCAGGTTCTCTCTTGATCCGTTGCATGCGGGGCCGATAGATTGGTGGTATCGCCGAGGGGGCGTTTCCATCTCGGTGTCGATCGTCTGAACCGCGCCGCGAGAAGCCGCGCACAACACTGGAGGACTGGTGGATTTTCTCGCCTATGTGAAAGCACTTCCCGCCATCGAACAACTCGGCGTCAAGGCCGATGAGCATGACGGGGTGGTGCGGTTCACGATCGCCGATGACCGACGCGTCACTCTGAGCATCGGAGCGAAACCGCCGTCCGACCATCCCGCCGATCGGACACTCGAAGCGCCCGCGGAGTTGCTGCCCCGCTTATGCGACGAGGTGTTCCACGCGTTGAACATCAACGAGGTTGCGCTGGTGCCGTTTACGATGTGGCGCGAGGTGCTCGATCTGACCGCCTTCGACATGGCGATGGTCGAGCGCTGGCTGGACATCGACGCGGAGGCCTCGCTGCACCAGAACAGCCGCGACCCGCTCTTTGTCTCACGGGACGAGCACGAAACACTCGAGACCATGGTGCGTTCGCTGCTCACGAACGCCGAGAAGATTGAGCAGAGCATCGCGGTGCTTGCTTCTGGTGGTACTGCGTTGGTGGTCGATGTGCTCCCGCCTGACCGCCTGTTCGTGCAGTGCGTTGGCCAGGGCGTGGCCGATCGGGTGATGGAGTATCTGCGCAAGGTGAAGTGAGCCGAGTGCTCAGGGGGTGGCATCGACCAACGCCGAGTTGGTCGAGCACACGAGGCGCACTTCACCGGCCTCGATGGAGAGCGCGTGGACCGTCACGCGCCTGCCGTCTTCGAGTTTCCAGCCGAGTGTGTCGGATTCGAGTTCCCCCCGGATCAGGCTCGCGAGTTGGTCGGCGATCTCTTCTTCGCCCGCGCTGTTCAGCCACTCACTCAAGCGGTTCACCCCGACGGATCCGGGTAATTTGAGTCGGTTGATCTGGGTCCAGTCGATGTCCAAGCTGGACTTTCCGTTCTCCTCGATGCGGAGGCGAAACGCCGCGGCGACGATTCGGGGCTGATCGTCTCCGGGTTCGCGGATGTCCGCACCGAGGATGATTCGTCCGTCGTGGAAGCGGACGCGCACGCTGCGGATGCCTTCGGGCCAGACGCCTCGCTCGCTTTCGACCCACATCGGCAGGCGCACCGCCAGCCAGGCGTTGGCGTCTTCTTCGGTAAGTGTTACCGCCCAGGGTTCGCCGTCGGGGTGCGCCCGGGTCATGGTGGACACGGCCCAGTTTTCAACGGCTCTGGAGGTCTGGCGGACCTGTGCGGACTTGGCATCCGTCTCCTGCCACCAGTGTGGCGGGTGAGTAGCGAGCCACCAGCCGACGCCGATCATCAGTGTGAGGATGGCGACCATCGCGAGCGCGGCGAGTTGGATCATCCGCTGCTTGCGTACACGCTCGAAGAACACCATCCACGCTGGCCGGCGCCGTGTTCGCTCGGTGAGACCCGCTGCCTGCCGGGCGAGATTCTCTGCGGCGCGTTGTCTGCGTTTGGAAAGGGTGCTGCTGGCCTGGGATCGCGAGGTCTGGCGATTCTTCTGGCGTGCCCGGGCCTCCGCTTCGCGTCGCTCGCGACGGGTGGGCCCGCGTCCCTTGCTCGCTCGCGATCTTTTCGACACGGTTCAGCTCCGGAAACGCCGAACGACGAGGGTGTCGTTCTGCCCACCGAAGCCGAAGCCGTTGGACATCGCGACTTCCACGCCACCGACGGGAGAGAGGTCGCGTGCCTGGTTCGGCACATAATCGAGATCGCAGACCGGGTCGGGTGCACGCAGGTTCATCGTCGGCGGGACATAGCCGGTTTTGATGGCCTGCACGCAGGTCATCAGTTCGACGGCACCCGCAGCCTGGATGAGGTGGCCCATCATGGACTTGACGGAGGAGAAGGGGATCTTCGGAGCGTTGTCGCCGAACAGGCCCTTGACCGCCCGGGTCTCGATGGAATCGTTTTCCTTGGTGCCGGTGCCGTGGGCGGAGATGTAGTGGACGAACGGGCGTCCCTTGTCGTCGGTGGCGTGCGGATCAATGCCGGCCTGGTCGAGGGCCTCGGCCATCGCGGCGATCGCGCCTTTGCCGTCGGGCTGGATGTCGGTGATGCGGTAGGCATCGGCGGAGGAGCCGTAGCCGCAGATTTCGGCGAGCGGGGTGGCCCCGCGTGCGAGCGCGTGGTCGAGGTCTTCGAGGACGAAGATGCCTGCGCCCTCGCCCATGACGAAGCCGTCGCGGGTCTGGTCGAAGGGGCGGCTGGCGGAGGACGGTTCGTCGCGCCGGGTGCTCATGGCGGTGAGGCGGATGAAGCCGGTCATGCCGAGCGGGTGGATCATGGAATGGGTGCCGCCGGCGAGCATCATGTCGGCGTCGCCGCGCGAGAGGATCTCGAAGGCCTCTCCGACGGCCTGGGTGGAGGCGGCGCACGCGGTCATGCAGTTGAAGGCCGGTCCGCAGGCGCCGAATGCTTCGGCGAGGTGCGTGACGGGCATGTTGGGTTCCTGCTCCGTCTCGCCGTGCGCGTCGAACACTTCGTAGACGCGTTCGGCCCAGCGTTTGAAATCGACCGAGCGGGTATCCGCGTCCCAGGCGTCGAGGTTGGCTTTGGCGTAACCGTCGAAGTTGAGGATGCCCTCGCCCGCGCCGAGGTAGATGCCGACGCGGCGTTCGTCCAGGCCGGCGTGCAGGGCGAGGTCGGTTCCGGGCTGGGTCGCGTCGCCAAGCCCGGCTTGTTTCCAAGCCATCGCCGCGGCGGCGAGGGCGTAAGCGCTGTTGCGCTGCGCGTGACGGAAGCGATCGGGCTCGGCGAAGAAATTCGCGAGATCGAACCCTTTGACCTCTGCGGCGAAGTTGGTGCAGAAGGTCTCGGCGGGGAAATGGGTCACCGGGCCGATGGCGCTGGAACCCGCCAGCAGTTTCGACCAGACGGAATCGAGGTCAGAGCCGAGCGGTGTTACCCAGCCCATGCCGGTGATCACCACGCGTCGGTGCGCGCCCACATTCGAGACTCCTGCAGCGTTCAATCCTCGTCCTCGTAATCTTCCTCCTCGTCGCCGCGCAGGGCGTCGAGTTTGTCGGGGTTGAGCACGCGGACCAGACCACCGTCTTTGAGGCGTCGGCGTGAGAAGTTGATGATCAAGCCGAGTTCCAAGTCCGCCGCGCGGAGTTGGGAACGGAGCACGGTTCGATCGTAGCCGGAGATCTCGCGATCGTCTGCAACAACCTGGACCACGAATCGTTCATCAACGAACAGTGATACGGAATGGTGTCCGATGTCCTGCCCGCCGTAATGGATCGGGAAACTGAAGTGCAGGTCGTGTTCCACGCCGCACTCTTTGAGTTCGATCGACAGGGCTCGCTCGTAGACCGAGGCATCGAAACCGGGACCGAGGGATTTGTGGATGTCGATGGCGCACCCGATGACTTTGCGGCTGACCTCGGTCAGCGCGGGGTCGAGTTCGTCGTTGCGAAGCGTGGGTCGCCTTCTGGCATCATGGCTAGTCATAGGGGAGAGGTCCTCGTGACTCGTCGGATCAAGTGCCGGCGCGACTCGGAGCGGCCGGACTGTTCTAGGGGACTACACCATACCGAAAACGGGGAGTCCGGCGAAATCAGGCGCAGCGTTTCAGAATCATCGCGGCGTTTTGGCCTCCGATGGCCCCGGTGCAGACCAATACATAGTTGAGAACGGCGTCTCGGGAGGCGGTCGCACCCGCGTTGAGGTCTGGCGCGGGGGTTCCGGCGTGGATGCGAGCGGGGAGTTTCTGCTCCTGCAGGCAACGCGCTCCAACGCAGACCCCGATTGCGCCCGCACCCGCGGCGAGCGTGCCGATGGCCGGAGTGACGGTGACGAGTTCGATTTCAGCGAGTCGTTCGCCGAACACAGCGCGGAGGGCCGCGGCTTCGGTCTCATCGGTGCGACGGTGGCCTGCGCCCTGCGGCACGATGGCGTCGACCTGATCTGGCGAGATCCCGGCCTCTTTGAGTGCGGCGTTGATCGCGACTTCCAGCCCCACGGCGCGGCGTTTGGGGTCGTCGCTGGCTGGCGCGTGGCCCGCGCCGAAGCCGGCGATCTCGGCGATCGGCGTTGCGCCACGCTTTTCGGCGGCGTCCAGACCCTCGACCATCAGGATGCCGCCTCCCTCGCCGACCAGGGTGCCGGTCGCGTTTGGGTCGTAGGGCCGGACATAGGACGAGGCTTCGATGCCCGGCTCGGTGTGCGCGAGCACGCCGGTGAGGTCGAGGCGGAGGAGGCCCATCGGGTTGAGTTTGGATTCGACGCCGCCGGAGAAGCAGATGTCGGCATCGTCGCGTTCGATGACCCGCAGCGATTCACCGATGCTCAGCGGGCCGGATGCCTCGCAGCAGGTGATGGTGTTCGAGGGGCCTTGGGCGTCATGGATGATCGTCACATGGCAGGCGAGCATGTTGGGGAGGTACTTGAGCATCCAGAGTGGCGTGAGGTTGTCCATCCCCGCGCCGGTCTGCTCATCCGCACCCCATCGCCGGTAACTGAATTCGCCGTCCTCTTCCGCGGTCACCATCGCCATCGCGAGTTCGGGCACTTCGGCGGCGATGAGGCCGGCCCCGATCTGGCAGCCCACCCGATCTGGTGTGTAGGTGACGGGCGTGCCCTCGTCGATGTGGCTCGCGCTGCCCTTGGTGACCAGCCCGGCGGCCTCGACGGCACACTGAGCCGCGGCGACGGCGAGCTCGGTGTCGCGGGCCATGACCTTGACGGCCTTGCGGTAGTGCTTGGGGACGAAATCGCGTCCTTTGAAGTCTTTGACCTCGGCCCCGAGGGAGGAGCGGAAGCCGGTCGCATCGAAGGATTCGATGGGCCCGAGGGCTGATGCCCCGGAGCAGAGGCCTTCCCACAGGGCGTCCATCCCTACTCCGAACGGGGTGACGGCTCCGATCCCGGTGATGACGACTCGTCTAGGCATGGGGCGATTGTAGCGAGGCTCTCCGAGGGGGATCGGGTGCGGAGGACGGCGTGACCTCAATGGAGGGTGGGCGGGGAGCGATACGCCACCCCGCACGCTCTCGACCTTCTGCACGCCCCCTCGTGGGCGACGAGTCTTCCTTGCAGAGCAGGCGCTCTCAGAAGCGGGCGAGTGATTCTGCGGCCTCGCCGGGGTCCGCATGGCCTGCGCCCGGCTTTGCCGGGCTCCGACCATGGCACCCATGGATGCTCGGTGCGGTCACGGTGGATCGGCGCGATGTGGCTCGGTCCTTCGCGGCTTACGCTACCCATCCACCACGCCACCCCGATAGCATCACCCCATGACCTGGACCGAATCCGAACGAGCCGCTGCCACGATCGTTGAGACCCGCCTGAAGGTTGGGCTGGAGATCCATGTCGAACTGGACACGCGGACCAAGATGTTTACCCGAGCCGGGAACCCGGCCTGCGCGGAGTTCGAGAGCGCGGGGCCGAACACGCTGATCGACCCGGTCGTGCTCGCCTTGCCCGGTGCGCTGCCGGTGCTCAACGAGCGGGCGATCGAACTCTCCATCCGCGTGGGGCTTGCGCTCGGGTGCTCGATCGCCGAGGTCACGCGCTGGGACCGCAAGAGTTACTTCTACCCGGACCTGCCCAAGGGGTACCAGATCTCGCAGTACGCGCTCCCCCTGTGCTACGACGGCTCGGTGGACTGGCCCATCGAGGCCGAGGGGAGCGAGAAGCGGATCGGCATCATGCGGGCCCACCTCGAAGAAGACGCGGGCAAACTGCTGCACGAGGCACCCGGCGGTGGGAAGATCGATCACTCCATTGTGGACCTCAACCGCGCGGGCACGCCGCTGCTGGAGATTGTCACGCAGCCTGACTTCACCACGCCGGAGCAGGTGGTGAACTTCGCACGGACGCTGCGGACGATCTGCCGCTTCGTCGGGGCGAGCCGCTGCAACATGCAGCAGGGGCACATCCGCTTCGAGCCGAACATCAACTGCCTGCTGGTGATGGACGACGGTCGCACGGTGACCACGCCGATCACCGAGATCAAGAACCTGAACTCGTTCCGCTCGCTGGAGAACGCGATCCGCAGCGAACTCGCCGCCCAGCCCGAGCGCTGGCGGAGCGATGGACGGGAGATGGGACCGGGCGAGAAGGTCACGCGCGGCTGGGACGATGCGAAGGGCATCACCTTCGTGCAGCGCGAGAAGGAAGACGCGCACGACTACCGCTACTTCCCCGACCCCGACCTGCTGCCGACGCCGATCGACCGGGAATGGGTTGATTCGATCCGCGCTGAACTGCCCGAACTCCCCCACCGTCGTGCCGAGCGCTACCAGCGCGAGTACGCCCTGAACACCGCGGATGCCTTCGCGCTCAGCGCCGAGCGTGCCGAGTCCGACCTGTTCGAGGCCATCGTCGAGTGTGTGGTCGGGCAGACCGGAGGCAGCGATCGCGAGGCCGCGGCGAAGCAGGCGGCCAACCTGCTGCTCCAGGCCGGTCGCCAACTCGCGAACGAACGAACGACCGACGAGGAACCGCCGACGCTGGACACGCTCGGCTTCAGTGCGGAACAGGCGGCGGGCGTGGTCACGCTGCGTCTCGAGAATGCCATCGGCGCGTCGTCGGTGCCAACGCTGCTGGCGCACCTGTGTGACCACGATGACTCGGCGGCGGATGGCGCGGAGAAACTCGGGCTGGTGCAGGTGAGCGACGAATCCGCGCTCGAGGCCTGGTGCGATGAAGCGCTCGCGGACCCGGCGAACGCATCGTCGGTCGCAGATGTGAAATCCGGCAAGCCGCAGGCCATCGGGCGATTGATCGGTTCGGTCATGGGCAAATCGGGCGGGAAGGCGGACGCGAAGGCGGTCCGGGGCATTCTCCTGAAGAAACTGGGCCAATAACCGCACCGTCCAGCACGCCGGTTGAACCCGAGCCATCGCCCTGCCGACGATGATGTATGCGTATGCACGATTCCCCCGAACAACCCATCTCCGAACTCACGCCGGGCGACATCGACCCGCTGAGTGCTGATGCATCCCAGCGCGAGGCGTTGGTGGCCTCGCATGTGCTGATGGTGCGTCCGACGGCCTTCGGTCTGAACGACGAGACGCAGCAGACCAACGCGTTCGTCGATTCGGCAGATGACGACCCTGATGCGATCCGCACCGCGGCGCAGTTCGAGTTTGACGGTGTGGTGTCGCGCCTGCGAGCCGCGGGGGTTGGGGTATTCGTTTTTGAGGACAATCGTGGTCTGCCCGACAGCGTGTTTCCCAACAACTGGTTCAGTTGGCACACGACAAGCCCGGGGCACGCCACGGTGATTCTGTACCCGATGCTCGCGCCCAGCCGACGGCGCGAACTGCGGATCGAATGGCTGGAGGAAGTCGCGGCATCGCTGGGCGTGACGCTCGATCACATCGTGCGACTGGATGCCGAGGCGGAGAAGGGGCGGTTCCTCGAATCGACCGGGAGCATGGTGATTGACCGGCGGGGTCGGCGGATTTATGCCTGCCGCTCACCCCGGACGGATGAGGGACTCGTGCGCGAAGTGGGCGCGGTGCTGGGCTTTGATGTTCACCTCTTTGATGGGGTCGATTCGGCGGGTGTCCCGGTGTACCACACGAATGTCATCATGGCGGTGCAGGAGAGCTTCGCGGTCGTGTGCGATGAAGCGGTGCGCGCTGCGGGCGAACGGGCCGCGCTGATCGGCTCGCTGCGCGACGCGGGCAAGGAGACGATCCGGATCTCGCTCGATCAGGCGATGCGCTTCGCGGGGAACATTATCCAACTCCGAGACGGGAGTGGCTCACACGCCGGCACCGATCGCGTCATCGCGATGTCGCGCTCGGCGTGGGAAGCCTTCGACGACGCGCAGCGCCACACCCTGAGCCGCCACGGGCGGATCGTCGCACCGGCGATCGACACGATCGAGCGCATCGGGGGCGGCAGCGTGCGATGCATGATCGCGGAGGTTGGGAACTGATCGGATCGGCGTCGCTCGCCCTGCTCGATCCGCTACCCTACCCGCATGGCGAAGGCACGGACACAGACCGTCAAACTCGAAGAGCGCAAGCCCGTTGGGCCGGCGGGACCGGCGTGCGTGGATCTTGATCGCGTGATCGGGCAGGAGCGGGCGGTTTCGCAGCTCCGCAGCGCGATCGAGTCGCGCCGGCTGCACCACGCGTGGATCTTCGTCGGTGCGTCGGGGGTTGGGAAGCGGACGACCGCCGAGGCGTTCGCCACGCTGCTGCTCGACCCGGACGCCGCACCCGACCTGACCGGTCGGCTCGGTGTGGATCCCGAGGGTCCGGTCGCGCGCCTCATGCGGGCACGCACCCACCCTGACTATCACCTGATCACCAAGGAACTCGCGGCGTACAGCGAACACGACGCCACGCGACGGGCCAAGCAGCGGAACATCCCGCTGGCGGTGCTGCAGGAGTACCTGATCGAGCCCGCCCAACTCGCCGGGAGCGGTCGGTCGGGGGCGATGGCTTCGAAGGTGTTCGTGGTGGATGAGGCCGAGCTGATGCGCTCCGGTTCCAACGAGGGCCAGAACGCGATCCTGAAGACGCTGGAAGAGCCGCCGGCGGGCACGATCATCATCCTGATCACCTCGCGAGAGGAAGCGTTGCTGCCGACGATTCGGTCGCGATGCCAACGCGTCCGCTTCGATTCTCTGTCCGATGCCGACATGCAGGCGTGGCTCGACCGGGCAGAGCGTGAGGATGGTCTGGAGATAAGCCCCGGCTCGCGTCCCTGGCTGCTGGAGTTCGCGGCCGGGTCGCCCGGGCGAGCGCGGACGGCGATCGAGACCGGGCTGCTCGAATGGGAGACCGAGTTGCGTCCGTTCCTGAGCGGGATCGAGCGCGGGAAATACGACCCGGAATTCTCCGCCACGCTGTCCAAACTGGTTGGTGCGTGGGCCGAGGGGTGGGTGAAGTCTCGGCCTCTGGCGAGCAAGGAGGCGGCGAACCACGCCGCGGCGGGTCACGCGTTTCACCTGCTGGCGCAGCGGATGCGTCGGCTGCTCAGCGAGGCGAGCGAGCGCGGCGATGCCGAAGCCATGGAGAAGTGGGCCGGCGCGATCGAGGCGGTCTCCGAGGCGGAGCGGGAGATCAACGCGAATGTGCAGATGGCGCTCGCACTCGAGCACCTGAGCGCACGCTTTGCCGACGCCTCGTAGCGGTCGCGGTTGGTTCAGGCCGAGAAGGAGAGACCGCCGCCGGTCGGGCGTGAGGCCGGTCCGTAGGTCCCGGTGGCCTTGGGCGGCGTTGGGGCGGGCGTACCCAAGATCGGCACGGGCGTGCTCTCACCCTTTTCTTTCCAGACCTTCTCGCAGACCAGGCCCCAGGTGTCACGCTCGTACCGCATTATCTTCAGGCACTCATCGACCTTGGCAACGGATTTCTCGAACCCGGCCTCGGTGAGGTGCTTGAAGACGAAGGTGTACAGCGCGCCGAGCTTGCTGCAGAGATCGGGGTCAACCTCCGGCTTCATACCGGAGATCAGTTCCATCACGATGTCGCGGGCCTGACTGAAACCGTTGTACATCTTCTCGTAATCTTTGGCGAGAAGCCCCTCGCGTCCGTCCTCCATGAAACGGATGCAACCGTCGAGCAGAAGGAGGCGGAGTTTCTCAGGTGTCGCGGTGAGCACCTGATTGCGGAAGTACGGGTTGTTGACATCGAAACTCATCGTGCTGGTGGTATCGTCGCACCGGGGTCCCGACCTGAGCCGATAACCTCAACTCGGACCCGATTTCGATGCGGTGCCGGGATCCTGCGGCGAATCGGCAACTCCTGCGCCTTAGCCGAGGGAGCTGAGGGCCGACTGCTGGTTCTGGAGTTGGGCGAGGGCCTGCTCCATCGCGGCGAACTGGGCTTCGAGTTGAGCGCGTCGATTGTCGAGCTGGATATCAAACCGCTCGACCCGCTTCTCCTGCAGATCGATCAGGTTGTTGAGGCTCTCGTCCTTGCGCGTGAGCGTGCCGTCGATGGAATTGGTGAAGTTGTTCATGAGCAGTTTGATCTGCTCGGCCACACCCAGACGGTTGTAGGAATCCTCGTCGGGTGTGTAGAACGCTCCGGGCGCAATTTCGACCGGCTCGCGCGGTGCCTGCTCGAAGGCGGCGAACAGCTCCGCGACATTGTCGTAATCCGTTTCGAGTGCTTCGCGGAATTGGTCGCGATCGAACTCCAGTTTCGCGCCGTCGCCGATCTTCACGCCGACCTGGAACAGGTACTGGAACTGGCCATCGACATCCTGCGGGCGTCCCTGGATGGCTCGGTACAAGCCCTGGCGAACCTGGGCGACGGTGTTGTCGCCGAGCAGCGTGCCGCGGGTTTCGGTTTCTTCGTCGTACTTGTCATACCGGGCGATGGTGTCGATGATCGCGTTGAAGGCATCGACGAAACTCTTGACGGATTCCTCGATCTTCGCGGTGTCTCTCTGGACAACCAGTTCCACGGGATCGTCGGACGCGCTCTTGAGATCGATGGTCACGCCTTCGACGACATTGTCGAGCGTGTTGGTTGTGCTGGTCAGCAGCACCGCCTTGGCCGGGTCATCGGCACCGAAGAAGACGACCGCGTCTTCGGCTCGGGCGAGTTCTTCCAGGCCGAGGTCGAAGCCGTGTGTATCGAGGATGAACTTGCCCGCCGAGCCCGTGTAGCGACTGGTGAAGTTCATGCGGTAAGGGCTGTTGGCGGATCCGTCGTTGACGATGCTCGCGCTCACACCGACGCCCGCGTTGTTGATCTTGGTCATCACCTGCTGGAGCGTGTCGGTTTCCTCGAACTCGATGGTGAATTCGTACGAACCGTCGGCGACGATCGGTTCGGACACGGGAGCACCTTCTTCACGGGAGAAGGTGCCGTCGATGTTGAGTTGCTTGGCGGCGGTTCCCGTGACATCCTCGATGACCAGGTCGCCCGCACCGCCGGAGATATCGCGGATGACGATGCCGTCGCCGGTGTCGTTGATGGCGGCCTCGATCTCGATGTTCGGACGAGAATTGAGGAACTCGATCAGTTCGTTGACATTCTGGAAGTCGTCACGGATGGTGATGGTCTGACTGCTGCCGGAAGCATCGGTGATGCGGATCTCGCCTGCGTCGATGCCTCGACCCTGGTTGAGTTGGTCCATCGTGGTGGCCTGGCTGATCCACTTCATCTGCAGGTTGCTGCCCTGCGCGGTGATCGCCGTGGAGTCTTTCTCCAGACCCAACTCCGCCGCCAGTGTGCCCGCGATGGTGAAGTTGCCCGCCGTGGCGCCCGAGGTGTCAACCGCGCTCAAACCGTTGCCGGCGCTGTTGAGTTCGAATCGGGCAGAAACGCCGGCATCCGACAGTTCGCTGTTGATCGTGTTCACCAGAGCGTTCAGAGAGCCGTTGAGGTCCGCGTCGGTCAGGATGCCCGACAGGTCCAGCGTGTTTCCGGCGCGATCGGTCACGGTCAGGTCGGTGCTCGTGAGGCCCTGGCCGCCGTTGATGTTGCGCGTGAGCACGGTGTTCAGCCCGCTCAGCAGGCGGTCGCCGGTGAAACTCGCCGTCGTGACGCCCGCGCCGATCAGTCCGGACAGACCCAGCCCCTTGGCGGTGTTGGCGATGGAACTATCGCTTGAGCCCTCGGCGATGCGGAAGGCCGCGCCGTTGTCGGTGGTGTTGTCGATCAGTTCGAGTCCGGTGCCTTCGGCGTTGATCTGCGCGGTCACCTTGCCCTCGGACTGCTCGTTGATCTGCTCGATGACATCGCCGAGCGTCGCGGCGCGTGACCGGACGACCTGCTGCTCTGTGTCGGGCTTGTCGTCGCCGGTGGGCATGGTGTCGGGGTCGTAGACTTCGCCCTCGAACTCGCCCTCGGTGACGATTTCCTGCGTGAGTTCGCCGAGATCGATGGCGATGGCGGGTCCGCCGTCGCGGGTGAAGATGCGGAAGTCGGTCGAGCCGTCGCGCACGAGCACGCCAAGGCCGTCGTTCAGCAGCGACAAGGCCGTGTTCTCAGAGACCGTGCGGATGTTGGAGCCGACGACGGTGTCGGAGGCGACGCCGCCCGCAGCGGTTTTGATGCCCAGGCTCGTGGCGGTCTGATAGCCGAAAGCGTCGGCGATGATGAGGTTGGACGCGGTCTGACCGGTTTCGTCGGTGATCACGATCGAGCCGTCGTCGACCGAAGCGGAAACGCCGATGCCGGCCTCGCCGTTGATGCGGTCGAGCACATCCTGCACGGTGACCACGGTGGAGAGGTCGACGGTGGCGGTGTTCCCGGCGCGATCGGTGATGCTGATCTTGCCTCGCTTGATGCCGTTGCCGCCGTTAAGTTCGCTGAGGTCGGTCGACTCGTTGATGGAGCCGCCGCCGATCTCGAAGGAGAACTCGGTCGCGCCGATGCCGGAACTATCCCGGTTGGCGAAACCGCGACTGAGCATGCGCTGGGTGGACACGAGGCGATCGACGCGGAAGTTGTAGCTGCCCTCGGAGGCACGGCTCGAGGAAGTGGCCGTGAGCACATCCGAGTCGCTGGAGGTCGCGCTGGTGGCCTGGAATATGTTCTCGGTGCGGAACTTGCCCGCGGCGGTGCCGAGCGCGAGCAGCGAGGAGTTGATGCTGAGGAACGCCGCCTGCTTCTGCTGAAGCTGGAGGATGCGCTGCTGGGCGAGTTGCTTCGGACGGGCCTCGATCTGCAGCAACTGCTCGATGAGCGAACCGGAGTCGATGCCGCTGATCAGCCCGATGGATGAAGTGATGCTTCCCATGACGCGGTCCTTCCGTGGCTCTGCGATCTGCCGCGGTCCTGCGGAGATCGCTCGTATCCGAGGCGAGCGCAACGGTTGCGCCGATCGGATCTCCGCCGTGTGCTCCGCACGCGGCGTGCCAGCCTCCGGCCGGTCTGGTCAGGCGGCCCGACGCCGGGGTGCCGCTGCGTGGCGCAGCGGGAGGGCGTCGAACGCGGGCAGGGTGCGGTCGGCGTGAGTCGGCCGATCGATCCCTGCTGCCTTCAGTCGCAGCACATCCATGGCCCAGTGGGACAGGACGCGCTGGAACATGTCACGGGCTTCCAGCTCCGCGTGCTCGGGCGCTTCGTAGCCGCCACGATCATCGGCCCAGGCGTGGTCCCATTCGAGAACGGGGCGAGGGGCGGATCGGGGCGCGTAAGAACTGCTCGGGCAACGGTTTGTATCGGCGTCCTGGGGTGTGGTGCTGGAGCCAGAGAGAGAGGAGGGTCGGGTCATACCGGTTGCTTCGGTCCGTTTGTGACGGCTCTGAAGGCGAGGCAAGCCCGAATCGTGGGGAAATCGGCTCATCGGGGTGAATTGTGGCGGACGAGCGCGAGGATCGCGCGAAGATTGCGCGTGGGTTGCTTGCACCTGCTATTCGACGGGCCAGCCGTGACAGATCGCTACACTTCCTTCGTGATGAACCATCCATCCGATCAATCACGCCGAGTCTTCCTTCTAGGTCCTGTCTGACGGCTCCCTTGTTCGGCGCATGATCGGTTGCGCTTCCCGAATCGTCGTGCGAACCTTGTCGCTCAAGGAGGCGACGGACCCCGCCTCCGGCAAGGAGGGCACGGATGGCTCCCAAACGACGCTAC
>JBICHT010000060.1:0-11416 GCA_043101125.1 Phycisphaerales bacterium JB050 | reverse complement strand
TGGTTTCAATCCACGCCCGCGTGATGCGGGCGACGCGGCAGTGCCGGGACGCGGGCGTGCCGTGCTTTGTGTTTCAATCCACGCCCGCGTGATGCGGGCGACACTCCGAGGTCGTCAAGTACCCGTCCCTCTTCGACGTTTCAATCCACGCCCGCGTGATGCGGGCGACGGCCGCGATCTGCTCGTCGTCCCTCGGCCGGTAGTTTCAATCCACGCCCGCGTGATGCGGGCGACTGTATTCGTATTCGGTAGGGCAACAAACTCGCCTCGTTTCAATCCACGCCCGCGTGATGCGGGCGACATCCTCGGCCAATTCCGCGAAGTAGTTTCGGTGCCAGTTTCAATCCACGCCCGCGTGATGCGGGCGACAAGAGTGGCGCGGCGAGTGGGAAGTTGATCGGGCCGTTTCAATCCACGCCCGCGTGATGCGGGCGACAGCCTACGCACGGGCCGGGATTGCACTCATCGAGAAGTTTCAATCCACGCCCGCGTGATGCGGGCGACGATCGCCAGCATGATCGCCTGCACCGCCATGCCGACGTTTCAATCCACGCCCGCGTGATGCGGGCGACTCTCATCATCCACCCGCTCCCACACCTTACTGATGTTTCAATCCACGCCCGCGTGATGCGGGCGACGTGCCCACTCGGTGTAGTTGTCCCGCCACGGTGGGTTTCAATCCACGCCCGCGTGATGCGGGCGACTTGGCATCGGGGAACTCCTTGGCGAACTGATCGAGGTTTCAATCCACGCCCGCGTGATGCGGGCGACCCGCTGATCGTCCCAGTCACGCCAGTATGAGATGTGTTTCAATCCACGCCCGCGTGATGCGGGCGACCCGGTCTTCGGCTCGTAGGTGGTGTCGAAGTCCTCGTTTCAATCCACGCCCGCGTGATGCGGGCGACATCGCCATCGACAGCGGGACGATGTATGTCCGCGTTTCAATCCACGCCCGCGTGATGCGGGCGACGCCCATACTGTAACCCCTTGTGACTGCTCATCTTTCAGCCGCGAATCCGCGAACCGCCTCGGGTCGCTTTCGTGATTCGCAGGACACTCAGAGATAGTATCGGTAAGTCGTGTGCAGCAAAGGGGATGCGGTCGCCGCGAACCGGCCCGGGAAACCGTGCGCGCTCCGGCCTCGCGACGCCCTGCCTTTGGTTCAATCATTCGGTCCTAGATGATCAGCGGGCCGTCGGGATCTCGCGATCGGTTGACTCCGACATGTTCGACCCGTTGGTGCCAGTGTTTGCCGAGATTGTAGAACCGCAAACTGTCGGTCTGCGGGTCGATGATCGCGCTGAGTTTCGCTTTGAGCGTCACATACTGACCCGGATCGACCTTGCACTCGAATACCGAGGCCTGCACGCGCTGGCCCCAGTCCTCGCAGACGCGCGCGACATGACGGAGACGCTTTCGCCCCTCTTTGTCGGTTGTGTTGACATCGTAGGTGATGAGCACATGCATGGGGTTGCCTTTCCGTATCCATGCGGTCTGCGGTTACTTCCAGATAAACGCCGGGTACACCTCAAGTTCACCCCTCAGCACGCGACTCAGAAGGCGTGCCTGCAGATGCACAAGCAGGCCGACCGTCACGCGCTCCCCGAGATAGGGATGGAGAATTTCGTCCTGTTTGCGCTTCTGATATGCGGCGAGCACCGTTCGGCGTGCGGTGTCGGTGAGCAGGACGGCTCCGCCTTCCAGGAAGTCAAAGTCTGAAGCCTGGATCTGGCGTCGATTGATGAGCGAGAGCACGAGCCGGTCACACAGGAACGAGCGGAGTTCTTCCATGAGATCGAGTGCGAGTGAGGGTCTGCCCGGTCGATCCCGGTGGAGGAACCCGACCGCGGGGTCGAGGCCGCACGCTTCGCAGGCCGATCTGGCGTCGTGTGCGAGCATGGAGTAGAGAAAACTGAGGAGGCAGTTGAAGGGATCGCGGGGGGGTCGTCTGGTGCGTGTCACGAATCGGAACGCATCGCGCTCGGGAGAACCGAGGGTTAACAGGCGGTCGAGTACACTGAAGTAGGCGTTGGCGGCTTCGCCCTCGTTGCCTCGGATTTCATCAAGCGATCCTGATCGGAGCGCGGCTTCGGCGTTGGGGGCCATCCGGGAGCAAGCCGCGGCGATTTGCCCGTCCGCATCGCCGTGGTCGCGTGCGCCGCGGAGCAAGGTTGTTCTGGAGTTGGCGATCTTTGCGGCGACCATGGGCCCGGCGATGGAGCATGATCGTGTCTCATCGTCCGCGGCTCGGTATTGGTCGCGTCGGAGCAGCACATTGCCCTTCGTGAAGCCGGTCACTCGGGCTTGGAGGCGGCCGTGCTGGTTGAGAAAGGACACGGCAACATCGTTCTCGGCGCATAAGGCGAGCAGTGGTGTGGTGGCGTTGATGCGCCCGAAGCACGCGATGCCGCCGATGGTATGGACGGGGACTCGCATGCGGACCTCGCCTTCAACCACAACTGCGATGGTCTGCCCATCTTTCTTGAGCCATGCGCCGTCGGTCTGCACGAACAGGGTGTTGAGGTGCTGCTTCATGGATTTGCTTGCTTGGGACGGTTGGTTTGTGTGGTATCCGGAAGATTCCGAAGTGAACTGCCCAGAGAGCGGGCGAGGTACCGGGACGGGTCCCGCGAGGGTGCGGTGCCATCGGGTAGACAGAGGTTGAGCAGGGAGCAGTTCTTGCACTTGGGCTGGCGGTCTGCGCGTGGGGTGATGTTCAGAGTGATGTTGTGCCGGATTTCCTCGGTCACGCGCCGGACCGTGGACCGAAGCCGGTTGGTGATCGCGACGGTTTCTCTGCGACGGATGGCGTGATAGAAGAGGTCGCCTTCCGTGATGGTGACGCCGAACATTTCCTCGAGGCACATGGCTTGAGCGACCAGTTGAACGCGATCGTGATCGAGGTGCTTGGGTTTCCCTCGTTTGTGTTCGACGGGGCGGACAGACTGTTCGTCGCCGTCTGGTCCGATGATCTCAACCTGATCGGCCTTGCCGGTCAGCCCGAGGTGTCGGGAGAGCAGCGGCATCGCGCGGATGATCCGCTTCGTGGCCGGGGCGGATTCGGGCTCGGTCGAGGATCGTGCCGGGCTTCGGCGTTTCTGGGTTCCCGGGGTGTCGGAGCGTTCGTGGAGGACCCTGCCGTGCGCGGTCAGTTGGTTTTCGGCCCAGAGGCCGTCAATATGGATCAGCGCACACTGCCTCGGGCAGAACAGGTGGTGTTGGAGCGCTGAAATCGGGATCAGGTCTTCATCGGAAAACATGAAACGGTGTTGCGCCGCTTCCACGGCGCGACACCGGGAGGGGCAGCGGTCAATGAGTCGCTGCGGGTTGGGCGGCGGGCACGGGTGGATTCACCCAGGTTTCCGCGCTGACACCGGTGGGAAGATCGTCCAGGTTGATGACCGGTTGGTAGTCGTCGAACGAACGAGGGGGGCGGTTCTCGGATCGGACTTCGGGCCGGAGTGAGTAGCCGACGCGTGAGAAGAGTTCATCTGCTCGCGCGTTTCCGAGCATGGATTCGTGCTTGAAGGCGATGCAGTGAACCGGTCGCATCTCGCCGCGTGCGGCGGATCGGTCGATTTCGAACATCTGGTTCAGGGCACGCTTGAGCAGTTCGAGGTCGGCTTCGGAGAATCCGGTACCGTTGCGTTCGGGGTCGGCGAGGTGTGGGCTGATATAGCCGTGGACGCGATAGAGGGCGTAAGGAACGGTGTACTTGCGTCCCATGGTGCGGTTGTCGCCCTGCTGGGCATCGGCTTCTTTTTGTGTGGTGACCGCGCATCGGGTGACGCTGTGTTCGAGTGTCACGATGGGGTCGTTCGAGCGTGCGAAGCCGAACTGGACGGGGCCGCGGACCTGGCCGCAGTTGACATCGGTGCTCATGACGGCGCCGAAGGTTCGGATGTCGAAGAAGTTCTGGCACATCCACGCCGTGAGTTCGCGTGCCTTGGCCTCGTCTTTGGGCATTTTGCGCTTCTCGGGTTTGACCTTGAGCGCGGTGTAGGCGCGTTCGTGTTGGTTGTTGAGGACCGCCTTTTCCTTCACATAGATCTCGAAGGGCGGCTGTTCGTTGTGCTCGACACCGACGAAGTTGCGGATTTTGCGTTTCAGGCAGACATCGGTGACGAGGCCCTGGCCGGTCTCGGGATCGACGCGAGGCAGGTTCCCGGCGTCGGGGTCGCCGTTGGGGTTTCCGTCGCGGACCTCGAAGAAGTAGACGAAGTCGTAGCGGTTGCGTATGGCTTGGGAATCGGTCGTCATGGGTTAGTTCTCCTCGCCGAGAGCGGCGGTTTCGGGTTCAGATTTCTTGGTGTACAGGTTCTGTCGCTGGTGGTAGTAGCCGATCTGGAACAGGCCCTGTTCTTCGAGGTTGAGGTGACGGGGGAAGCGTTCGATGTTCGAACAGATTTCCTGGATGAGTTTGTCGCGGTTGATGCGCTGCCCTTCGTGGAGTTTGCCCATGTGGTGTTGGGTCATGCGCAGCAGGCGTGGGAAGATCGAGGCCGGAGTAGCCGACGCGCTGCCGAAGTAGCGGTCTCGGATGCCGGCAGACACACCGGGTATGGCATCCGCCTGCGTTTTCTCGAGCACGGCGAAGAGCCGGCCGAGTTGGTAGGGGGTGGGGCCTTCTGGGTTAAGCGACACGGGAACCTCCTTCTTTGAGCCGCCCGAGCCAGCAAGGACTCGGTTGCGGCGGGTGATGCATGCTTTGATGACAGCGCAGCGTCCGTAGGTGACTTCCCCGTCGTTGCGGACGCGCCGGATGATGGTTTGCAGCAGAGACATGGGGTACGGCACGCCGGTGAGGACGGCGCGAGTGATCTCGCCGGAGAGCATCGGGTCAATGGTCTTTGAATCCGGACGGTCCCCGAGGATGCGCGCGGTTTCTCGAGCCATGCGATTGACCGTGATGGGACGATCGGCTTCGCGCTCAGGAATCGGCTTGAGCATGAGATCCTGCTGATGCTGGCGGATCCTCTCGACCATCTCCCCCAACGAGCCGGACCACCAGAATCGCACCGACAACCGTGCGGCGTTGGGGGATAGTCCGAGCACATGGAAACCGACCTGATCGTCGGGGAAGTCTTCGGGCGTGAGGCCTCGTCGGAGCCGGCCCACGGCGTTTCTTACTCGATCGACCGACTGCCGGTCTTCGGCGGAAGGCTCTTCGGCTTCCTCGGTCGGGACGCCGAAGAACTCGGCGATGAGCGATTCGCCGACCTCGGTGGGTCGGTCGGCCCACCAGACGACGGTGGCATCGCCGATGGAGGTTCGGCGCGAGCGGTCGGCGAGCAGCGCGTTGAGTGCCGTGCAGTATTTGAAGGCTTCGTCCTCGGCCACCGGAGCGATCTGGCCTTGCGATTTACCGTAGCTCTCAAACGCTCGCTTATTGAATGAAACGAGCGGCGCTCCCTTCTTTTGAGATCCTGCCACCCCCTTGATCGCCGGTTCGTGCAGTCGAGCGACGGGAGCGACGCGCCCGCTCAGCAAGGAAGGGGCAGCTTTCGCAGCGTGGCTCTGGTCGGTGGTGTTCAGTTTGTTTCCGATGTACCAGCGCCGGATCGCGGGCCGGTCGTGAGCGAATTCCTGAGCGGGCAGCACCCGGAAGATTCCGAAACTGGACAGGGCTTCCTTGGTGGACTCATCGGGATCGAATGCATCGGGATCCCAGCCTTTCAGGAAGATGCAGATCGCGTCATAGATCGGATCATTGATGGCCGCCTGTCGTGCGAGGTGTTGCTTGCGGAACTCCTCGAACTTCTTGCGCGTCTGATTAGGCTTCGGATCGTCCGGTTCGTACCCAAGCATGTACGCGGCGTTGTCCCACAGAAAATATGGTTTCAATGCTGTGCCAGCCCGAGAATTCTGCCCCGGTACTTTTTTTGGGACTGGTCTTACTTTTTCCTTGCCGTTGCCTCCGGTCAGGGGTTGTCGAATATCGTCTTTGCTGTTGAGTGTGCCGTCGGGATTGAGCACGACACAGAAACTGATCTGCTGGACACTGAATCCGAAGTCGGGGACCGGGTTCTCGGGATCGGCGGCGAGGCGGTCGTAGTAATCGATCAGGGAGGCGAGGATCATGCGTAGGTCCTTTCGCGGTCGATTCCGGTGATGGCGCCGTCGGTCATCACCGCGTTGAAGAAGTGGGCGGTGCGGTCGTTGGCGTGGTCGATGTCGTGGAGCATGAACCCGAGCGAGCGTTCCCCGGCGAGAGAGGAGCGGTCGGCCCCGTCGATCGCCTCGATGCCGGTGCGCCAGGACTCGGGGAGCGGGTCGGTCGGGCCGGGGATCGGTTCGTTCTGATCGACCCAGGCGAAGTGGCATTCGTGTTCGCGGGCACCAAGGTACGGGCGGTGGAAGCACTGCCCGGCTTTGGCTCGGCGTTCGAAGATGGCCAGATGCTTGCCGGGGCCGTCCTTGCCCCCGAGGATCTCGAAGCGGGCTTCGATGAGGTAGTGCACATCGCGCAGGATCATGGAGGCGAACTGCTGGCGGTCATCTTCGATGGCTAGCCCGAGTTGGCCCTTGCCGCTGCTCATGGCCTTGCTCGCGCCGGAGGCCCCTCTGACCGGGATCTTCGAGGCGACCCCGTTGCGCCGGATGTTGGTGAAACGGATCGGTGCGAGGACATGGATGGCCGTGATGACCCAGCGGATTTCGGGTTTCCAGTACACGGCTTCAAGAATGCCGCGTGCGGCGGAGGGGGTCATCACCTCGTAACTGGCTTGCTCGACCTTCATTTCTGGCCTGGAAAAGCAGGCGGAAGGGCCCCAGACGCGGAGCCGGATACCGTGTGACATCATTTCTTTCCTTTCGTTGTGGCTTTCCGCTGCCGCCCCGGGAGCAGCCCTCGCTTCCGGGCGGAGAGGAGAAGCTGGAACACTTCGGATCGTGGGCAGGGTTCTCCGAGGCGTCGAATAAACTCCTTCCAGAGCCGTTCAAACTCCTCCGTGTAGGGCAAGCGATCCAGAGGAACCTGGGAGAGTTGGGCTACTTCGACAGCGATTTTGAGTTCTCGAGCTGTGACCATTGGATCTCTCTTCGAAAGGGCCTTATGAGTTGCTAATCAATGGAACTGTATGCGAGGTCGCTCCTTTGTCAACCGTGTGAGGATGGCATTGCGCAAGTTCTTGCGTCAGGTGGCTCTTGACCGGTGTGATTGCTCTAGACTTAAGCGTCATCTGAGACTCAGGTGTGGATTGAAACCATTGGTTAGCTACTCGTGATAAGTGTTTGCGGCGCAGGGACTTGTGTTTCTGTGCCGCTTTCTTAGATACCTCCTTCGATGAGCAGACTGGGATCGATCCCGGATGCGTCGGGGTCCAGCCCGAGGGTCGGGTCGTAGGCGCCGGGGTCGGTGAGCATGAACAGGCCGCGCCCTAGGTCGTTTGGCGGCTCGGCGATGCGCCGATCGTTGTTCAGGAGTCGGAAGATCTGCTGGTAGACGGGCACCGCGTAGCGTTGGCAGCGCCGGCGCAGGGCTCGATCGGCCGGGCGCGAGAGCGTCAGCAGTTCGTCGACGAGCGCCCGGCCCTCCTCGCCATAGGGCACCACAACGGGCATCTGCTCGGTGCGGATCAACCGATACCGGTCGGCGGCGGTGCGGAACTGGAAGAGCGGTGCTGGCCCTTGGATCTGGAAACAATCCATGACCTTGTGTCGATCCCACTCGTCGGAGCGCTTCCAATAGTGCTCGCTGAAGAAGGCGTGGATGTCTTCCGGTGAGAGCGGGTCGTCGTGTGATCCGAGCACGCGCCGGGTGTCTTGGATCGCCTTCTTGAGGTTCATCATCAGTTTCGGGATGGAAAAGTCCGTAAGTTCGAACAGCACGACTCGCCCGGGGTGATCCAACCGGCCCTCGCGGTTGCAGCGTCCCGCCGCCTGCGCGATGGCATCGAGCCCCGCCATGGCCCGGTAGACCACCGGGAAGTCAATGTCCACACCCGCCTCGATCAGGTTCGTGCTCACCACGCGGCAGGGCAACTTCCTCTCAAGCCGGTCTCGGATCACCCTCAGCGTGTCCGCCCGGTGGCGTGGGCACATGTCGGTGCTGAGGTGGAAGCAGGAGGCGGTGTCCGTTTCCTCGTCCAGACGCGAGCGCAGGCGCTTGAAGACCGATCGGGATTCGGCCTTGGTCGAGACGATGCAGAGCACGCTGGGGATCGCCGCGAGTTCCTCGATCAGTTCGTCGCTGTCGAGGGAGCGGGGGTGTTCGATGGTGGTTCTTGGGAGGTTCTGAAAGAGCGTCGGCACATCGGGGATGATTTCGGTGACACCGGGGATGCCGATGGGGAAGCCCGGGCGCTCGGTGATCGCGGGTTGAGTCGCGGTGCAGAGCACGACCGTGCAGCCGTAATTGCGGACCAGTTCATTGAGTGCGGCGAGGGTGGGTCGGAGCAGGTCGATCGGAATCGACTGGGCTTCGTCGAGGATGATCACGCTCCTGGCGAGGTTGTGGAGTTTGCGGCATTTCGAAGGCCTGTTCGCAAACAGCGACTCGTAGAGTTGCACGGTGGTCGTCACGACGAGCGGGGCATCCCAGTTTTCACTGGCCAGTCTGGACCAGGCGTCCTCATGTCGCGGCTCGAAGTTGGAATGGTGCTCGAGCACCGCGTTTTCACCGAGGGCTTCACGGAACACCTGAGCGTTCTGCTCGATGATGCTGGTAAAGGGGATCGCGTAGATCACGCGACGGAGGGCGTGTTTCTGTGCGTGGTCCAGTGCGAAGGCGAGCGATGAGAGGGTCTTGCCGCCCCCGGTTGGAACCGTGAGCGAGAAGAAGCCCCGGTCGCGCGAGGCCGCGTCGAGGCACGCTGTGAGCACAGTCTTCCGGCAGAGATTGACGGTGTTTTCCTCGGCGTTCTGGAAGCGTGCAAGCCGGGCTGCGAGGGCGGTGCGCAATGATGGGAGATCGGTCGTCCCGGCCTGCGCACGGGCTTTGCTGCGTGCATGATCCATGAACCGCTCGGTAGCCAGGAAGTCGGCATCGACCAGGCAGGAAAAGAGCATGCGCGTGAACAACGCGATCTGGAATGGCCGGTCCGCCGTTCGCGCTGCGAGTTGCAGTTTCGGGGGAGGGGGGACGGGCAGATCGAGGATGCTGGTTGGGATGTCCTTCGGTTGCGGGACGCTTTTGCGAAGGCGCTGTTCGAGCGGAGGGCCGAGTTCATCACTGGTTGCATCGGGCATCCCGCCGTGATGCCCAGCGATGCAGAAGGCCAGGAGGCGTCCGATGCCGGGTGTGGATGCTGCGAGTTGGGTCCCGTAGGTCGAGTGGTCAACGCGATTGGGTGTTTCGATGTGGGCGTTCAGGCGCTCGAGGCCGGATGAGGCCCGGAGGTAGTTCTGGAATTCGTCGGAGTATTTGCCGAGGTCGTGCCAGAGGCCGAGAGTTCGTGCGGCTTCCGAAGCACCGAAGACCGTCGCGAATTGTTCGGCCAGTGTCGCGACCTCCTCGAGATGGGTCGCGATCGGCTCCCAATCCGCCGTGTCAGGGCCGGCGGTATGCGCGAAGCGGGCTTCTCGATCGCACGCCGGCGATTGGCGACGATTCCTGGCGAGAGAATCTGGTTGTTGGCAGTCATTCATGGCTCGGTCTCGAAGCGGTGCTGCTACGTAAACCTTAGCGTAATTTTTCGGATAATCCTCACCTTCCCTGTGCGTTTCGTGGGTAGCAGCAGGTTGTACTCAGCCCTGACTCCCGGCTCTCTGTCCTGATCTTCGTCAGAGCCCCGCCACCTCGGCTGAGATTGCTCTTCCTTTCCCCCTCTCCGTTGAACGGGGTTGATCCGACTGATCGAGGTGTCTGGTGAATGGCTGTCGAACAATAGATTTACCCTTGCGGGGGTGTTCGTTGCCAGGTGATCGGAGCGGCGGAGCACACGGTGCGAGGAGGTGGTGGTTCGCAACCTGTCGATGATCAGAATGATGGCGCTTGACAGCTCATCAGGTCGCCAGACTCGCCTAGTTGCTGGTGGCGATCGACCTCCGGAACAGCGCGAGGCTGGCGAGGAAGAAAACGGTGCCAAGCCCGATGGTCGTGAGGAGTTGTGGCCATACGATGTCGAGGCCTGCGCCTCGGAACACAACGGCCTGGGCGAACGCCATGTAATGCCTCGACGGCAACAGCCAGGTTACTGGTTGGATGATCTCCGGCTGGCTCTCGATGGGGGTCATTCCACCTGACAACAGCATCATCGGGATGATGACCATCATCATGAGCAGTGCGAACTGCGCCATGGATCGGGCGATCGTGCCAAGAAAGATGCCGATGGCCGCGGCGGCGGAGAGGTATACGGTCGTGCCGCCGATCAGCAAGACGCGGGATCCGGCGACTGGCACATCGAGGATGGTCTCAACCATGAGCAGCATCGACAGGGAGAACGCGACGAGGATGATCAGCCCGTTGGCCCAGACCTTGGACATGGCGATCTGGAACGAGGTCAACGGCATCACCAAGAGATGCTCGATGGTGCCGTGCTCGCGTTCGCGCAGCAGGGCGGCCCCGGTCAGGATGATGGTCAGCATCGTGAGGTTGTCCAGCAGGGCAACGATGGAGTTGAACCACATGCCCGTCCCGTTCGGGTTGAAGGCGCGGCGCTGAACCAGTTGCACGGCGGGTGCTGCGGTTCCGTCGGACCGACTGACGAATCGGTTCACCTCGCTGTTCACGATGCTTTGAATGTAACTGTTGCCGAGGCTCGCCTGGGTGACCGCTGTGGCGTCGATATTGACCTGGACGGTTGGCTGGCGCCCGCGACGGACATCCGCTTCAAAGCGGGGCGGGATCTCCACGATGAACATGAACCGGTCCTGGTCCATGCCTTCGTCGATGTCCGCGGGAGTGATGAGTTCTGGCGTTTTGAAGTAAGGGGGGTAAAATGCGTTCGCGATGGCGCGGGACAGGGTTGAGTGGTCTTCGTCGACGATGGCAATCGATGCGTTGTTGACCGACTCGCTGATGGCGGTGGATCGGGCGTAAATCTGGATACTGAACGCCCAGACGATGAGCACGACCAGGACCACATCACTGAGCACGCTGCGGAGTTCCTTCGTCCCGAGCCACAGGATGTTCGACCAGGTCTTCATCGTTTACGCTTCCTGCTTCTTCAGGATCGCCGCGGCGATCACCAGGAAGATCGGTCCGAAGATCACCAGCATGATGAGGTCGTCGGCCAGATCGGACAGGTGGAGCCCCTTGGCGAATGTGGCGACGCTCAGGTGCATATAGTAGGTCGCTGGCCATGACACGCCCACGATGCGTCCGCCGCCTTCCAGGGTGGATGTCGGCTGGATCAATCCGGAGAACATCACCGTGGGCAGCAACGACAGGATCGTCGTGGCGAACACCGCGGCGACCTGAGTCTTCGTCACCGACGACACGAGTAATCCGAACCCGGTCGAGGCGAAGACATAG
>JBICHT010000059.1:0-3977 GCA_043101125.1 Phycisphaerales bacterium JB050 | reverse complement strand
GAGACCGGAGTAGTAGGTATCGCGTTGGAAGTTGTAGACGAGGTCGCTGCCGAGCGAACCGCGGAAGTCGTTGACGCCGCTGTACCCGACGCTGCCTCGGAATTGCTTCCCGCCGCCGACATTGCCGGTGACGAGCGCGTTGCGATAGGCGATTTCCGATTGCCAGTTCCGGCCTGGGGAGTTGTATCCGCCGGAGCCGACCTGGAGATTGTTGTCGAGCGCGGTGCCATCGCCGAGTGCGTTGCCATCTCCCAGTGCGTCCTGAGAGAGCGCAATCGGAGCGAGGCTGAGACCAGCGCAGGCGACCACCACAGAACAGATCGAGGTGTTGAATCGAAGCGAGCGCATGGCGTGTTCCTCCACAAGGCTTGGGAGCCGGATTCCCTGTCTTGGTATCGGCAGTTCGGTCTCCCGGGTCTTCTCCCACTCTACAAGTCCCACTCTACCGGGTCATACGGGTTTGGAAGGCGGGCGGTTCATCCCCATATATCAAAGCGGACCACGCATTTCGGCGTGGTCCTGTCGGCTGCGTGTGCTTGCGGTGAAGAATCAGAGGGATTTCACGGCATCTGGGGCATGGCAGGCGGTTCGGGCGACATCGATGCTCTGGGGGGAGTCGGCATGGATGAAGACGATGAGGTTCTCGTCTCGCCACATCATGGAGGGTTTGCCCTCCTGCTTGGCTTTGGGGCAGGAGTAGCAGACGCCTGCTTTGGCGTCTTTACAGCCAGCACCGGGGCTTTCGAGCAGGAAGAGGCTGACCGGATGGAGTTTGTCGGACCACTGGGTCGGGGTGAAGAGGGCATGGACCGATTTGCCGCCACCGGGTACCGAGCAGGCTCCGACGCCGATGAACTCGTAGCCGGAGGCTCTCATCCGCTCGATGGCATCGGCGAGACGGGCTCCGCCGCATCCGAGGCGGGATTCGGCGAAGGCGCGTGCATCATCGGGATCGGTGGCCTTGATCTTCGAGGTGAAGTTGCCGGTTGAGATGTCCGAGCAGCGATTGTGCTCTTTCTGGACGAACTGAAGTTGCGAGGAGACGGTCTGGAGATTGAGACCCTGCCCGTTGGTCGGGAGGTTCGAGGGTGTGCTAGCGAACTGCTGGGCTCCGAGGTAGATCGCGGCGGTGCTCAGGATCAGCACCGCGGCGATAGCCATGAGGCGTGGCAGGAAGCCCGAGAAGAGTGAGGAGCGATGAATTCCGGCATCGCGCGTAGGTTTGGCTTCGGCGAAGGGAATCGGTTCTTCATGGGCCTCTTGTTCGAGGCGAGCCAGGATCGACTCACGGAGGCCAGCGGGAGCGGCTTGCGGCACGCTCATGGCACGAGCGACCGCCTGGCGGAGTTCGCGCTCGAAGGCGACTCCTGAGGCGTCACCGGTCTTGCCCGGGGCGAGTTCCCCGTCCGCGATTGCACGGATGCGAGCGGCATCGCTCAGCCCATCCGGCAGCTGGGTGGGCTGCTGGGGGTGCGGGTTCGGGTTGTTCGGGGTGTGATCGGCCATTGGTATGGAAACTTTGAGTTCGGAGAGATGGGCTGCAGGAAGGATTTCGCGGGGAAGCCACGACGAGCCGTGGACGAGGCTCGGTGAAGCACCATGAGTTTCAATCGGGCCCAGGAGGTTCCTGAGCACCAGTAAAACCCACCTCGGCGGCAAAATCTTCCAATGATTCGGCAAGAATTTTCCGGGCGCGGTGCAATCGGCTCATGACCGTTCCAATCGGTACAGCCAGAATCGTGGCGATCTCGCGGTATTTCATGCCTTCGACGCCCCAGAGGAGCAAGACCTCGCGGTGTTCCTCGCTCAATTCTTCGATTGCGTGCTTTAAACGGTCGTCGACATGCTCCCAGTCGAGCGAGGCCAGGTTCCAGACTGGCGGGGCCTCGTCTGGGATGCGATCGTCCGAGGTCGCGTCGTAGAACTCGTCCACGGGCGTGGCGGAGCGTTTGCGCCGGCGCATGTCCGAATAAAAAGTGTTGTGCAGGATCGTGAAGAGCCAGGCACGGATGCCTTTGCCCTTTTCCTCGAAGTTTTTTGAGTGGCGCAGGGCCTTGAGGTAGGTCTCCTGCACCAGTTCAGAGGCCTCGTCGGGGTGGCGCGTGAGTTTGAGCGCCATGCGATACAGGGCGTCGAGGTGTTCCAGCGCGAGTTGTTCGAATTCCTGTCGTTCCAAAGGCAGGGCTCGGCTGGGGCGGTGTATCGACCGTATGGTCGCGAGTGACGAAGTGATTGGGGAGGATACCAGAGGGCGTGCGGAACGATGCAAGGCGAGGGTTTTACTCCAGTTTACAGCGAAGATCCTTGGGCCCAACGCTCAGTTGCCGCCTGTGCGACGCTGGGCGCGGCGTTTGGCGGCCATCAGCCCCTCGGTGGTTGATGCGGGTGCCTCCGGCTCATCGGTTTTCTTGGGCGTGGGAGGTGAGGGTTTGTCCGTTTTCTGGGGGGACTGCGCAGCGGCTGGCTTGTTGGCCTGTTGATCGGTCTGCGGGCGTGCGGTCTTCGCCTTGGCCTTGCGCATGGCCTCCGACGCGGACGATGCGACTCTGGGTGTTTCGACCGAGGCTGGGGCGGCTGACGACCTGCCTTGAGTTGGCTGGGCGGGTTCGCCGGGGGCGATCGGTCTGCGGGCGCGTGATTTTTCGGCACGCCCTTTGAGGCCGGTCAGCGTGGCGGCGGCCTGCTCGGAGCGTTGGGTGACCGCTTTGGCGGTGTGGCGCTTGAGTTCGAGGGCGAGTTCGCGTGACAGGAGGCGATCCCAGGCGAGGCGTCGGGTGCCGACATCGAAGAGGAACACCACGACGCACCAGGCGAGCAGCGTGCGCCACAGCGGTGTGGCGGCGGTGATGACCGGGACAGTGGATCGGTCGAAGAGTTCGGCCTCTTCCGGGCGGAGCAGGTCGAGTTCGCGACCTCCGGTGACCGAGGCGATCTGGCGGAGCAGGGTGGAGTTGGAGCGCAGGGATTGGAATTCGGGGCTGAGGGTGCGCACGGCGCTGACGGTCACCCCGGCGACGCGATCGTCGCTGCCGCGTCGGGGGAAGAGGCTGACGACATAGCTGCCCTGCGCTGGGGCGGCGGCGGTGGCGGTGTACTGACCCGGCCCGACTTGTTGCAGCGAGACGCTGGCGCGGGTGCCGTCGGGGCGATCGACCGTGCCTTCGATGAACAGGCCGTCGCGTGGGCGACCGTCTTCGTCGAAGGCATCGACCTTGATCTGGAGTTCGTTGCCAACGACCTCGGCGCGGACCTCGAGGTTCTCGTCCTGGGCCGGGCGAGCGACGGTGCGTGCGATCTGGGTCCAGAGACCGTCGTATCCGGGCCAATCGTGCCAGTTGCGGGCCCAGTTGGTGGCGTCGGAGGTGAACGCCGCGACTTGCCCGCGCCCGATGAACCAGTGCGAGAGCAACGGGTAGCCGTCTTCGGAGGCGAGGGCGTTGGTGATTTTGGGGTCGGCTTTGGGCTGGGTGAGCACGAGGCCGTTGAGGGTGGGGATCGCCTGATCACCGGCGAGGACCGGGCCCCAGCCCACGACGCCGTTGATGAGCGACGAGCCGCCGTTGGTGACCATCGGCGTGAACGGCCCCTCGCGCACGAGCGGACGGCGCACGACCTGGACTTCCTTGAGGAAGATGCCCTGGATGAGGTTCGGGTCGGTGACTTCGTGGAAGGTGCCGTCGCCCGCGATGGCGATGTTGCCGAGGGTGTTGATGTCTGCGCCGTCGCCGACGGCGATGGTGGAGACCGTGATGCCGGCGTCCCGGAGGCTTCCGGCGATGGTGATCATGTCCTGGGTCGAACTGTTGGACTGTCCGTCGGAAAGGATGATCATGTGTTTGACGGCGGCCTGGGCTTCGAGCAGCGACTTCGCCCCGATGCGCATCGCGGGGAGGAGGTCGGTTCCTCCGCCGGGTGAGATGGCGCGCACCCGTGCGGCGGATTTTTGTGGCTCGCGGTCTTGTTGCATGGGGACGACC
>JBICHT010000058.1:0-3939 GCA_043101125.1 Phycisphaerales bacterium JB050 | reverse complement strand
CGGCGTGCCGTCGATGGCGGTGTGCTCGACCAGTTCATCGTCTGGCCTCATCCGCTGCACGCTGCCCTTCGGGTTGCGCTTCACCTCCTGGAGGCGGTAGATCGCCCGCCCCTCGGCGTCGGCCGCGTTCGGGGCCGGCGGACTCGGGTCGCCCCAGTACAGCCCGTCCACCGGCCTGCCCTCCGGGTCCAGCAGCAGCACGAAATCCCCGGAGTTGCTCAGCGCGTTGTTCCGCGCCTTCATCTCCATCGTGAACACGAACCCGTTCCCGAAGACCTCGCTCGGCCCGTCCGGTGCCCGGTCGCTCGTTCCCACCGGCCCCGGGATCGTCGCGCCGTAACCGTTGAACACCACGACCACGCAGTGCGCCGGCAGTTCGAAGTCCGGGAAGGTGAAATACACGCCCTTCTTGGGTGACTCCGCGGCGTGCGACAGGCGGCTGACGATCCGGTAGCCCTTGAGGTTCATCGGCGTCGCGTTGGGGTTGCCGATCTCGATGAACTCGTCTCCCGTCGCGTCGCGCCGGCCGTCCCGGTTGGCGTCGGCCTCCTCGCCCGACGGCACATGGAACATCACCTCGGTGATCATCGGGTGGGCGTACTCAGCGGAGCGCGCCGCCCCGAGCATCGACGCGCCGGCGAGCAGCAGCCCCACTCCGGCCATGCCGATTCGTCTTACTCGATTCATCCCGCGATCCCGCCCTTCAACACCATGAGAGTCACTCCCGTTGCTATCGCGATCGAGATCGCTGTGTGCAACTTGAGCACGGCGTTCTCTGCTCGCGCGTAGATATGCGCCAGAGTCACCGGCGGGCAGATCGCCACAAGCACCGCCCACCACGAACTGTGGTGGCGTCGTGCATCGTTTGTCGCCGCCCACACACACCCGATCGGGTAGCACGCCACAACCGCGAGGATCGCGATATTGCCGACCAGCGTCCAGTTGATGTGGCTGGCGATGTCGGTGCGGCGCATGAGCCGCCCACCGACTTTGAACACGATGTACGACAGCACCGCGCCCAACGGCGCAAGAGCCGCGAGCTGGTTCTCCCACGAGATCCGCCCGCGCGAGTGGTCCACGATTTCCGCGCGCTTGCCGACTTCGGTCTTGAGCCGCTTGCCTTCGCCCGGCGAGTAACCACAGTGCACGCACAACACGCTGTTGCGATCCACCGGCCTCGCACACTCCGGGCAGAACAGCCCGTCGGACTGCTTCGGTGCGGCTTCCAGTTCGAGCATCCCGCTCTCGACCTCAAGCCCGATCGCGTCCGATTCCTTCGCAGACGCGGCCGCCTTTTTGGCCTTCACCTTCTCAAAGCACGGCTGGCAGGCGTACCTTCCTTTGGTGTCCTTGATTCGCGGTTTGCCCGACACATCGGCCTGGCAGAACCGGCACACCTTTGTCGTCGCCTGACTCATCGCGGAATTCCTCGATCTGATCTGCCACGAGCGCCGGACACCCTGTCCGCCCTCGTTGCGTGAAGCCAAAATACCCTGATTTGGGTCGGGCTCAAGGAGAAATCTCCCTGAGGCTGGAATTGGCAGATGCCGGTCCGCGATCCCGGCGCAGGTCCAGGTCACTCAGTTCCGCCACCCCAAACCAGAAAAGTAAACCGCTTAAGCCCGCGTTTGCGCGCGCAAAAAGTCCTCGGCGAAAGAGCGCGCATGTGACAATTTCAAAAAATTTTCTGCCCTTGTTTCCGGCAGATTCTCGCGACGGTGTGCGCGCATCTCCGCGTTTGCGCGCGCAGCGTGGCTTTGGCGGCGCTGAGGGTGAGGGCTGCACACATTTCCCGCAGCCCACTTCAACCCAAGGAGGCTGCCATGCACACCACACCCGAAACCGAGACCAGCACCGACACCACTCAACTCACCCTCCGCGACCTCCAGCAGGTCATGATCCGCGTCCAGATCAAGGCCCTCGAAACCCTCGAGCGTCTTATGGACGACCAGAAACACACCGGCGATGAAAAAGTCGACAAGGCCAAGGCCACCGAGCGCAACCGCCAGCGCCTCTCGGCCACACAAACCCTCGTCCACTGCCGCGCCGTGCAGCGCGAACTCCGAGAGCGGCGCGAACTGGCCCACCGCATCCGTCAGGACGAACGCCAGGCGGCCAAGAAAGCCCCCCACGAACTCGCCTCTCTCCGTCGCCTGCACAAACTCCACCCGGATGAATACGACAACCCCGATATCACACCTCCTTCTCCCCTCGCGGGAGAAGGTGGCGATCGATCGCAGATCGATCGACGGATGAGGGGGCGCCCCGAACCTTCCGACCATCCCGACAACACCACCAGCGGCGGCGCCGCTGACCCCTCACCCCGTCCCGACCACACCACACCGACACACTCACAACACTCGCCGACCAGCGCCGACTGCCACAAAGAGCATCAAGAAGCCCCCGAACCCTTCCCCACCAAGATCGGCAAAACCCTCGCCGCCCAGATCATCGCCGTCGCAGGCTCAACCAGAGGTCTGCAGACCTGAGAACCCTGAACGCGAGCGATGGATCCCCAGCCACCGGCGATCATGCCACCCGCTTGCGCTCGTCTTCAGTGTTCCGCCGTGCGGCTTACCCGCGCGTCTTCATGTACCAGTGCACCGCCATCGAGCCGTACACATGGGTCTCCGGGCCTTCCGCGCCTTCGATCGTCAGGTCCATCGGCACGCGCTCGCCCAGTTCGGGCTGCGCGACATCCGCTTTGGGTTCCGGGAGTGAGCCTTCGATCGCCGCGGCCTCGGGGTCGTCGAAATCGTCGATCGTGAACGCGGTCTCGCTCGGGTACCGGCCGTCGTCCTCATCGTCGTCGTCGGGCTGTTCCGGACCGCCCTGGTATCGCTTGCCGTCCACGACGCGGTCGATCACCGGCCACGGCGTGCGCAGAATGGCGAAGCCCTCGTCGTCGAGCAACTGCGTCAGTCGCGAGAACTGGCCGAAGATGCGATCACGCTGCGTGGGGTCGAGGATCATCGGGTACGGCGGGTCGAAGAAGATGATGTGGACCGGGCGCGGGCAGCGCGACAGGATCGACAGGCCCAGCGCATCGCCCTTGATCACGCGACAGATTTCCCCCGCGCCGAGGTCATCGATGTTCTGCTGCAGGATCGACGCGATCTCCCGATCGCGTTCGATCATGACCACTTCCGAGGCGCCGCGACTGGCGGCCTCGAGGCCGAAACTGCCGACGCCCGCGAAGGCGTCGAGCACGGTCTGGTCTTCGAGGTGGCCACGCAGCATGTTGAACAGCGCGGTGCGGACGCGATCGGTGAGCGGTCGGGTGACGGTGGCGTCTTTGGGGGTTTTCAGTTGGCGTCGGCGGTAGTCGCCGCTGATGATCCGGATCATGGCATGGTGTCTCGAGGTTTAGAAGCGGATCACGATGGAGCCGTAGAGGCCTGCGGTGGCGATGGACCAGTCGATCTCATCGAGGCCGGAGCCGGCGTCGTAACTGGTCTGGAGGTGGCGGAAGCCGATTTCGGCGCCGATGTTGTCGGCGAGTTGAGCCTTGAAGGCCGCCTCGATATTCCAGGCGAAGTCGGAACCGACACCGAAGCCACCGACATCGCCGCGCATCTCGAGGCCGAGCCCGTGAGGGAGGTCCATGGTCATGCGTGCCCCGATGATCGGGTCCACCCAGGTCTCGGTGATATCGATGAGCGAGCCGGTGCCGATCTCGTTCATCGAGTAATCGAGGTGCCAGACGCGAGCGCCGCCGGTGATGTCGAAGAACAAACCGACCCCATCGGAGGGAACGGAGTACGGGTTGGGCGCCGGCCCCTTGCCGTGGTTGTCGATCTGGATCTCTTTGATGCGATAGGCGGCGAGGAGGTCGGCGCTCCAGTAGTCGATGTCGTAGGACACCCGGTCGCCGGAGCTGATGGTGGTGCCGCCGGAGATGAAGGAGCCGCCGGTGACGGTGGCGGTCTGGTCGATGTT
>JBICHT010000057.1:0-20222 GCA_043101125.1 Phycisphaerales bacterium JB050 | reverse complement strand
GAAACCGCCGGGCACGATCACCCCATCAAAAACGCCCAGTTTGGAGGCAGAAATATCGTCGGTAATCTACGAAGCGTCGATACACCACAGGTCGATAACCGTGGCCCGTTGCGTGCCGCAGTGCTCGACCGATTTCTCGATCGAGGCATAGGCATCGCGCAGCGACGCGTACTTCCCGCTGATGCCCACCTTGAGATGCCGGCTCTTCACCGAGGTGAGTTTGCGGACATAGTTCATCCACCGCTCGCGAGCCCGATCCTCGTGCGCAAGGTCCACGCGATCGTGCAGGTTCAGCAGCGACAGGATCTCGCGATCCAGCCCCTCCTGACGCATCGCCTCGGGGATCGAATAGATGCTCTTCCGGTCGTGCATCGAGAACACCCGACGCAGAGGCGTGTTCGTGAACATCGCGATCTTCTGGGCCACACCCGGCTGGATCGGGTTCTCCGAACGACAGGCGATGATGTCCGGCTGGATCCCTGCCTCCATCACCCGTTTCACACCCAGTTGGGCCGCCTTCGATTTCTGCTCACCCAGGGCGGGCGGCTCGATGATGTAGGTCAGGGCCACAAAGCAGACCGAGTTCGGACCTTCTTCAAAGGCGAGTTGACGCAGCGCCTCGATGTAGAATCCGTTCTCGTAGTCGCCGACCGTGCCGCCGACCTCGACAAAGATCACATCCGCGGGATTCTTGCCGTCACCGTACATCGCCAACTCACGCAGGCGACGCTTCACTTCCCCGGTCACATGGGGAATCATCTGGACATCGCGCCCGAGATAGCCGCCGTGGCGCTCGCGATCGAGGATATCGCGGAAGATCTGGCCCGAAGTCACGAAGTTCCGGGCTGAAAGATTCTGGTCGAGCATCCGCTCGTAGGTCCCGAGGTCCATATCGCACTCGGTGCCGTCATCCAGGACGAAGACCTCGCCGTGCCGGAACGGGTTCAGCGTGCCCGAGTCGATGTTGAGGTACCCCTCCATCTTGATCGGCGCTACGGTCAACCCCTTGTCTTTGAGCAACTTCGCCATCGAGGAGGCGAAAATCCCCTTCCCGAGACCAGACATCACCGTTCCCAGCACCACGACATACTTGTGCTGGCCACGCCGATAGCCATCGGGGATCGGCGAGTAGAACTCGGTTTCGGTGTTGCCCTGCCCCGCTCCGCCAGCGATGGCCTCCAGCAGCGAATTCCCCATGGCGGCAGGTCCCGAAGAACCACCTCCACCCCCACCTGAAGGGGACGCACCAAGAGCCTTCGGAGGGACCGAAGGCGGGTTCAATTTCGAGGGGAGAGGACCGACCTGGCTGGGCATTTCCAAAGTGGGCATGTCCTATCGTACCGAACCCGGCCCGGTGATGGAAATCCGCACCCGACAATACCCCCTCCGGGGTGGGCCGCTCAGGACCGCATCGGCAGTCGCCCCGCCGGGGCCTGAGCCAGACGCTCCCGGGCAAGCGCAAACCCCACCCTCACCCCCTCCGCCGTGAGCGCCAGGCCCGAGGACGCCAGATGAAGCTCGTGTACCCCGGTCTTCTGAACGAGCATCAGCCCACGCTCGATCAACGACTCCACCACGAGGGTCAGATCGTGATCCGGCGTGAACGGAAACTCCTTCACGATGGCCAACGCGGGCCACACATCCAGCGGACGCTTGGCAAGGAAACGAAGCAGACGGATCTCGCCTGAGGACAACTGATCAATCATTTCAGAAGTACTGATCGTCATGGCTGACTTCTCGCTTCGTACGAGTGTCCGGTGCATCCAGCACCGTTGCTCGCACGCCGTGCTGCGGAGCATTCCACTGCCCCGCGTGTCTCAGCCAGAAGATACGAACGGCGCCCACCCGCTCGATGAATTCCACATGAAAGGTTGCTTATTCTGCGCGCCCCACAACCCGCCGCGCTCCAACACACACTCACGCATAGGCAGACGAACCCAAACGCGGGCAAAAACACAGAGAGCCGACCCGAGGCCGGCTCTCTTGTCCGCGATTCATGTCCGATCGCGTTCAGAAGATCAATTGGAACTGAGCGCGGATGGAGAACTGGTCATCGCCAGTCGTTGACAGCAACCCGGTCTCGGTGCTCGATCCGAACCCGATCATGGTGGTCATGTTCGGGTCATCGAGGAACCAGACCCCATCGACCGTGAACTTCGCCGCGTGTCCGTGCAGGTAGTAGTTGAAGCCCGCGGTGATGGTGTTGAAATCGTCGTCCCCGGTCGCGTCCCCATCGGGCATCAGAAGCGAGTAGCGCCCGAAGAGTTCGAGCTTGTCGCTCGTGAACATACCGCCCTGGGCCAGGATGCCGTAATCGTTGACACTCCCGCCGACCGACTGCTTGATGTTGCGCCCGATGAACGCCGCGGTCGCGTTCCAGTTGGTGTCCTCATAGTTCAGATCGACCGTGTACTGGGTCAGACGATCGATATCCGTGCCCCGGAAGTTCGTCGTGCGTCCCTGGTGGTGCACCGCGCCGCCGATCATGAAACCAGACTCCTGGTTGCCGAGGCTGGTCATGTCGGCAAACTGCCCCCAGTTGCCGCTGAACTTGTACTCACCGCGCGCAGTAATCGCGTAATCGGCTTCCATCGTGCTGTTGTAATCGGTGTTGAGCGTCCGCAGCCCGTCGGAGTAACTCACGAACACGCGATAATCGTCGGTGGTCGTACTGAGCTGAACACCCTGAGCGTAACTGGAGGAGAACACCGAGTTCAGATCCGAGCGCTCGACCATCTGGTTGAACCGCTCGCTGATCAGCCACTCACGATAGAACGGCAACTTGAACTGCCCCCACTGGACGGTCCAACCGCTATCGCCGAGTTTGGTTTTCGCCCATGCATCAAGAATCGACCAACTGCCGTTCGGACCCGCGTAAGGCAGAAGCAGAAAGTCGATGCTGTCATACAGTTTGCCACCGAAGATCAGTCGCGTGCGCTGGAACTTGAAGCCGCGCTCATCATCGTTGTCGGCGACACCGTTCAGATCGTCTCCGAAGGTCGCCATGTAGCGAAACTGCATGTAGCCACCGAAGTTCAAGCGAAAATCACCGCCGGGCGACGAGAGATAGAACCGACCGTCGTGCCCGGCTGTTCCACTGCTCGACTGAAGGCTCGACCGCGTATCCGCATCCGCGAGCATCTCGCTTACGATCGCACGGACTTCATCCGCGCTCGGTCCCGTTGAGGCATACACCGACGGCGTCATCCCGAGTGCGGCGAACAAGGCAACGGGCAAGGCAAAGGGTAAGAACTTTGGCATAGCGGTTCTTTCGTTCAAAGTGCGATCCCTGATCCAGCCGGCACCACGCCCGCTCGGTTCAGCCTGTATATCGACCCCCATTCCGGAACCTGTTCATAAAGACACACCAGGTCATCAGAAAGTGTCCGAGAAAGGCAATCAACGCCCCCCCTCATGTGGTGCGCCGAGACGCATCCCGTTCGAATACCCCTTGTTTCAGCGGCACTCGGCCCAACCCGTCATGCAGAATTCCACCGATTGTCTCGGAATTCTCACAACGCGCGCCCCCCACGCTCCGATCAGCACAAACAAGGCCAACCGCATCTGCGACCGTTCAAGGAAAACCCCTATGCTGATCAAAGCCAAAATCGCGTTGACCACTGTTGCCAGTGTCGTCGTTGCCGCTTCGGCAATGCTCCTTGTGCTCAAGGCGCAGCAAACCGAACTCTCCGGACAGATCCACGAAGAAGTGGATCTGCTCGCCCGGCAGAATGTCGAGTCCATCGCCTCCGGGATCTACAAAATGGTCCAGGCGCAGGACCAGGCCTTGCAACAGAAGGTTCGCTACGACCTGAATGTCGCGCGTGACACCCTGATGTCCTCCGGCGGCATCACTCTCGACCATCAGCAGACCACCGAATGGAACGCCGTCAACCAGTACACCAAACTGGCAACCGCCGTCTCGATCCCCACCATGATGGTCGGCGAGAACCCGATCATGCCCAACCGCTCATTCGAGGCCACGCAACCGGTCGTCGATGAGGTCCAGCAACTCGTCGGCGGAACCGCCACGATCTTCCAACGCATGAACGACAGCGGAGACATGCTCCGCGTCGCCACCAATGTCGAAACCGCCGACGGTGAACGCGCCGTCGGCACCTTCATCCCGGCGGTGAACCCCGACGGCACCCCCAACCCCGTCGTCTCCACCATCATGAACGGCGAGACCTACTACGGGCGCGCCTATGTCGTCAACGCCTGGTACATCACCGCTTACGAGCCCCTCTTCGACAGTGCACAGAACATCGTCGGCGTGCTCTATGTTGGCGTGAAGCAGGAAAGCGTCGCTTCCCTCCGCCAGGGCATCATGGACACCAAGGTCGGTGACACCGGGTATGTCTTCGTGCTCGGAGGTTCCGGATCTCACAAGGGTCACTACCTCATCTCCGCCCAGGGCAAGCGCGACGGTGAAAACATCTGGGAAGCCAAAGACTCCGACGGCAACCTGTTCATCCAGGAGATCATCAACTCCGCGATGGAACAGAACAACGGCGACCTCGTGTTCGTCCGGTACCCGTGGCAAAACGAGGGCGACACCGAAGCCCGTCACAAGGTCTCGGCATGCGTCTACTACGAACCCTGGGACTGGGTCATCGGGGCCGGAACCTATGAGGACGAGTACCAGTCCGCCCTTGCTCGCACCGACGCCGCGGCGACCAGCATGGTCCTTGGCGTACTGATCGTCGGCGCAATCGCCAGCGCCCTCAGTGTCCTCTTCGCGATTCTCATCGCCAAACGCATCACACGCCCGATCGACAACATGATCTGCACCCTGCAGGACCTCGCCGAAGGCGAAGGAGACCTCACCGCTCAGGTCGAGGCGAACACGCGCGACGAACTCTTCTCGCTCGCAACCGGCTTCAACGCCTTCATACGCAAGATCCATGACCTCATCTTCGAGGTCCGGTGCGCCGCCGAAGAAGTCGCCGGCAGCGCCCAATCCATCAACACTTCCACCCAGGATGTGAGCGAGGCAACGCACGAGCAGAGCACCAAGGCCGTCCAGATCGCCGCGGCCGTTGAAGAGATGTCCGCCAGCGTGACCGATGTCGCCAAGCAAAGCTCCCAAGCCGCGGAGCAAGCCGAGTCGTCTGACGAAGAGGCCGTCCGTGGTTCAGAAATCGTGACGCAGACCATCGACGGGATGCGAGCGATCGCGGATGTCGTCAAGGCTTCAGCCGATTCCATCGAGGGCCTCGGGCGTCGGAGCGAACAGATCGGGGAGATCATCAGCGTCATCAACGACATCGCCGACCAGACCAACCTCCTCGCGCTCAACGCCGCCATCGAGGCAGCCCGAGCCGGTGAGCACGGACGAGGCTTCGCCGTGGTCGCCGACGAGGTCCGCAAACTCGCCGACCGCACCACCAAGGCAACCGAAGAAATCAGCTCATCGATCCGGGAAATCCAAACCGAAACTCAGGCCGCGGTCGAGCAGATGTGCAGCGGAACCCAGCGCGTCGAGGAAGGTGTCGATCTCGCCTCAAACGCAGGCCTCGCCCTCAACTCGATCCGCCAGTCGGCTCAGACCGTCGCCAGCGCGATCCAGTCCATCGCCGCGGCCAGCGAGGAGCAATCCGCCGCAGGCAGCGAAATCGCCTCCGCCGTCGAAACCATGAGCCAGTCGGCCACCCGCGCAGCCGAGTCCACAGGGCAGACTTCGGTTGCGGTTGCCGAGTTGGCCGACCGTGCCGCTCACCTGAGTCAACTGGTCGCCCGCTTCCGCCTCCACGAGAACGGGCACGCGCAATCCCCTAGCGAGTCGTAAGCCGCTCGCTCAGCAGCAGCGAACGAGTCCCGACAAAAAACCCGAGAAGGCCCACCGCGAACAGCACACCGAGCGGCAGCAGTGCATCCGGAAGCGTCGTCGACCTCCAGATGCCACCCTCGATCGCGAGAATGCCCCACTTCACCGGGCTGAAATGGCTGATCGCCACCAGCCACTCGGGCATGAAATGCAATGGCAGCATCCCGCCTCCGGTGATCGCCATCACCAGGATCACCCCCCACGCCAGTTGGCCCGGAGAACTCCTGGACTGGCCGAGCACCGCCAGCAGCATCATCAGCCCGGCAAACGCGAAGCACACGAACACGATCGCCACGAGCAGCAACGGCAACGACACCGGAACCACCCCAAAGACAATCCTCCCAATCGCGACGAACAGCAGCGAGACCGCCATCGACACCGCCATACACGCCGCGCCCTTGCCCGCGAGAATCTGGCGGGCCCCAATGGGCGTGAGACGCAGCCGAACCAGCGTGCCCCCGTGGCGCTCGTTCACGAGCCCAACCGCAAAGCTCGCGGCACACCCCAGCACCGCCCACATGATCGCCTGAGGAAAGGTGAACGCGAATGAATTCGGCGGTCCGTCGCTCTTCGGATGACTCAGGATCCGAAATTCCACTTCGAATCCAGTCGAACTCACCGGGTCCTCATCCCCATGCGGAGCGAACGCGCTGAACACCGTCTGGTACAACCCCGCCGCGACGATCCCCCGCACGAGGTCGGTCTGCCCGAATGCCGAAGACGCCACCGTGAGTTCAGGTGCGCCGGTCGGAGCGGTCCCCCCGCTCACCAACCACGCATCGAAGGCTGCCGGGATCACCAGGACCGCCGCGACTTCATCCGATCGCAGCATGTCCGTGGCGAGTTGCGTCTCCTCGACCGGCAACAGCTGCAGGTGATCACTCGACGCAAGCCGTTGCGCGAATCGCTCGCCCCACAGCGAACCATCCATCGTGCCGTCCACCAGCGCAACCGGGATCGACTGGCGGTCGCCATCCGCGCTATCCGCATAAATCGAGCCGAAGAACACGCCGAAAAGCAACGGGAACACCAGGGTGAACACCAACCCCGGACGGTCACGCAGCATCAGCCGCAGGTCCTTGAACGCGATGGCCAGCACGGGTGTCATCGATCTCGCAAACTCCGCCCGGTGAGATTGAGAAAAACCCCTTCGAGGTCGGGGCGATCGATGTGAACCGCCAGCGTCCGCTCATCGGCAAGCATCTCCGAAAGGGTCACCAGCGGCTCATCGCTCTGCACCGCACGAACCTCGCCCGGCAATTCCTGACGCACCCGGGTCACGCCGCCGTGCGCCTTGATGATCTCCTCCACCGAGCCGCTCGCGATGACCTCGCCGTGATCGAGAATGGCCACCCGGTCGCTGATCCGCTGGGCTTCTTCCATGTAGTGGGTGGAGTACACCACCGCTTTCCCCGCCTCACCCAGTCGCTGAACATAACCAAGGATCGCGCTGCGCGAGTGCGGGTCCACACCCGCCGTCGGCTCGTCCATCAGCACCAATGGCGGGTCGTGGATCAACGCCACCGCCAGGTTCAACCGACGCTTCATCCCTCCCGAGTAGGTCGAGACCCGGTCGCGGGCACGAGAGGCAAGCCCGAACTCCTCCAGCAACGCCTCGCTGCGAGACTCGATCACGGACCGCTCCAGCCGGTAGAGCCGACCAAAGAACCTGAGGTTCTCCAAAGCGGTCAGGTCCTCGTACAACGCGAGGTCCTGCGGCGCCACCCCGAGGTGTGCCCGGACCGCCCCCAACCTGGGATCACCGACGCCGGCGATCTCCACGCGACCCGCGTCGGGGGCCATCAGCCCCGTCGCGATGCCGATGGTGGTGCTCTTGCCAGCGCCATTAGGCCCGAGCAGCGACAGGACCTCGCCCGGACGCACCGCAAGCGTCACGCCCCGCAGCGCTTCAACCGACCCGTACGACTTTCGAACCTCATGGAGCCGCAGCACGCACCAAGCGTACCGCGATCACCCACACGATGCCCTCAGGCCGCACACGAGACGGGTGCCGTGACCTCAGCCAGCAACTCAGCGAGCTGCGTCGGTGAGAGCGATTCGGTCGCGATCGCCGCCTGCGTCACCGCTTTGGGCATGCCGTACACCACACAGGTCTCCGCCGATTGTGCCAGGACCGTCCCGCCAGCGTCCACCAGGCTTCGCGCTCCGACCACACCGTCTTCTCCCATGCCCGTCAGGACGATGGCGAGGGCATGGCGTCCCACCGCCTTCGCAGCGGAATCAAAGAGCACATTCGCGCTCGGATAGTACACGGTATCCTCTGGTTCCCGGTTCATCCGCAGTGTCAGGCGTGACCCAGCCTTGCCGATGTGCGTGTTCAGACCGCCGGGGCAGATGTGGATCGCGCCCGGTTCAACCGGCATACGGTCCTCAGCGTGGCGCACCGGAACCTGACACTGGCCGTTCAACCGCTCGGCCATGGACTTCGTGAACACCGCTGGCATGTGCTGCGCCACGATGATCGGCACCCTGGACTTCGCCGACACCTGAGACAGAATCGTCTCAAGCACGGGTGGCCCACCGGTGCTCGAACCGATCACGATCAGATTGAAGCGACCCGGTCGATAACTCGGAATCGAAGTCGAAGCCGGTGCAGAGACCTTCCCCGCCCGCGGGCGCCCGGCCTCCGCCAGCGCGTGGACGCGGCGCAGCAGTTCATCCCGAAGCCCCATAATCTTCGTCGAAACCAGTGACTGATCCTTGGCCAGCACATCCGCCGCACCAAGACGCAGCGCCTGCATGGCAGCCCGTGATCCCTCGGTGGTCAGTGAACTGAGCATGATCACCTGCGTCGGGGACTTGGCCATGATCTCGCGTAACGCGGTCAGGCCGTCCATCTCCGGCATCTCGACATCCATCGTGATGATGTCGGGCTGGTGCTTGATGGCCATCTCAACGGCTTCACGCCCGTTCTTGGCGAAATCGATCACACGCACATCGGAGTCGGATGTCAGCATCGTGGAGATCGCACGACGCATAAACGCTGAATCATCACAAACGAGCACTTTGATCATAACGACCTCGTCTCCCTGATCAGCAGATCGTCAAGATCACGCCGCGACAGCACGAATTTCGCTGATCTGTCGCAACGGCATATTCTGTCCATGCGCCCCAACTCGGTATACCAGTTCACCGCGCCGATCCAGCAGAATCCGCACCGGGCCCTTGATATCCTTGTTGATCCGGAAGATTTGCGTCCCGCACACCAATCGCACCCCCGCGTACAGCGTCTTCTCAACCGACACATCAACGGTTCGGACCGCGCGGATGCGCTCCGTGAGCTGGCGGTGCGAATCACGGCACTTGGCCCGCTGAGACTCGATGCTGTGCATCTCGAAACTCAACTCCGTCTGACGCTCGCGGTCATCCGTCGAGAGCACACGACCCGGCCCCTTGAGTTTGGCCAACTCCTTGCGGCACTTCTCTTCCTTCACCTCCATCGCCTCGATCAGTCTTTCCAGAGATTCCAACTTGGATTCCAGAACCGGAACCGAACCGATGTGGAGCGTCGTCGGCACCTGGGAATTGCTCCCGAGTGTCCCCACAACCACCTTCCCCACCACCTGCGTCTCCCCGCCGATGATCGAGCCGCCGGGTGATTCGATGCTGCCCTTCACCATCGTCTCGCAGTTGATCATCTCCCGCTCGAACCGCAGCGAACCTCCGACGGCGACGCTAGTTGAGTCAAGGTAGCGGATCGCCAGATCACCGCCGGCTTTGCAGATCCCTCGCTCGCGACCGGCCATCCCTCCAGTCGCGAAGACATCCCCGCCCGCATCGACCGTGGCCGACTCGATGAGTTGTCCGATCTCGATGTTGCCCGTGGCCTTCACCTCGAACAGGTCGCGCACGCCCTTGAGCACCTTCACATCACCCTCGAACTCCACATTGCCCGTCGAAAAATCGACATAGCCCGGGATCTCGAGGTACTGCCGAACTGCCAGCTTCTCACGCGACCGGCTCAGCACACCGTCGATCTGCGCCGTCATCACACCATCTGAGTCCAGGGCGATGCTCTCATCGAGCTTGACCTTCACCGGTTTCCCCGCCCGAGCGCTCACATTCTGCCCACGAACATCGGTCCCATCCACGCCGTCCGTCGGAGGCACGATCCGACCAAGACGCTGCCCGACCTTCACCATTGTGAACGCCGAACAACTATAGAAGTCGATGGCCTCGGGCTCTCCGGTCGACTCATCACCGGCCCGAACACACCGTTCGGCAGGCTCGAGCCCCTCCGCCCAGTCGATGTAGCCGTCGGTGCCGTGCTCCACCGGGGTCCCCTTGGCCACCCAGTCGCGCACTTCCTCCTCACCGGTGAACTGCGCAAGCACCTCACGCAACCGCTCCGTCACCGCCGCGTTCACCACCACGCTCGCCTCATGGAGCATCTGCATGCACCACTCGAAGGTGACCTCCTGCGAATCGGCATCAGCCGGCACAAGAAGATCCGCGATCGAGCCATCCTTGGCGACCAGCAAACGAACCGGCTTGTGCGCAGGGTTCTGGCTCATAGCGGTGACCCGATCGGTCAGCCAGCGATCGCTCAGGCGGCCGCGCTGGATTTGGCGAGAGTTTCCTGGATGCGCTGCTGCAACACATCCGGAGTGAACGGCTTGACCACATAGTTATTCACACCGGCCTTGATCGCCTCGATCACACGGCTCTTCTCCGCTTCGGTGGTCACCATCAGGATCGGGACCTTCGGCCCCTTCGCCCGGTACTCCTTCACGAAGGTCAAACCGTCCATGTTCGGCATGTTCCAGTCCACCAACATCAGGTCAGGCTTGAAACCACCAACCTTGCTCAGCGCATCCAGTCCGTCACAGGCTTCCTCGATCTCGGTGTAGCCCATCTGGTTCAGAATGCCCTTCTGGATGTTCCGCATCGTCTTTGAGTCGTCAACGAGCAGGATCTTCATCGGTATACTCCTAATAATCTTTCCGTGCGATGTGGACCGGCGTTCAGGCCGCCTGCTGTGCGGAAGTATCAGCGCTCGAGGCAACGGCGCCCGACTTGATCGCGACTTCGACCGTGAAGTTCCCACAGTCACAATCGCATGGGATAAGTACGCAAACCGCGTCCTTGGCGTTCTGCACGGTATGGTCCTTGCCCACCACCACCGACGGGCAACTGATGCTCACCTTGCGACCCGAGAACTGGGCCTTCGCCCCGCCGGCGATCATGTTCACCAACTCGCCCACGGCGTCGGCGATGTCCTCGGTGGCCTCCGCGTCCATCTCCATCCCCGTGAACACCGAAACGATACGCTGCGCAGTCGGGAACGGGAACGAAAGCACAACGCTCCCTCCCACATCCCCGCTGAAACCGATGATCCCGGAGATATCGTGGCTCGGGGCCTTATCAGCCTTCACGGCCGGCTCACCGATCTCAATCCCCATCTGCAACATCGTTTCAAAGATGTTCTGCGTTGACTTGATGAATGGGAGAAGGTTGTTCGGGTCCATTTCGAGTTCCTTCGTCGTGCGTTGGTTCAAACCGTGGCGTACTGCGCCGCGTCCATTGATCTCATCAGTTTGACCACATCCAGGATCAGACTGACATCACCGTTCTCTCTGATGGTCGCGCCGCTAAACGGCCCACCGCTGGTGTACTCGTCATCGAGCGGCTTGATGACCACCTCTTGCTGTCCTACGAGCCGATCGACAATTAGACCGAGCTTCTCCTGCCCAACCGCGATCACCACGCTGAATCCTTGGTTTTCGGTCCCGGGAGTCTCACCCAGACGCGTTCGCATGTCCGTCAGAGGCAGTACCGCGTCCCGAAGCCGCATCACCTCACGACCGGCAACCGTGTGCGTGTTCTCGGATTCATACCGGACAATCTCGATCACCGAACTCAGCGGGATCGCGTAATCGTGCCTGCCGATCCCGACCATCATCGCCGGCATAATCGCCACGGTCAGCGGGATCATGATGTCGATGCTCGTGCCCTCACCCGGACGCGACCGGATATGGATATCCCCGCCGAGCTTGGACACATTCGTCCGCACCACATCCATGCCCACACCACGACCGGAAAGATCGCTCACCTCCATCGCGGTCGAGAAACCCGCCGCGAAAATGAACTTGAAGACCTCTTCATCGCTCATCTGCGCGATTTGCTCCTCGGTCGCGATGCCCTTCTCCACGGCCTTCGCACCGATCACCGCACGGGACATCCCCTTGCCGTCGTCTTCGATCGCCACGCGGACATGACCGCCCTGGTGCTCGGCAGACAGCACGATGGTGCCGACCTCACGCTTCCCAGCAGCAGCGCGGTCCTCGGGACTCTCGATGCCGTGGTCCACGCTGTTCCTGAGCATGTGCACCAGCGGATCGCCCAGCATCTCAAGCACCGATTTATCCACTTCCGTATCGCCGCCAACGATCTTCAGATCAACCTTCTTGCCGGTCTTCTTGGCAAGGTCGCGAATGATCCGCGGGTAACGACCGAACAGTTTGTGCAACGGCTGCATGCGCGTGCGCATCACGCCGACCTGCAATTCCGCGGTCAGACGATCCAGATCGCTGGAGATGCTCGACGCCGACTCCACAAAGTCCTGAGGAACGCCCTGCCCTTGGAGCTGCCGGGTCAGGCCAAGCACCTGGTTCTTCGTCAGCACCATCTCACCCACAAGGTTGAGCAGGTGCTCCAGGCGGCTCACCTCAACGCGGATCGTCTGCTCCACGCTCCCCGCGGCCTTCGGGCTGCTCTCGTTGGAACCACCCTCCGCATCGCCAGACGCGGGAGCCTTCTTCCCAGCGGGGACAGGATCGGACGCAGACGACGAGTTCGAAACTCCGTCATCGTCGCCCGACGATACCTCGCTAACCACACCGTCGTGAGCCAGGACGCACTCGACCGATTCACCGTCGTTCAACGCCCACTCATCGCTCGGGGTCGCGGCGGTCAAGATGTCGCCGATCCGTGATTCCAGCGTATCGATCGGCCATTCGACCACGAATCCGTCGCTGAGCGAGCCAGCAGCCGCTTCAATGAGCGTCCGCACCGCCTGCAAGCGAGGCACGATCACATCCACACGCTGCGTGTCCAGCGATGGCAGCGACTCACCGGCTGAACCGACGAGCGAGATCAATCGCTTCAGGCCATCGAGATCGAAGTAGTCCGCGGTGGCATGCATCGACTCGGCAAGATCGGACAGCTTCCCCGCGAACTCCATGCTCCGTTCGGCATCACCAATCTGCCCGAGCACCTCTTCCAGCGAACTCGCAGACTCCTCGATATCGGTCACCATGAACGGCAACACATCCATCTTCTCAGACGAAAACGAGATCTTGGTGGCGCGACCCGACCACGGAGCGCAGTAGTCATGCTCGGCCTCATGGACGGCCTCGGATTCGGCAGTCACCGATTCCTGCTGACCTTCAGAAGCCCCCCCGCTTCCCGCCGCGATGGCGTGAAGAAGGTCGATCAGGTCCGCAGGGCCTTCCGAGGGTGACACGCCAGCCTCGACCTCGGCAAGCTGAGACTTGAGCACATCGACGCTCTGCAGCAGCGCATCAACGACCGACTCGGTGACCTTCGCCTCCCCCTTGCGCAACTTGTTGAGCGCGTCCTCCGCGGCGTGCGAGAAGGTCGTCACGCCCGGCATATTCAGAAAACTCGCCGCGCCCTTGATCGTGTGCAGAGCGCGAAATATCGCATCCAGCCGCTCCTGCGGATCGGCATCATTCTCGAGTTCCACAAGGTCCGAATCGAGCTGATCAACCAGCTCCTTCGATTCCATCAGGAAGTCAGCAATCAGGGATTGATCCATATCTCCGAATGACATTGGCTCTGGCCTCTTCGCGTTGCGGACTTAACCCTTGGTGTAGGCAAACGCCTGCGGAACATTCAACGGAACGAAATTGACACCCGTGTTCCGGATCGTCTCGCTGTGCCCGATGAACAGCGTCCCGTCGGCAGCGAGTTGATCGTGAAACAACTGAATGCTGGAGGTTTTCATCTGCTCATCGAAGTAGATCATCACATTGCGGCAGAAAATCACATCCCAGGTGCCGTGACGCTTGGCCTTCAGCGTGTCCTTCAGGTTGTGCACCTCGAAGTTCACCATGCTCTTGATCGTCGGGTCGAGGATGAACGAACCGTTGACCTCCGTGAAGTACCGCTTGATAATCATTGGCGGAACCGAACGGAAACTGAATGATGAATACTTCGCTTCCGCCGCCACGCCGAGCGCCTTCTCTGAAATATCCGTTCCCAGAATTTCGATGTGCCAGTCCGGCAAACGAACGCCGAGCGTGCGCTGAACCATGATCGCAAGCGTGTACGGCTCTTCACCGGTCGAACACGCGGCCGACCAGATGCGCAGACGCTTCGTCGACGCGCGAGCCTGGATCAGATTCGACAGCACATGCCCCTCGAACACATCCAATTGAGGCTGGTTCCGAAAGAAACTCGTCTCATTGATCGTGATCCGGTTGAACATCTCCTGGAACTCGTCGGACTGGTACGGCCCCATACTCAGGAACTGCACATACTGCCCGAAACTGTCGAGTTCGAGTTCCTCCAGACGACGCGACAAGCGACTCTCAAGCACATACCGCTTCGTGTCCTGAAAATGAATCCCGGACCGCTCATAAATGATCGCACGGAGATCGTTGAATTCCTTGTCCGACATTTTGACGACTGCCGCCTTCATGACCGTATCTCCGTTCGTCTCGAATAAGCCCACCTAGACGATCCCTCATCGGCCCGAATCTGTGCCGAATGGAATCCAACCCCTCGATTCACGAGGAGGAAATCGCATCCCAATCGACTTTTTTCAACGATCACTCGGGTAAATACTTACCCAGATCCGGTTAGATCTTGAACCGGCTGACCAGAGCACGCAGTTCCTCGGCTCGGGAAGACAACTCCACAGAAGCGCTCGCAGCCTGACTCGCACCCTGTACCGTCTCCTGCGTCACCGCGTTGATCCCCTCAATGTTGCGGCTGATCTCCTCGCTCGTCGCGGCCTGCTGCTCGGTCGCCGCAGCAATCTCGGCGATCACGCTCGACACCGACCGCGCACTTTGCACGATCTGATCGAGACTCTGCCCCGCCTGAGTCGCCCTCTCCACGCCTTCGTTGACCTGATCTGTACCGGTGTTCATCCGCTGCACCGCGTTCGCCGTCTCGGACTGGATCTCGCGGATCGACTCGGAAATCTCCTCAGTAGCCTTCGTCGTCCGATCCGCCAGCTTCCTCACCTCGTCGGCCACGACCGCGAAACCACGCCCGTGTTCACCCGCTCGCGCCGCCTCGATCGCGGCGTTGAGAGCCAGAAGGTTGGTCTGATCGGCGATGTCGTTGATGACACTGATGATCTCGCCGATCTGTTCCCCGCGCCGTCCGAGTTGCCCGACCGAATCCGCGCTGGCGGTCACCGCCTCGCTGATGGCCTGCATGCCCTCGACCGTCCCCTGCACGATCGTGCCACCCTCTTCGGCGGCCCGACCCGATTCTGAGGCTTCCCGGGTCGCGTCCGTGGACTTCCGAGCAACCTCGGTCACCGAGGCGGCCATCTCTTCCAGCGCGGAACTGATCTGTGCGAGCTGCGAGGACTGCTGCTCCATCCCCCGAGACATCTCTTCGCTCGACGCTGCGATCTCGGTCGCCGCCGCCGCCACCTGGTTCGCCGAAGCGGTGACCTGAGTGATGATCCCCTGAATGTTCTCAATAAATATGTTGAAGTACCGGGCGAGCAGCCCGAGTTCATCCTCACGCTTGACAGTGATACGAGCGGTCAGGTCACCCTCGCCCTCGGCGATGTCCTTGACACGCTCAACCATCGCCCGCACCGGACGACTGAACATCAAACGCAGCATGACCACGAAACCAACGATCGCGATCACGACCATCGGCACCGAAACCGCGAGACCGCTCCCGAGAAATGAAGCCACCTGAGCATCGAGCGGGCCAAGTGGCGCAACCACCTGATACGCGCCATGCATACCCCCAGGCGTCCACCCTTCCATCGGGAAACCAAGCAGGTCTTTCCCATCCCCGTCCTGATCGTATTTCCCACCCGGCTGCCCGTGGCACAGCATGCAGTCTTCCGTAAGCGTCACCGCCCGCAGGTAATGCAGCGCGTTGGTATCCGGGTTCACCCTGGCGATCCAGTCGTCACCACCCGAACTGACCTGACTCACCAGATCACCGAGCAGATCGGCTTCAAATGAGCCATTGGACGGTTCATAGTCAGGGTTCCGCGCGTTGAACGCACGGATGTTGAAATCCATCCCCTCCCGCTCCGCGGCCTCACCAGCGGCGGTCCAGCCAGCCACAATCGGCAGCGTGCTGAAAATCGTCGAATCGCGATAGTGACCGCCAGCACTGGTGATCTCTTCGTATTCGCGGACAAGTCCTTCACGATCGAACGCGTTCGCCGCGGCCAATTTCGCGACATGGTTTTTTGTCTCATCAGCAAGCGCCGTAAACGACGCCGCACGCTCGATCATCTTCTCGTGCATGCTCGCGCGATAGTCCTTCGCAAACACCGCATAGTTGACCCCCACCACGGTGAGTACAACCAGCACAGCGACAATCGTGATACGGACTCCCAGACCGATTCGCGTGAACAAATTCATAGCGGTGCCTCCCGGAAAACAACACTCCGAATGAAGTCTCGAACTCGGCCAACACTCGAAGCATGATGAGCCAATATGGCAACCTGACCCGCCTTTCATCAAAATTGAAAAGTGTCGATCCCCGGGGCACCGCTGTAACCGAAAACGGACCTCCGCCACCCCTCGGAGTCGATCCGAGGCGCAGCCAAGCTTCTCAGACCGTCTCGTAACATCGAGGTCTCAAGGCCGCGTCCCGCGAAGTTATTGAACAAAATTTTTCCTCTCGGACTTCAGACGCCCTTCGCCTGCGTCGATCCGTTGCTGTCCGGGTTCTCGGCTGTTCCGAGAACACCACCCCAATCACTTCGGGTGGAACGGTCAGCAAAGCCACGAAGGATCGTGGGTGATTCCGCAGGGCAACCACGCCCGCACCATCGCAAGGTTCACGGAGGATCTCTCTCATGTCTCGGATCAACACCAATGTTCAGTCCATCCTGGCCCAGCGTGTGCTGGGACAGAACAACCAGGGCCTCGCAGGGTCACTCGAGCGTCTGTCAACCGGCCTCCGCATCAACCGGGGCAAGGATGATCCCGCGGGCCTGATCGCCTCGCAGAACCTGCGTGCAGAGAAGTCGGCCCTGGGTGCGGCGATCAAGAACGCCGAGCGTGCCGACCAGGTCGCCAACATCGCCGAAGGCGGCCTCAACGAAGTTTCCGGTCTCCTGACCGAACTCCAGGGCCTCCTGACCACCACCGCCAACGACGCTGGCCTGTCCACCGAGGAAAAGGCCGCCAACCAGCTGCAGATCGACTCGATCCTGCAGACCATCGATCGCGTCGCCGCTTCGACCTCCTTCCAGGGCAAGAAGCTCCTCAACGGCAACCTGAACTACACCACCACCGGCATCGACGCCGAAGTCTCCAACTTCAAGGTCAACGGCGCCAAACTCGGCTTCGGCGAAACCCGCGATGTTGATGTCCTCGTGACCCAGTCCGCGCAGGTCGGCGGTTTGGCCATGCAGTTCAGTGGCACCGCACTCGACCTGACCAACGCCGATTCGACCTTTACCATCGAGGTCGCTGGCAACGAAGGCTCGCGTGAACTGAGCTTCAGCTCCGGCACCACCCTCGCCACCATCGCTTCGACCATCAACAGCTTCACCGATGTCACGGGCGTGATCGCCACCGCCTCCGGCAACGACATCAAGCTGGTCTCCAGCGAATACGGCAGCGACCAGTTCGTCTCCCTCAAGGTCATCGACGACGGTGGCGCCGCCGGTGCGGGTGTCGACCAACTCGCCGCCGCCGACACCAACGCGTTGGCCGGATCGCCCGTCGCCTTCAACACCCTCGGTAACGGCACCACCGACTTCGGTCAGGATGTCCGCGCCACCATCAACGGTATCGCCGCCACCACCAAGGGCACGAATGTCGCGATCAACACCGACTTCCTTGATGTCTCCATCGACCTCTCCGATACCGGTGCCACCACACTTGGTGTCGTCAACGCCTTCACCATCGAGGGTGGCGGCGGCGACTTCCAACTCGGTGGACGCGTCGATATCGCCGGCAAGGTCTCACTCGGCATCAGCAATGTCGCCGTACGCGAGATCGGCCTCGTCGAAGACGGTGGCAACAGCTACTCGCTCGCCGACATCGGCTCCGGCAAAGCCCTCAATGTCGAAGACGGCGACCTCTCCGTCGCTCAGGATGCCGTCGATCGCGCCATCAAGGATGTGAACTCGCTGCGTGGTCGCCTCGGTGCCTTCCAGCAGAACACCGTCGGTGCCACCATCCGTTCGCTCGGTGTCTCCTTCGAGAACACCACCGCAGCCGAGTCCGCCATCCGCGATACCGACTTCGCGGCCGAAACCGCGGCTCTGACCCGCAACCAGATCCTGAGCCAGTCTGCCACGCAGATCCTCACGATCGCCAACTCCCAGCCGCAGAACGCCCTGTCTCTGCTCGGCTAAGAGTGAACCCGTCTCCGACGACCCTCCAGTCTCCGGAGTGAACCGCGAGCCGCCCCGAACCCACAAGTTCGGGGCGGCTTTTCTCATGGCCCCACCCTGATAGCATGACCCACATGTCCAACAGCCTCTGGCACACCCGCGCCACACCCCTCCCCGCCGAAACCGACTGCGTCGTCGTCGGCGCAGGCATCGCCGGCATCTCCGCCGCCCTCGCCCTCGAATCACAGAACCTCTCCATCCTCGTCCTCGACCAACGCTACCCCGGCTGGGGCGCGAGCGGGCGCAACGCCGGCTTCCTCATGCGCGGTGCCGCCGACAACTACGCCGCGGCCGTCCGCGACCTCGGACGCGAACCCGCCAAGGCCCTCTGGACACTTACCGAAGACAACCTCGCCCGACTCCGCGCGCTCGGCATCGACCGGATCCCCGAATACCGCGCTCAACCGAGCTGCCTCGTCGCGTTCGACGACACCGAAGCCGCCGAACTCGAACAGTCCGCGACCCTGCTCGCCGAAGACGGGTTCGCCGTCGAAACCCGCAACCCCAGCGACCACGCCCGCGACGCACTCTGGACGCACGCCCCACCGCTGCTCGGCCTGGTGAACCCCGACGACGCGGTCTGCGACCCCGTCGAACTCCTCGCCTGGCTCCGCGCCATGCTCCAGCGTCAACCGCGCACCGAGACCACCGTCCTGCAGATCCACCACGCCGACGGCACCTTCTCGGTCCGCACGACACGCGGCGATATCCGCTGCCAGCATGTCCTACTCTGCACCAACGCCTACACACGCTCCCTGCTCCCGAACCTCGCCACCACCATCGCTCCCAACCGGGGCCAGATGCTCGCCCTCGACGCCTCCGAACTTCCCGCCCCCGAGCGACTCGAGTTCGCCTACTACGCCAACCACGGCTCGGAATACTTCCGCCAACCCGACGACAAAACCATCATCGTCGGGGGCTGGCGCAAGCACTTCGCCTCAGATGAGCGAACCGACGACAACCGCCCGTCCACGCCGGTCCAGCAGGGCCTCGAAGACTTCGCCGCACGGGTGCTGGGCCGACGCCTGCCGGTCGTCCACCGCTGGGCCGGAACCATGGCCTTCACCCCCGACGGCCTCCCGCTGGCCGGCCCCTTGGTCACCGACGACTCACAATCTCCCTCGAACTCCCCTTGGATCTGCGCCGGCTTCACCGGCCACGGCATGTCCATGGCCCACGACCTGGCCACCCGCACCGCTCTGGCCATGTGCGATCCGGACGCCACAGACAAGATCCCCGACCTGTTCAGCCCGAGCCGCTTCGCAAACGCCTGAACCGGCCCGACACCCGACACCCGATCCGCCCCTCACCGCCCCCCCCCGCCGCCCAAGCGCTTGCCACCCCGCCCCCCCCGCGGTACCCTTTCAAACCGGCATCCGCCGGAACAGCCGGGGTGTAGCGCAGCTTGGTAGCGCGTCTCGTTCGGGACGAGAAGGTCGTAGGTTCAAATCCTATCACCCCGATTTGGTTATAGTGCAGGCCATCGCAAGTGCGGTGGCCTGCTGCATTTATGGCGACCAATCCCCTGCGGCTAGCTTCAGCGTTCGAACGGCCACTGCAACGGGAGGACTGCACAGCCGTGAATTGCATACCTCCACCGCGAGTCTTCGTGGCACATCGTCACTAACCGCCAAGCGGTCGCTAGGGTCTAGGTCCTGTCTGACGGCTCCCTTGTTCGGCGCATGATCGGTTGCGCTTCCCGAATCGTCGTGCGAACCTTGTCGCTCAAGGAGGCGACGGACCCCGCCTCCGGCAAGGAGGGCACGGATGGCTCCCAAACGACGCTAC
>JBICHT010000056.1:0-3420 GCA_043101125.1 Phycisphaerales bacterium JB050 | reverse complement strand
CGCCAGGGCGAGCCGCTCTTGAGGATCCACATCATGCCGTCGAGTGTGGTGCGGTGATCGTTCCAGCGTCCGCCGGGCTTCTGCTTCGGCATGAGTGGTTCGATGAGCTCCCACTGCTCATCGGTGAGTTCGTAGCGTCGTTTGGGAGCCATCCGTGCCCTCCTTGCCGGAGGCGGGGTCCGTCGCCTCCTTGAGCGACAAGGTTCGCACGACGATTCGGGAAGCGCAACCGATCATGCGCCGAACAAGGGGGCCGTCAGACACGGCCTAGACCTTTATCCGTTCGCGTGCTGAATCCGTACGCGGCCACCTACCCCGCGAGGGGAGAAGGAGCAGAACCGTTACTCCCCGAGCGTCTTCTTGCGCCTCAGGATGTGGTGGTAGTGTTGGGCGAAGCGGTGGGCTTCGTCTCGGATGGCCTGGCAGAGTTTCAGGCCGAGGTTTTCGCGCCCGAGGCGGATGGGTTCTGAGCGTTCCTGCACATAGATCAGCTCTTCCTTCTTGGCGAGGGAGATGACCATGGGTGGTTTGCGATCCATGCCTTCGAGGGCTTGCATGGCGGAGTGCAACTGGCCGAGGCCGCCGTCGATGAGGATGACATCGGGGTAGAGCTCGTGGCCCTGTCCGGCTTCGCGGTAGCGCCGGGAGACGACTTCGCGGATCGAGGCGTAGTCGTCGTTGCCGCCTTCGACGGAGCGGATGCGGTAGCGACGGTACTCGTCCTTGAAGGGTTTGCCGTCGATGAAGCAGACCTTGGAGCCGACGGTCTCGCCGCCCTGGAGGTGGGCGATGTCGATGGCCTCGATGCAGCGGGGCGGCTGGTCGAGGCCGAGGGTTTTGGCGAGGGACTTGGGGCCTTTGAGCGGGTCGATGTAGCCGATCTCGCTCTCGGGTTGCCAGCCGTCGCGGATGCTGCCGCGTTCGGCGAGTTTCTGGATGGACTTGATCTGGTCCCGGACCGCCGCGGCCTGTTCGAACTTGAGTTCGGCGGCGAAGCGTTCCATGTCCTGCTGCATTTCGCGCAGAACGGCGGAGTGTTTCGAGCCGAGGAAACGAGTGAGGCGGTCGATGTCGCCGGCGTAGCGCTCGGGGGAGATTTTGTCGGCACAGGGCGCGGTGCACTGGCCGATGGCGTGGAGGATGCAGGGGCGGAAGAATTTGTTTTTGTCGTCGCCGGCGATGATGTCGAGTTTGCAGGTGCGGAACTTGAAGATGCGTTGCATGATCTGCAGGGCTTCGCGGAGCGCGCTGACATGGGTGAAGGGGCCGAAGAGGCGCGCGCCCTTCATGTAGGGGATCTCTTCACCGGATTCGCCGAGGCCGGTCGGGTTGCGGGTGATGAAGACGCGCGGGTAGTCCTCGTTCTTGGTCACGACGAGGTAGGGGAAGGTCTTGTCGTCGATGAGGCGGACATTGAAGCGGGGGCGGATGTCCTTGATGAGGCGGTTCTCGGTGAGCAGGGCTTCCCACTCGCCCTCGCAGGGCAGGACCTCGAAGTCGTGGATGAGGTCGCGCATCGGCTGCTTCTTCGGGCCAAGGTCGGCCGAGGGGACGAAGTAGCTGGAGACGCGGTCGGGCAGGGTCGCGGCTTTGCCGACATACAGCACGACGCCCTTGCGGTCCTTCATGAGGTACACCCCGGGCGACTTGGGCAGGTCGCGGGCTTTGCGCAGCAGGCGGCTGAGGCGATGCTCGTCCGACTCGGTGCCCCAGGGCGGGGGGGTGTCGGAGGGCAGGAAGCCGTCCTCGTCTTCGATGATGTGATCCGGATCGTCGGCCATCGGACCCAGAGTGTAGGACGCTGGGTTGGCGCAATATAGGGCCGGCCTCTACGAGAGCGGCCGGCCCGGAACGGAGGGCTTATCGGATGTGGGGTGGTGGGTCAGGACCGGCGTCGCACGACGCAGTATCCCGCGGTCAGTGCGAGCGTCGCGAGGCTGGTCGGTGCGGGCATGGGTGGGGCTGGAATATCGGTCGGGCCTGCGGTTGCCGCTGGCTCGGGTGCGAGCGGTTTGGCGGCGGCCGGGGGAGTGGCATCGGGGTTCGAGCGGTTGACGAACTCGCGTTCTCCGCCGATCCATGAGGAATCGAACACGACGGGCGTCGCGAACGCGCTGGGCACAGCGGAGAGTGCGAGGAGCAGGCAGGCTGACTTGAAGAGCGAACGGTGCATCGGGTTCTCCGGTGTGGAGCGGGTTGCTCGACACTCGAAGGTTCCGATTCAGTTCAGAACGGTCCAAGGCTTTCAGGGCCGGTCGGTCTTGGTGGGTGCGGTTTGTGCGGGTCAGACGCACTCGTCGCCGAAAAAGGCGAGGACGATGTTGAGGTCGGCGAGGTTGGTGAAGCCGTCGCCGTTGGCATCGCCGGCGATGTTATCGGTGCCGAAGTTGGCGAGGACGATGTTGAGGTCGGCAAGGTCGACGAAGCCGTCTTCGTTGACATCGCCGGCGCAGAACCCGCCGTAAGCCCAGTCGATGATGTCGTGGTTGGCCCACGCCGCGCCGGTGGCGGAGGTGAAGCCGATGTAGGCGGTGGTTTGTCCGAGGATGTCCACGAGGTCGATCTCGGTCGTGAGCAGGGGTTCGGTGGGGCGTGAGTCTTCGAGCGAGAGGCGGACTTCGAGTGTGGTTCCGTCGTACTCGACCCAGGCCCACCAGCGATCGCCGAACTCGTCGAGTTCAGGGTTTGAGATGTTGGCGGTAGGCAGGCCGGAGTTGTGGTTCACGCTGCCGTTGATGTCGATGCCGACATGGCTCTGGCTGGGATCGTTGTTGCCATTGTTGCCCCAGGTATCGAACTCGATCCCCAGCGAGTTTTGGATTCCTGAGTAGCCGATGCCTTGTCCGAGGCTGCCGAGCGAGCTGTCCACGGGCTGGATGACGAAGACGATGCCGTCGGCACCGTTGGAGGTGTTGCCGTCGAAGATCGCGCCGCCGTTCTCGGTGATGCGGAAGGAGAAGCGGGTGGAGAAGTTCGAGGCCTCGATGAGTGTCTCGCTGAAGATGCTTCCGGCCCGGCCACCTGCAGCTGGGGTCAGGCGCATGACCGCACCGTCAGCAGACTCGACGACCTCGGCAGCGCCGTTGATGACGAGGTCTTTGGTGTTGGAAAAATCGTTGAATTGGATCGCGATGTCCGCACCTGCAACCGCGCAGGATGACAGCATCGCACCGATCGCGACAAGTTTCATGGTGTTCTCCTCCTCGGCAAGAATGCCGAGGGTAGGGTACTGCCACTCGGCGCGATATCCAGTGATTTATCTGAGATTTGAGAGCGCCAGGGCACAAAAAGTCTCGACGCCGAGCGCGATCGCGTCATCGTTGAAGTCGAACTTGGGGGTGTGGACATTTGGGTAAGCATCCATGTGCGGCGGTCGGAGGCCGAGAAGGAAGAAACTCGCCGGGCAGTGGTGGCCGTAGT
>JBICHT010000055.1:0-44431 GCA_043101125.1 Phycisphaerales bacterium JB050 | reverse complement strand
TCTGGATGCGGTATTCGGTGAATGTATCGACGGCGGAGGTGGCTTCGTCGAGGATGAGGATGCGCGGACGGGCGATCATGGCGCGGGCGAAGCAGACGAGTTGTCGCTGGCCGAGGCTGAGGTTGGTGCCGCGTTCTCCGACTTCGGTGTTGAGGCCGTTGGGCAGTGATTCGAGGATATCGAGGCAGTCGAGGTCGGCGCACGCGCCGCGGACTTCTTCGTCGGTTGCGCTGGGGCGACCGAAGCGGATGTTGTCGGCGACGGTTCCGGCGAAGAGGAAGTTGTCCTGGGGGACGAGGCCGAGGATGGAGCGGAGTGAGTCGAGGGTGATGGTGTCGATGGGGACGCCGTCGATGCGGACCTCGCCGCCGGTGCGATCATAGAAGCGGGAGATGAGGTTGACGACGGTGGTTTTGCCCGCGCCGGTGTGGCCGACGAGCGCGACGGTCTCGCCGGGCTTGGCTTCGAAGGTGATGCCTCGGAGCACCTGGCTGTCGGCGTTGTAGGCGAACTGGGTGTTGATGAACTCGATGCGTGCCCCGCGTTGGGATGGCGGGAGTGGCTTGGCGTCGGGGATGTCGACGATCTTTGGTTCGAAGTCGAGCAGTCGGAAGATGCGCTCGCCCCCGGCCATGGCCTGGAGGGTGGTGTTGTAGAGCTCGGCGAGGATGACCACGGAGATGAAGAACACGCCGCTGAAGAAGAGGAAGCCGAGCATGTCGGAGATGGTCATGGCGCCGGATTCGATGCGGTAGGCACCGACGACGAGCACGATGACGGCGGTGATCTGAGCGGCGAGGTCGAAGAGCGGGATGTAGAGCCCGTGTTCCTTCGCGGCGAACATGTTCACCTTGCGGTGGCGATCGAGCAGTTCGGAGAACATGCGTTCGTTCTCGGGTTCGCGTGCGAAGGCCTGGGTGACTCGGATGCCGCTGACGGTCTCGGCGAGGTTTGAGGTGATGCGGCTGAAGGACTCCTGCACGCGTCGGTAGGCCTCGCCCATGCGCCGTCGGAAGTGGTTGTTGATGAAGTACAGCATCGGCGCGAGGATCGAGATGACCAGCGCGAGCACCCAGTCGTACCAGACCATGGCGGCGATGCAGCCGGTGATCTCCAGGCCGTGGATGAGCACGCGTGGGATGATCTGGGCGACCGCATTTCGGACGGCGTTCACATCGCTGGTGCCTCGTGAGAGGATGCGTCCGAGTTTGGTGCGGTCGAAGTAACTGATGTCGATGCGGTGCAGTTTGGCGAAGATGTCGTGGCGGAGGTCGAAGATGACGCGCTCGGCGAGGATGTTCACCGAGTAGATGCGGATGGCCATGACGATGTAGTAGGAAAGGGCGAGGAACGCGATGAGGATCGCGCCGAGGATGACGCCGTGCACCTGGGGTCGTCCGGTCAGGTCTTCCCAGAGTTGCGGCTGGTCGATGGTGTAGCGGATGGTTTCGGTGAGGATGTAGGGCACCCCGAGTGTGACCAGTGCGAGCAGCACGGCGTAGATCGCGATCATGGTCTGCAGGCCGGGGTAGCGCAGCATGTACTTCAGGAGGCGTCGGGTAATGGCCCAGTCGATGGGCCGGTAGCTGTCGCCCTGCTGTTCCGCGACGGTTGGTGCGGCGACGAGGCTTTTGGCGGCTTGGCTGCTGTCGACGCGAAGTTCGTTCGGATCCTTTGGCTCGGGGATGGGGTCGGCGTGACTCTTCACGGTTCGCTCCCTTCCGGCCCTTCGGCGTCGGGGTGCTCATCCATGGCGAGTTGGATCAGCGCGGCCTCGCGGTAGTGACCCGTTTCGGACATGAGTTCTTTGTGCGTGCCGATGCCGGCGATGCGTCCGTTGTCGAGGACGATGATGCGGTCGGCGCGTCGGAGTGTGGAGAGGCGGTTCGCCACGATGATGGTGGTGCGGTCGCGCCGGAGCGGGTCGAGGGCTTCCTGGATTTTGGTTTCGGTGATCGGGTCCACGGCGGTGAGTGCGTCGTCGAGGATGAGGATCTTGGGGTCGCTGGCGAGGGCGCGGGCGATGGTGAGGCGCTGGCGCTGGCCGCCAGAGAGGTCCATGCCGCGTTCGCCGATGATGGTGTCGAAGCCGCCATCGAGTTCGGCGATGAATTCGGAGGCCTGGGCGGCATCGGTGGCGGCGATGACGGCCTCGCGCTCGAGTTGCACGGGTCCGAAGGCGACATTGTTGTGGACGGTGTTCGAGAAGAGGAAGGATTCCTGGAAGACATAGCCGATGTGGGCGCGGAGTGTGTTGATCGGGATATCGCGGACATCGGTGTCGTCGAGGAGCACGCGCCCCGAGGTGGGGTCGTGGAAGCGCGCGATGAGCGAGAGCAGGGTGGATTTGCCCGAGCCGGTGCGTCCGACGATGGCGACGGTCTCGCCGGGATGGATGGTGAAACTGATGTCCTGGAGGACCGGCTGGTTTTGGTTGTACGAGAAGCAGACCTGGTCGAAGGTGATCTCGCCGCGTATTTCGGCGGGGGCGATCGGGGTTTCGGGTTCGTCGATACGGATTTCTTCGTCGAGGAAGCCGAAGATGCGGTCTGCGCCGGCGAAGGCTTCGGGGGCCTGGGCGAAGACAAAGATGATGGTTTCGACCTGTCCGGAGAGTTGCAGGAGCAGGCTGCGGAAGACCCAGAGGGCACCGAGGGTGATGCCGACGCTGCTGGCGCGAGCGCCGCCCGCGGCGGCGGCTGCTTCGGCGGCGTTCTGGTTCTGGATGACCAGCCAGCCGCCGACGCCGAGGAGGACGGCGGCGGTGAGCATGCCTCCGGCCTGGATCATGGGGATATGGGTGCCGACGGAGCGGGAGAGGCGGATGCGATGGTCGCGGGCGTCTGCCGCGGCCTTGTCGAAGGTGGCGGTCTGCTCGGGGGCGCGTCCGAAGGCGCGGATGACGCGGATGCCGGCGATGGTTTCCTGGAGTTTGTGGATGAGCCGGTCGACGAGTTCGGCCTGGACCTTGAACTTGGGTTTGGTGGACCGGCCGTAGTGCCAAATCACGCCGAACTGGATGGGCAGGGCGACCATGCACACGACGGTCAGGAGCAGGCTCTCGCGCAGCATGAACACAAGGAACACGCCGAGGGTGACCAGGGCGATGACCAGGCGGATCATCACGCCCTGCATGAACGCGCGGACGGCCTGGACATCGGAGGTGAATCGGTTGATGACCTGCCCGGTGTCGTGGTGGTCAAAGAAGCGGAAGTCCAGACGCTGGAGTTTGCGGTAGAGCCGGGTGCGTAGGTCGATGACGCAGCGTTGGCTGAACCACTCGTCCGTGTAGCGCTGGGCGAAGCGTCCGGCACCGGAGATGATCGCGAGCACCAGCACCGTGATGCCGATGGCAAAGATGGTGTCGGTGAAGCCCCAGGTGCTGGGCGGCTCGATGCCGAGGGGCCATTCGGGCTGGGGAGCGTTCTCGTCGGCCTCGGCGCGGATGACATCGATCGCCAGCCCCTGTCCGATCGCGGCGGTGAGCATGAGCAGTTGCGTGCCGACGGTGACGAGCAGGACGGGGATAGCGCTGTACTTGTGGTCCCAGGCCAGCGCCATGATTCGGCGCAGCAGGACCATGACCCCGAGTGAGGGTTGCTCCGGCGCGGCATCGGAATGGTTTGGCACAGGTTTGCTGATCGGGCGCGACAAGTTGGGCAAAAAAGCTGAGGATGGTACGCTGAAGATGAGCGGCGCCGATCGCCGCGGTCCCCAACCCCGGAGTGTACCCATGCCAGAACACGCAAGCGGCCATCGGAGTGCGATCATCCTGTCCGGTGTGCTTCTGGCTTCGTTCGGGTTGGTGCTGGGTGGCTGCGCTTCGACCGCGGCTCCTCGGATGACGATCGAGGAAGTCTCGGTCGAGGAAGAGAGCGCCGAAGCGATGGTGCTGCTGTTCTCGGTGCGGGGCGAAAACCCCAACCCCTTCCCGCTCCCGCTTGAAGAGGTCACCTATCGGCTTGAACTCGGGGGTGATCGGGTGTTCAGCGGTATTCGATCGGCCCAGATCACGATTCCGCGGTCCTCGTCGGGCCTGCTCAAACTGCCCGTGGCTTTCGAATTCGCCGATCTCGGTGGCGAACTGAGCGGTGCGGAGCCTTATCGGCTCACGGGCCGGGTGCGCTACCGCCCGGACGGCACTTTTCCCGGGGTGCTGTTCGATTCGGGGGTGCATCGCCCCTCGGCCTCGTTCTCTGTGAGCGGGCTGCTGGACTTCTCGGCGATGAACAGCGTGGGGCCGGTTCCCGAGGGTGAGTCCGGTTCGGTCCGCATTCTGAGCGTCCCCGAGGACTGATCGATCAACGCTCAGCGTTGCGAGTGGGCGCGGATCGAGCCGTCCCGACCGATGATGACGGTGATCGCGCCGTCGGTGGCGGTGGTCCACCACTGCCGCCCTTCACGGATGTCGTCCCAGCGTTCGTCCATCACGCGGCTCGGGCCGGTTGACTGCAACAGGATCTTCGGATCGAGTGCTTCCACGAACGGGTAGGCGAAGGACCGGGCGCTGCCGTGGTGGGGGACTTCGACGATGTCCGCTCGAAGGTCTGGTTCGCGTGATTCGAGGAGTGTCATCGCGTCGCGTTCGATATCGCCGACGAGCAGGAGTTGGGTGGGATGGTCGTCGGTCATCAGGGTTGCCCGGAGGACGATGGAGCTGTCGTTGTCTTGGTCGAACTCGTCGTCAGGCGCGGGATGGAGAACTTCCAGCGGGACGGAGCCGAGGGTGATCGTGTCGCCTCGCGAGACGGACTCGATCCTGATTCCAAGGGCGCCGAGGCGTTGCAGCAGAAGTGCGGCGGCGCCTTGAGGGTGGTCTTCTGCCTGACGGATGAGGTGTGGTGTGACGATCACGCGGCGCACGCCCAGCGGTTGGGCGGCGTCGATTAGTCCGGAGAAGTGGTCGATGTCCGCGTGAGACACGACGACCGTCTCGACGCGTCCGGCCCCGAGAGCACGGACGGCGCGTGGGATCTCGCGCTGGCCGATCCCCAGCCAGCGCGAGCCGCAATCGTAGAGGATGCTTTCGCGTCCGCTGCGGAGCAGGATGGTTGTTCCGTCGCCGACATCGAGCATGTCGAGGCGCATCGCCTGGTTACGGGGCAGTGATGGTCCGACGAGCACGCCGTACGCGACCGGGGCGAGCACGACGCCGGTCGCGAGCCAGCGCCGTCGCTCGGAGGTGTAGGACGGGAACATCCACCAGACGACGGTGATCAGTGTTGCGAGCGTCATCGCCGGGTGCATCGAGGGCAGGTAGATCGCCACTCCCGGGAGCGCATCGATCCAGCGGACGGACTCGGCCAGCCACGCCGCGGGCTGGAGTGCGGCGGTGATAAGCCCATCAGCGACGCTGGGGAGCACACTGCCGATGAGCAGGGCCGCGTATCCGATACCCAAGACGAGGGCCACGAGCGGCGAGAGCAGCACGGAGAGCGGAGCTGCGAGCGCGGAGAACACGCCGAAGTGCATGGCGACGAGCGGTGTCGAAATCGCTGAAGCGCAGACCGACACTGCCGCGGCGTCTTTGAGTTGATGCTCGACGACCGTCCATCCGTGCAGTTCATCGGTTGGTGGGCGGGTTCCGAACATCCATACTCGCAACGGCTGGGCACACACGATCAGGCCAGCGACCACGAGGAAAGTGAGTTGGAAGCCGGGGTTGAAGAGGTCGATCGGTCTGGCGATGAGCAGCGTGCTGGCGACCAGTGCCAGCACGCTGAGTCGGTCGTAGGACCGGCCGCTGGCCTGCGCGAGCGCGAAGGCCAGCGCGATCAGCACGGCGCGCAGGACCGGCGGGCGAGCGGGAATGAAGAGAAGCAGGAGTATGGATGCCGCGATGATCGCGGCGAGTTCGATCCGGGGCCGGTCTCCCGTCAGGCGCACCAACAGGGCGACGCCAAGCAGCACCATGCCGACATGCAACCCGCTGATCGCAAGGAAGTGACCGACGCCGGTGCGGGTGAACGCATCTTCGAGTTCGCCCATTGAACTGCCTGAGCGTTCGCCGAGCAGGAGTGCGCTCAGAAGCGCGGCACTGCCGGAACGACCGGTCTCTTCTCCGGCGAGTTCGATGCGGTCGAGCATGCGGCTTCGGGAGCGTGAGGGCCACCCTGTCATCCCACTTGCGCGCCTGACCGTTTCGATCAGTGTGGGGTCGGAAACCCGGAGCGATCCCACGATGCCGCCTTGCATCGCGCTGGGGTGTGGGTCGTACGCGCCGGGGTTGCCTGGTTGGCGCATGCGAGACGCCATACCGGTGACACGAATGATGTCGCCGGCTTCGAAATCAACGCGCTCCACGCCGCTGATCGAGGCGTACAGCCCGCCGGAGGCATGGGCCCACTGTCCGTTTCCGTGTTGCACGCGCCGGGTATCCAGTCGCACGCGCACGGAGGGCGGTGCGTACCTCGCGGCGGATGCGAGCGCTCCGGAAGGGACCGACGAACGGGGCTGATCGACGACTAGTGCCTCGAGGCGCACCATGGTCGGTTCGTCGTTCAGGGTTCGGATCAGGGAGTCGGTCGGGGCGTGCGAGATGCGCGAGACGGTCCACGCCGCGCTGGCCAGACCAAGCGCCGCGAGGAACGCCCATCGGCGGTGTGGAGCGAGTGTTGATGTTGTTCCGGCGATGCACCCAACGAGGATCAACAGGGCTCCGATCGCGACGAGCGCGGCACCGAAGCGGTAGTCGAGTGCGCTGGCGAGCCCCATGCCCAATGCGATCGTGATGAAGACCAGCACCGCGCTGCGCCCCAATAAATACCAGGCGGGGAAAGAAACCGGGATGTCCGGGTTGAGCAGATGCATGCGCGGTTCCGCTCCCGCACGATTCAGCCGCGTACGGCGTCGAACCAGTCTGTCGTCAGTTCGTCGATCAGCGGTCGTCCCTTGGCGAACCGTTTGATGTTTCTGCAGATGACTTCCGTCGCGTGTTCCCAGTAGTGGGCGCTCGCGGCGGCGACGCTTGGTGTGATGATGACATTCGGCATCGTCCACAACGGGCTGGCCGAAGGCAGCGGCTGTGTCTCGAAGGCGTCGATGCCGGCCCCGGCGATCCGCTGGCGGCGCAACGCTTCGAGCAGGGCGACCTGATCAACGACTCCGCCCCGGCTGACATCGATCAGGAATGTATCGTTGCCCATGCGAGCGAGTTCGCGGCGTCCGATGAGTGGCTTCGAGCCGGGATGGCGAGGTGAGGCGACGATGACCACATCGGAGCGCACCAGTAGATCTTCCAGTTGTGGCAGTTCCAGCATCTCGTCAATGTGGATGTGGTCCTCATCCGGGCTGGTCGAGGTGGCCAGCACCTGGACGCCGAGTGCTTTTACGCGCTGGGCGATCTCATCGCGCATGGTCCCGAAGGCCACGATACCGACGGTGCTGCCGTGGAGTGAGCGCATGACGGGTGCGATCTCCGCCGCGGCCCACCGGTGCTCGGTTTGCGCGAGCACGGCGTCGTCGATGTGCCGGAGCAGTGCGAGCGTGAGCGCGACGGCGTGTTCGGCGATCTGCGGACCACGGATCGATGCCGCGGTCGAAACGCGGACACCTCGCTTTACTGCGGGGAGCAGTGAGCTGATGGCATCCCCGAGCGGGCCGGTCATCTGCACCCACTGGACGGACTTTCCGAGTTGATCGAACTGGTCGTAGGTCAGGGGGAAGCCGACGAGTTGCGTTGTTTCGGGCATCAACTGCAGGAGTTCGGCGCGTGTGCCGACGGTACGGACCTCGACATCGCCTGCCGCGGCACGGATGGCCTCGACATGCGCATCGGGCAACCGCCACCTGTTGGCTTCCTGAAAAATCGCGAGCGTGAGCAGACCGCTGGTCATGGCAGCAGTCTACCCCGCAATGCGTCGGTGCATCGCTTTCTCAGCGGAAGAGGACATACGCGAACATGACCACGATCGCGAGGAACAGCGTGACCGTCGCGAGCCAGCCGATGTCGTCGCGCACCTTCGGGGGCACTAATTCGAGCGGCTTCGAGAGCGCCCGGGCCACCCGCAGGGCCAGCGGTCGGACCCGCCTGGTCGGGCCATCAAGAATACCGCTGAATCTCGCGATCCCGGTCTTCGCGGCTGTGTTCTTTGCCGCCGGTTGCGGTACGGCTTCGGGAGCGGGTTTGGCACCCGCCACGCCAGCGGTTTCCGGTTTCTCAGCCGGAGTGTCCGCGGGCTGCTCGGATGCCGGTGCCCCCGGAGCGACCTCGAGTGTCGCGCTCGCGGGGGATTCGGCCATCAATTGGGCGAGGTCGTCGGTCGAGTCGCCGTCGGTTGACTCAGTGCTTTGCACCGCGCTGGCGTGTTCGTCGATGACTTCTTCGACGACATCTTCACTGGAACGGAACGCGTCGGGGTCAGCGCCGGATGCTTCGGCCGGTTCGGTTGTGGTGTCAGCGGTGTCCTGTTCGGTCGCCTCTTCGGTTTCGCTGGTCGCGACCTCTTCGGCGCGTGCCGCGAGCTCAGCATCGATTTCTTCGATGGATCGTGAGTCGTCCGAGGAGGATTCGGCGGCGACCTCGGCGACGGTTTCCACCGTGGCCTCTACCTCGTCGTCGGACTCGGTGGACGGCTCGGTGGCAGACTCAGGCTCCGCGACATCGGTCGAGGCTTCGGCCGGTTCTGAAAGCGTTTCGGCAGGTGCCTCGGCTTCCGGAAGGTCTTCTTCAGTATGCTCCGCTTCGACCGCTTCGACCGCTTCGACCGCTTCGGGTGCTTCAGGTGCTTCAGGTGGGTCGGCTTCGGGCGTGGCGACCTGTTCGACTGGCGATTGCGCCTCCGAGATCGTCTCGGTTTCGGTCTTGGTGACGGCTTCGGTGTCTGCGGGTTCTTCGGTGGCCGCGACGGCCTCGGGTTCCGCGGCCTCAGCCTCGGCCGGTGCTTCCTCGCGCGGCAGTTCCTCGACCGCTGATTCTTCTGCGGCTTCTTCTGTGGTTTCTAGCGCGGCTTCCTTTTCGGTTTCCGCGGCGGTTTCGGTTCCGGCTTCTTCCGTAGTCGCGGCGTCGTCCTGATCGTCTCCCAGGACGGCGCTCGCTTCGGCGAGCAGCGCATCGAGTTCGTGATCGATCTGCGACTGCTCCGCAGTCATCTGCGATTTCTGCTTTTCCTCCGGTCGTGCGGAGCCCGCATCACTCACGGGGATTTGGCTGGTCTGGGTCGGAGCGACTTCTTCGATCAGGGCATCGAGTTCTTCGTCGAGGGAGGATTGGGTCTCGCTTGGTGCATCGCTTGATGCCTCGCCGGGTGCCGCGTCTTCGGCCTGTCCGCTTTCTTCCTCAGTCTGTTCTCCGCCGACGGTGACGACATCGAACAGGTCTTCGGTTTCGTCGTATTCCGGATCGCCGGTCTTTGCTTCGGCGCGGGCCTGTTCCGCGGCTTCCTCGAGCTCGCCCATCGGGTCGAGGTCGTCCACCGCCATCTCGATATCCGACAGCAGTTGGTTGAGTTCCTCTTCCAGCGTCAGCGGTGTGGATTCCACAGCACCACCTTCCCCCGCTTTGGAGGATGGCTTCTGGCCCGACTTGTCGACATCCGTATCAGGCATTTGCGTGAAGAGACCTCATCGGGCATGATCGACCTTTGGGCCGAAGGACTCAAGGCGAAGGCGGAGAATCGGGGCTCAACACTGTCTATTATCGGGATCAGCCCGATTCTGACTCCCCAGAACACATGGTTCTCGGACGATCTACAGACTCATGGCCCGACACACTATCGTTATCGACGACCGACCACTGCCGACGGATCCGGGAACCCCGATCGCCATCGAGGGGGATGAGGCCAAACACGCCATCCGTGTGAAGCGGGTTGGCGAGGGGGATACCGTCCGCCTGCTCGACGGCAAGGGCACGGTTTTGACCACCCGAGTCACCGAGGCACGACGGATTCTGCATCTCGTCGTGGAGTCTGCTGCCGAGGAACCTCGCCCGGCCGTCACCCTCGAAATGGCCACCGCGACCCCCAAAGGCCCGCGTCTGGACAAGATGATCGACATGCTGGGCCAGGTTGGAGCGTCGGTGTGGTGCCCGGTGTCGACCAAACTGGGGGTTGTTGAGCCGGGTTCGAACAAAATCGACCGGATGGAGCGCATCTGTCGTGAGTCTGCCAAGCAGTCCCAGCGGGCCTGGCCCATGCGGATCGGCGGGTCCATGCCCTTTGAGCAGGCGATCGCGGCTGAGGGTGGCGAGCGTCTGGTCATCGCCGACGCTTCGGGCGGGTCGTACCAGCCCGGCGGACCGGGCGTGGTTCGTGCCCTGGTCGGCCCGGAAGGTGGCTGGACCGATGCAGAACTTGACGCGGCACGAGGGGCTGGGGCTCAGGTGGTGTCGCTCGGGCCGCATGTGCTGCGGATCGAAACCGCCGCGGTGGTCCTGGCTTCGCTGATCGTGCGCGATGAAACCACCGGCTAGTATCCGGGTAATCACTGATACCTGCTTCAGGAGGAAGACCCATGCGCATCCGTTCCCTACTGACCCTCGGCGCGGTCGCGGCGACTTCGCTGTTCGGCGTCCTGCCCGCTCGCGCTGCCGATGAAGAGCATCGGCAGATGGCCGAGGAGATGATCGACAAGGCCATCGCGTACCTGCGAACCCAGCAGGACGAGGCGACCGGCGGCTGGTCCATCCCCGAGAGCGGGCCGAACATCCCGGCGATCACCGGGCTGGTGATCAACGGCATGCTCCTGTCCGACGACATCGACGGCTCGGATCCGACGGTCGCCAAGGCGCTGGACTACCTGTACAGCTTCCAGCAGGACGACGGCGGCATCTACGATGTCATCCTGGCCAACTACAACACCGCGATCACGGTTTCCGCGCTCGCGCAGCTCGAGAACGACCCGAAGGCGCGCCTGATCATCGATCGGGCGATCCCGTTCCTGAAGCGCTTACAGTGGTCCGAAGATGCCATCCCCGGTCGCGAAGACACCGCCAAGGTGGACCGTTCGCACCCGTACTACGGCGGTGTCGGGTACGGCGGCAGCGGTCGCCCGGACAACTCCAATCTGAATCTCATGCTGGAGGCGCTGCACGACGCGGGCATCGACGGCGAGGACCCCGCCTTCCAGCGAGCACTCGTGTTCCTCCAGCGCACCCAGATGCTGCACAAGGACGAGAACGGCAACCTGGTGAACGACATGCCCTACGCCGAGGGCTCGCAGCAGGGCGGCTTCATCTACGCCACCTCGCCGAATAAGGACAACCTTGGCGTCGGCGAGAGCAAGGCCGGCATGATGGAGGAGACCCTGAGTGACGGCACTGTCGCTTCAAGACTCCGCTCCTACGGCTCGATCACCTACGCCGGATTCAAGAGTTACATCTACGCCAATCTCAAGCGTGACGACCCGCGCGTGCAGGCGGCCTACAACTGGCTGCGCGAGAACTACACGCTCGAAGAGAACCCGAGCCTTGGCACCAACGGGTACTACTACTATCTGATCACGATGAGCCGGGCATTGGATGCGTGGGGAGAGGACACCATCGAGGTGGTGATCAAGAGCGAAGCGGGCGATGGCTCGGAAGAAGCCTCACCGAAGACCGAAACCCGCGACTGGTCCAACGACCTCATCGCCAAACTCGCCGAGATGCAGAATGAGGACGGCTCCTTCCGCTCGGTCGATGACCGCTGGATGGAGAACAACCCCGTTCTCATCACGGCCTACTCGCTGATCGCGCTGCAGCACGCGATCGACTGAGCCTCAATCCAGCGAATCCAGATCCTGCACCGGCGCACCCGCTTCTTCGGCGGGTGCGTTTTCGTTTTGAGCAGGTTGCACTGATTCCTTCACCAGACGCGGACGGACAAACAGGAACATCGGGCGCTTCTCAAAATCCGAGTGCTTCACGGGGATCATCACCGTCTCATCCTGAGCGACCACCACCGAAGCACTTTGCGAAACCGTGCGCATCACCGGTTTCCCCACATTCTGCAAGTTCAGTCCTTCCACGGGTTCGCGCGAGGCGACCTCACGGAACTCGAACTCGACCGGGTCGAGCAGGATCGTGCCATCCGGGCGCAGGCGTGGCGTGACCGTGATGGCGATGCCCTCGCTGGCGTCGTCACTGGTCACCACGCGAAAGGTGCCCTCTTCGTCGGTCGGTTCGAGGTACTCCACGGCCTGCCCGATGCTGATCATCGCTTCCTGCCCATCCAGCACGAGCACGCGCGGTGTCGAGACCAGCGTGAAGGGCGAATCGCCCAATCCCTCGTTCGGTCCCCCGACCACATACCGCCATCCTGCGACATCGATCGTGCCCGCATCGGTGAGCGTGAAGTGCCAGTTGGTGGCGCGCATCGAGGTGAAGCGCAGGCCCTCGCTGCCGAGTTCCATCATTCCGTTCTTGTCGAAGCGGATGCTCGGTTTGGATCGGTCCTCGCTGGTTGGTATGACCCAGGTGCGTTCGGTTGTCAGATCCGCGTCGAGCAGGCGGAACTCCACCATGATCTGGGCTGGTTCATCCTGCGCTGGCTGCCCGGTCATCATCGCCGCGCCAACGCACGCACTCATCATCAGTTCGATCATCGCTTGCTTCTCTCTTTCAATGACTGTTCAGTGACCCATCGTCCAGCGGGACGGATCGATTCCCGTCCGATCGCTTGGCCGCTCGAACAGCGGCCTTTCCAGGCGCACGATCTCCACGATCGGTGTCGCCTTTGGTGTTTCTTCCTTCACTGTTGGAGCCGGTTCCGGAGCCGGTTCGGTGACCACGCGGATGCGCTCCACGGTCTCGACCGGTTTGACCATCCAGCCCAGCACACCCGCGCCGCAGGTCAGCAGCAGGCACGCCGCGAGCATGCCCCACACCGGCACGCGCCGCGACAGCAGACCCGGCTCGGGTTCGATGATCGCCGGGCCCAGCACCGCTTCCGCGGCGAGCGCATCCTCGATCCGCTCGATCGCGCCGAGTTCCATCGCCCGCTCGGGCAGGCCCATCAGTTCCTGCTCGATCGGTTCGTTCATGCCGTCTTCAGATCCGTGCTCATTCATGGCTCACTCCTTCCAGCATCATTCCCTTGAGCGAGGAGATGGCGCGCGTGTACCGGCTGGACACGGTTCCCACCGGTTCGTTCAGGACCTGCGCGATCTGCGGGAAACTCAGGGCGCACCGGGTGCGCAGTGCGAGGACCTCCTGCTGATCCGCGGGCAGCCGCTCGACGGCGCCGAGCAATTCACTGGTCTGGTCCCTCGGTGACTTCGCGACATCCACGGTCGCTCGGAGCGACACCAGCGCGGATTCACGCGCGGATCGCTGCAGCGTATTCAGGCGCCGATTGCGCATGGAACGCACGGCGTAGGCGATCGGGTCATCGATGCGCCGCGGCGATCGGGCGAGGTCGAGCAGGGTGTCGTGCAACAGGTCCTCCGCGTCCGCCGTCTGGCGGCACATGGCCAATGCCGCGCCGAACAGCGCGTGATGCTCCCGCCGAAGCACGCCGCTCCAGAACCCCGCACGCCGAGATGGATCCGAGTTGTCGGGTCGCATTGGTTACCAGTGTGACATCGGGCAACCCGCGATCGCTGCACCGGATCTGCAAATCGTTGGAAAAACCTTTGCTTACTGACCGGGCATCGGCGGACCGATCTCGGTGAACCCAGTCGTCGTGGCCTGCAGCGAATCCTCCAGATCCTCGATCAGCATGATCCGCTTGTGATCGTTCACCGGTGAGGTGGGGATGAGTTGGAGGGGTTCCACCCCGGCTTCCGCGATCCACAACGCAAGTCCCTGGGTCCGGTCGCTGGCACCGCGCACTCGCCCGCTGTCCAGCACGGCGAAGAGGTCGCTGGTGAGCAGAATCCGCGTTTCCGGCAGCCAGCCGACAAGGTACGACTCGGTATACGCCGATTTCTCGCCGATGTCGTACACCAGCAACTGGTCGTCACCGTCGCCGAAGGTCATCTCGCCATCGACCAGCACGATGTCGCCGTCGGCGAGCGTGACTTCTGGGGCATCGGGGACGAGCCGGGTCGGGGTTTCAAGGATCTTGCGGATGTACTCCTCGTTGGCGGGGGTGGTCACGATCTTCGCGCCCGCCGCGAGGTAGGTCCGCAGCCCGCCCGCAAAGCGTGGGTGGAAGGTGGCGCAGACGATCCGCTCAACGGGTTTGCCCGGCAGGTTCTTCTCGATGGAGCGCAGGACTTCGCCTGCCAGTTGATCGGTCAGCGGGCTGTTGAAGACCGTGCAGCCGTGCTCGTGTTCGATGACCAGCACCTGGGTGTTCGCGACATCCGCCAGGTCAACCCAGTACAGCCCGGGCGCCACTTGGTTCCAGGGCAGCGTGGGGGTTTCGACGGCGATCGGGTTCTCGGTCACGGTCCAATCGGGTGCCGCGAATCGGAACTGCGGAGGCACACTGAAGATATTGGCGGGCAGAATGGTTTCGGCGCGGATTCCATCAAAGGAGATCTGCGCCTCGCGGATAAACCGGCCTTCCACACTGCGTTCGCGGCGCACGGTGGGGAACTGGTGCCCCGCGAGATCTTCGTACCCGTCGAATTCGATCCAGCCGGTGGCATCGCCCTGCACGAAGTGTGTGGTGAGCAGTTCCACGCGGCGCAGGACTCCAGATTCGGGGTCGAGCAGGAGCGTCGCGCCGCCGTCGGCATCTGCGAAACTGATCGCGTGGAGTGTGCTCCCGCTGATTTCGTATTCTCCGAGCCAGCGGAGGCTTTCTCGCGCGTCTCGTGCCCGCCCGAGCCAGTAGTACGGGAAGATCATCCGGACGGTGTGCTCTTCTGTCTCAATGTCGGGCTCGGGCTCGGGTAACTCTTCGCCGGTCGGGATGCGGAGGATCTGGTCGCGTGAGACGATCGTGTAGCCCCGAAAGGATTGCTCACCGACGGTGATTTCCTCGATGAACGACAGGGCATCAAAGAGTTTGCTGAAGCCCACGGCCCCTCGCACGCTGTACTCCACGGATTCGCCGACGAACCGCTGTGAGGCCGTGCGCACGCCGCTCCCGAGGAAACTCATGGCGATGTCTGTGTAGGCCTCCTCGATGGTTCCGCCCCCGTGCACCTCGATCGCCCGATCGAGCGCGTCCGAGGCTTTGGCGAAACTCTGGTAGGTCAGCGAATCCGGCTCGACCGCCCGGACCCGCTCCCACGCATCGCTCGATGGGGCATCTTGGGCGAGCGCGGGATCCGGATTCATCCCCAAAGCCGTTCCGAGAACCAGCATCATCGCCGAGACGCCGTATGTTCTGACCAAATCTGTCTTGTGCTTCATCGTGTCAATCTCCCGTGCGCAAACCCTATCATGCACGCCGCCCGCCATCTCGTATGGTGGAGAGTTCGCCATGCTGGCCCCTTGAGTCCCTTTGGTCCGTCAGGAGTACCTCGCCATGTCCACCGTTGCCACCACCGAGCCCGTCGCCCAATCCTCCGGCTCCAAGGCCTACGACCAACTCCTGGGCCTGCTCCGCGAGAACGAGACGCTCAAGAGTGTCGCCAACGCGATGTCCTGGGACCAGGAGACCATGATGCCGGCTGGCGGGGCCGATCTCCGGGCCGACCAGCTCACGATGCTCAGCGGCATGATCCATGATCGCAGCACCGATCCCCGCCTCGGCGATCTGCTCGGCGAAGCCGAATCGGACTCCGCCATCGCCGGGGACCCCATCGCCCAAGCCAATCTCCGCGAGATCCGGCGGGATTACGACCTCGCCACGAAATTGCCCAAGTCGCTCGTAGAAGAAATGGCTCGCTGCAATTCTCAGGGCATGATGGCCTGGAAGGCCGCCCGGGCCGCCAACGACTTCCCCAAGTTCCTGCCCTGGCTCGAGAAGACCTTTGAACTGAACCGTCGCAAGGCCGAGTGCCTAGGGGTGCCGGAAGGCGGCGAACTTTACGACGCGCTCATGGATATCTACGAGCCGGGCATGACCGCCAAGCGCACCGAAGAAATCTTCGGCCCGCTCCGCGAGTTCACCGTGCCGCTTGTTCAGAAGGTTGCCGAGGCCAGGGCGGCGGGCAAGGCTCCGAGCATCGACCCCGCCGTGCGCCCGCTCCCGATCGAGAAACAGGTCGAGTTTGCGACCCGCGTCACCGGTACGATGGGCTTCGATTACTCGTGCGGGCGTATGGACCCCTCGACACACCCATTCTGCCAGGGTGTCGGCCCCGGTGATTGTCGCATCACCAACCGCTATCGCGAGAACGGTTGGTGCGATGCGCTTTCCAGCGCGACCCACGAAGCCGGGCACGGCATGTATGAGCAGGGCCTGCCCAAGGCCGAGCGGTTCGGCCAGCCGATGGCCGAGTCCGTCTCGCTGGGCATCCATGAGAGCCAGAGCCGCATGTGGGAGAACCAGGTCGGGCGCAGTTACGCGTTCTGGAAGTGGGCCTTGCCGGTCGCGCGGGAGATCTTCGGTGCCGATGCCCTGCAAGGCATCGAGGTAGATTCCATCTTCAAGGCCGCGAACCTGGTCGAACCGAACTTCATCCGCGTCGAGTCCGACGAGGTGACCTACAACCTGCACATCATGCTCCGCTTCGAACTCGAGCGGGCCATGATCAAGGGCGACCTCGCCTGCAAGGACCTGCCCGGCGTCTGGAACGAGCGCATCAAGAAGGATCTGGGCCTGACGGTGACCGAGGACCGCGTCGGTTGTCTTCAGGACATCCACTGGTCGATGGGCGCGGTCGGCTACTTCGCGACCTACACCTTCGGCAACCTGTACTCGGCTCAGTTCTGGGAAGCCATGGGCCAGGAGATCCCGTCTCGGGAGCAGCAGATCGAGTCGGGAGACTTCAGTTCGATCCTGAACTGGGTCCGCACGAACATCCACCAACACGGGCGTCGCTACTCCGCGGGCGAACTCTGCGAGCGAGCCACCGGCAAGCCGCTGTCCTCCGAGCCGCTGATGCGCTACCTCGAGGCCAAGGTGCAGGCGGTCTACGGGGTCTGATGCTCACTTGCCCAAGACGAAAATGATCAGCGAGATCACGAACGCGTTGTGAACGCCGTGGGCCACCATCGGACCGATCAGTGACCCACGCCATTCACGCACCAGCGCGAAGACCACCGCCAACCCCATCAGAGCAGGGATCAGCGCAAGCCCCTGCGGGTGGATGAAGGCGAAGAGGAAGGCGACCACGAACCCGGACACCAGCGGTGCCGCCCAGCGGCGCATGTTGTAGTACAGCAGTCCACGGAACACGGATTCTTCGACGATCGGTGCCCACAACGACGCGAGCACATACAGCTTCAGTGCCGTCATGAAATCCGCGTTCATCGCCTCGGTCGTCGCGGGGTGCGACGGCTCGCTGTGCGTCAGAAACACCAGCAGTAGAGAGACGATGATGAAACCAATGACGATTGGGAGCCCTGCCAAATAACCGACAAACCCGAGCGCCGCTTCCTTGAAGACGCCGGCGATGCCTTTGCCGTTCGCGTGCCACCCCAGCGCGATATGGAGATCACTCCACGACATCCCGCGCAGCAGCGGCCACAGCGGGGTAAGCAGCATCAACCAGATCAGGAACGGCTGTACATCCGTGCCGGTCTTGGCGTGGATAAACCCGGCTGCAACAGTCACCGCGATAAAGGACAGCATGAACAGCAGGAATGCTTCGAGCAGAAGTGTCCGTTTGTGATGCGGCCATTGGCGCTGGATGTTCAGCCGAGGCTCAATCTTCTTGGTCAGCACCATCACAAACGCGATGACAAACAGTACGAATCCAGTCAGGACCGCAAGACCCGCGATCCCCACCATCACAAAGACGGAGATCAGGGTGCGCACCCCTCGTTCTTCGAACTGCTGACGCAACGGATCGCTGTCCGGCGAACTGATGATCCGAATCATGGTCCCGAAATCGCCGTGGCGAACTTCGAGCCGATCGAGTTCGTCCTGGCTCAATTGCGTCGCATCGAGCTGAGAAACCACCGCACCGACATCCGAGATGTCCCGCCGCATGTCTTCGAACCACTGTTCTCGTTCGGCCTGTTCTTCGGGGTCGTCCAGCGGTTCGAGTTCACGATGCAGTTCTGAGAGTTCCCCAGATGCGTTGTCGAGCAGTGTGATCGCCAGTTCCCGGTCGCCGGTTGCCGCCGCGGCGACAATCGCTGCCCGAACCAGCTCGATCGGTCCCGTCGAGGAGTTACTGATCATGGTACGGAGATCACCGGCCGCGGCTGATCCCGGAGGCAGGCCCAGCGAGTTCCCCAGCTTCTCCATGCCAAAATTCACCCGGGCCGCGTACCGAAGTTCCATACTCGGAACCTGCTGGGGCGGAGGCACAGGGTTCGCGACCATCGTCGCCTGTGCGGCGAACTGCATCGCAAATATCCCGCAGGAGACGATCAGGATCAGCACCCACAGCACCTTGGACCACAGTCGACCCCGCCTCGGGTTTTCCGGGTCCCGCAGGCGCTCCGGCTCGCGCACCGATCCGCCGCCACTCATGGGAGACCCGGGCTGGGGCCTCGAATCCTGCTCGCCGAACGCTGAAGTGCCATCCATGGCCATATCTTCGGCTCCATGACCCGTTGCGTCTGCCCGTTTCAGCGTGAAGATGGGAAAACTTCCCGGCAACATCGGAATGCCTATACAAAACTATATAACCAGCGTGTCCGAGTCGCCTTGACCGGTGGATCCGTTCTGGTACGATCTCCGCCCCTCGTCGGCAGCCACAGGTGGGTTCACAGGCCGCATCACGACGAGTCCATCCCGAAACACGCGCTCGCGACATGTGCGGGGCCGGCTTCACCGCCTGCCCTTGGCTCCGGCGGGCCGAGAGGACTCTGGGCTGTGTTGGCCCTCTGGCCTCGCAACCCGCGGTTGCTCCCTACAAAGGCGCAACAGGCGGGCATCGTCGATCGTGCCGCGCTCTTCCTTAATGAGCAACGCCAAAGCCCGAAAGGACGCACCGATGCGTCAGACTACCTTCGCCAAGCCCCACGAAATCCAGAAGAACTGGTTCATCGTCGATGCCGAGGGCAAGCGCCTCGGCCGCATGGCCGTGGACATCGCCACTGTCCTCATGGGCAAGCACCGCCCCGACTACACCCCCCACATCGACAGCGGCGACTTTGTCATCGTCATCAACGCCGAGAAGGTTGTGATGACCGGTGCCAAGGGCGATCAGAAGATCAAGACCCGCTACTCGGGTTACCCCGGCGGCCTCCGCGCCCAGACCTACAACCAGATCCTCGCCTCCAAGCCGGAGTCGCTCATCGAAGACGCCGTCCGTCGCATGATCCCCAAGGGTCGCCTCGGACGCAGCATGCTCGACAAGCTGAAGGTCTACAAGGGCGATTCCCACCCCCATCAGGCCCAGCAGCCCACCGAACTTCCTTCCTGGAAGTAAACATCCACCGTCCCTCACCGTAAGGACGCGCACCCGCGTGACCCTTCCCTGAACGCCGGGCCATCGCCCGACAGGTACCCACGAAACGAGATCTCAAGCACATGAACGAAGAGCAGAACACCAGCGAAGTCGTCGGCACGCCCTCGCTCGACACCGGCATCTCCAGCCCGACCTCCAGCGAGAACCTCGACCTGAGCGATCCGGTCGCCGTGACCGCCGCTCCCGAGAAGCCCGACGCCCACGGTTGGTGGTGGGGCACCGGTCGTCGCAAGAGCGCCGTCGCTCGCGTCCGCCTGAAGCCCGGCAACGGCGACATCAAGGTCCAGATCAGCCGCAAGGTCACCAAGACCGTCGATGAATACTTCACCGAGATGCGCGATCGCAACGACGCCATCGCATCCCTCAAGGTGACCAACACCTTCGGCAAGATGGATGTCGTGGTCCGCCTCTCCGGCGGCGGCTACATGGGGCAGGCCCAGGCCTTCCGCCTCGGCATCGCCCGTGCCCTCAAGAAGTACGATCCCAACCTTGAAGGCGTCCTCCGCGAGCACGGCTACCTCACCCGTGACGCCCGCGAGGTCGAACGCAAGAAGTACGGCATGGCCGGTGCCCGTCGTCGCTTCCAGTTCTCCAAGCGCTAAACCCACAAGGGGAAGCGGTTCCGAGAACCAAGCCTCTCCAACGATCTCTGCAAGCCGCCCATCTGGGCGGCTTTTTTTATGCGCCGGACCAGACCGGTTTACCCGTGCATACCGATCCCAGTCTCCCCCGACCACATAGAGAACGGATAAACCGCCTCCGAGGTTCCGATACTGACGATGAAGGTTCTTCGGTAATCTCCCATGACCAACGCATTTTCGACACACTTCGACCGCATCCCGCAGCGCCATCGGAACGATCCGGCCGCATTGGAATCCGCGCGCGAGGCGCATATGTCCGCGGTTCTGGCCGCGGCGTTCGACTTTGACCGGATTTCCCCTGCGCTGACCGACCCCATCCTGCTGCGCGATGCACGCATGGAAAGACTCGCGGTGGAGCCGGATCGCATCATCATCGATCTCTCGTTCTACTTCCCGGACGACGAAGATGAGAAACTCACGCACTTCGGCGGCCCGGCTCGGCTCATATTCAGCCCGGACCCGAGCTTCCGCTGCTCCGGCACCGAACCTCCCGAGCCCGACCCGGAGGACGAGATCGTCTGGAGCGAACTCCGCTGTGCCTCGGATACAGGTGAGGCCGAACTGGTCCTCGTGTGCGCCTCCGGACGCCACTGGATCATGCGCGCGCGGAGCATCCGCTTCGCGACCCTCACCATCCCTTGTTGAGACATCGCTTGCTATTGCGAACTCTTGGGCTGCAGGGCGAGGATCATCAGCACCGCCGCAGTAATCACGCGCCGGTTGATCAACCGATCCAGATCCTCGGTGAGGTCAAGCACAAACTGGCCGAGCGACGAGTCCAGGCGCACCAGCCCGCCGATGCGCTCGCCAGATTCCGAGCGAACGATGTCCCATGAATCGGTCCTCTGGGGAGCGAACCACATCGCCCCGAACTGCCCGAACAGCAGGATCGTCAGTAGCACAGAGTTCCCGAACTTCCATCTCTTCTGAGGCACAATGCTGATCGGGATCGCCTGATCCGACCCCCTCACCGAAACGCGCGAGGCGTTCAGGCCGTGCAGCTTGATCTGTGCCAGAACAACCCCGTGCGGATCTTCGATCACATGGAGGTTCCCGAGCAGTTGGTTTCGCGCACGGCGTACTCGCAGATCAAACTCATTCGGATAATCAGGGGAATGAAACGAACCTCTGATCGCGATCGGTGATTCTGGCGCTCGCTGCATGAAGTACAGCACAGCGAGCAGCAGCGCGATGCCCACGAGGATTGGGCCACCGACCAACAGCAGAGGGCTCGTGCCATGGCGTCCGGCCAGACTGGCGAATGTTCCGAGGAGCAGGATCAGCACAAAAAGCACTGCCGCCGCGAGAGTGAGCCCGTAGGCCATCCGCGCGAAGGTGCGGTGCGGACGCAGTGCGGTGCAGATGATCTCTCCATCGGGATGCAGCGCGGTGAGGCGGGTATCAAGCAGTCCTCGTTTCCGTGAAACGATGAAGCCGTCATGGTCGAACGGGTCAAGGTGTAGTCCTGCTTCATCCATACATCGTCACCACCAGCATTGCCGCGATCCCCAGGCGGCGGTCAACGCTGCCGTGGGCATCGTGGTCCAGACACAGTTCCGTGGTTCCGGTCAGCCCCGTCATCGGGCGGATTTCACCGCATTGGTCTCGCCGATCACCCGAGCGGATCGCCAGCGGACGAGTCGGGCGTGAGAACAGGTACATCAGCGCGACCACGACACCCAGTGGTGGGATCAGCCAACTGAAGACGCGCAGGACGATGGTTGGTCCGCCCCGTCGATCGACATGGAAGCGAAGTCGTCCAGACTCGTCGAAGGCGCTCCAGCCGATCCGAGCGCGATTCTCCCGCTTGAGGTACCCGATCGGCCCGGCGAATTCGTCGATGACCAGCAGCACCAGGTTTGACAGACGCACCCGGCGTGTGGGTCCGATCGCCAGTCGAGGGCGATGAAGGTCGCGCAGTTCATACAGAAGGATCGGGCGCACCGGCGTCAGGTAGATTCCGGTCACCCAAGCGAGAAAGATCGAAGTGATCATCCCGAAGGTGATGATCAGGTCCTGCGCCGTTGACCCGGTGGTTGGCCCCTGCGGCGCGACGATCGCACCGATCACAAAGGCCAGCATCGACCCGAGCATCCACACCAGAATGGCGCCCACGACCGCCAGCACCCGGCGCACGATCCGTCGCGATCGACCGGCGATAAACACCGGGATACCGTCCTGTGAGATCGCCTGAAGCCGATCGGCGCGGAGACCACGCGTGACCTGAGCCCCGACCCAGTCGAGCTCCCACAACTCCGGGATCTCGAAGTCTTCGTCGAGAGTGATCTCGTCATCGCGCTCAGGAAACTGGGTCGCGGTTTCGTCCGGCATATGGGGGCGCAGTGTAGCGGCATCGGAATGCGGATTTGAAGTGGAACACGGTGTTCGTTCGCGCGCTCCTCGCGTCCCGAATCACTGCTGCTGCCCTATTCCGGCTCTTCGAACCGGTACCGAACGCGCTCCTCCGGTGTCATGGCGCTCTTGAGGGCCGCGGCGTAGGTCGCGGCGACTTCGGACAGGCGTTCCATGGACTCTTCGTACATCGCTCGGTCCGGTCCATTCGTGTCCAGAATTTGCCGGAAATCAAAGTTCAGATCCGATTTGTGTTTGGCGATCCGGGCCATCTTCCGGGCCGTCGTCAGCCGACGCTCGAAGTTCGGCATGAGTTCGCGCACGCGACTCTTGAGTTCTTCACTCGCCTGATCATCATCGAGCACCTTGCGTGCGACACGCTCGGGCAGCGTTTCCTCCTGGACCTCTTCGTAGTTTCTCTCGAGCCAGGCTTCCTCGTAGGCCGCCCGGTCCTCTTCGTCCAGACTCGCCATGATCGCGTCCGCGAGCGACTCGTTCAGGTCGCGAAGGCGTTTCACGGCGTCGATGGTGTCTTTGAACAGTCGCGTCATCTTGGCAACCTGCTTCGTATACGCGTTCTCGACTTCAAAGTCGTATGCCCGCATCTCCCGTTGCACTTCGGCCAGGTTTGTCATGACACGCTTGAATTGATCATGTGCTTTCGCCTCGGTCGCGCGGTTCGCGAGCACAAGTTCCCGGAAGCGTTCGATCGACACCAAGTCCTGCTCGTGCAGAAGGTCAAACGGCTGCGCCGACAACCCGGAAACCTCATCGCGGGTCATCCGCAAAAGGAACCGCATCTCAGAGCGCTGACGAATGTGGTCGAGGAGTGGAAACTGCTCCAGGCTCACGAGCAATTTCGCATCGGCATAGAACTGGTCGGCGACCTTGGCCATGTCGTCCATCAATTCGGCGGACAGACCCATGACATCGTTCCAGTCCAGAGGTTCACCGGATTCACGGGCTGCTTCAATCTTCGTCCGGACTCCAAGCCGTAAGTCGTTCTCCGCGCGCGCCATCTCGAGGTGCAGCCCGACCAAGACTTCGTGGGCGGTGGATTCGAGTTCCAGCAACTCACTCAACTCGGTGAGCAGGTCGTAACTCAGGTTGTGCGGCTCATCGGAATAGACATCCGCCCACTGCGCCTGCGCCGGGCTGACCCCAACGCAAAGCACGACCATCGCGATCAGCCACAGCGTGAATCGGTTCCGCATATGAGACCTCCTCCTCATACTCTTCATGAAATATCGCGCACGCCAACCACGCCCGCACCATCTCCATGATGCCACAGGCCGATCCGTGTGGGAAGAAATATCCAGATTTTCAGCCTTCGGACCGCGGTTTAGCCGCCCAGTCCGACCAGTTCCGCATTCGTCGGGAATCGTTTCAGGGCCGCCTGGAGTTGCTCAATCTGCTGCGGCGGAGGCATGTTCAGCAGACGCTTGCGCAGTGCGCTCACCGTCTTGTACTCCTGCGCCTCCATGAGCAGCTCTTCCTTGCGGGTTCCGCTCGCCGCGAGATTGATCGCCGGGAACAGGCGACGCTCGGCGATCTTGCGGTCGAGGATCAGTTCCATGTTCCCGGTGCCCTTGAACTCTTCAAAGATCACCTGATCGCCCTGGCTGCCGGTATCGACCAGGCACGAGGCGAGGATCGTCAGCGATCCGGCCTCCTCGGTCTTGCGTGCCGCACCGAAGATCTGCTTGGGGATCTCCAGCGCTTTCGAATCGATGCCGCCGGACATCGTGCGACCCGAACTCGCGTGCTTGCGGGAGTTGTTGAACGCCCGCCCGAGGCGCGTCAGCGAGTCCAGCAGGATGACCACATCCTTGCCGGCTTCCACCATCCGCTTGGCCCGCTCGATGACCATCATCGAAACCGCGATGTGACGCGTGTTGTCGTGGTCGTTCGACGAAGCAAAGACCTTGCACGGCGTCGATCGCCTGAAGTCCGTCACTTCCTCCGGACGCTCATCCACCAGCAGCGCGAGCAACTCGACATTCGGGTGATTCCGTGCGATCGATCCGGCAATGTCTTTCAGCAGCGTGGTCTTGCCGGCCTTCGGCGGGCTCACGATCAGGCCGCGCTGCCCGAACCCGATCGGGCAGAACAGATCGATCAAGCGACACGAATCCGGACACCCGCGATATTCCAGCGTCATCCGCGGCTGCGGGTCGATCGTCATCAATTCGCCGAAAGGCAAACGCTTCGCGTACGCCTCGGGCTCAAGCCCCTCGATCGACAAAATCTGCTCAACCACCGGACGCACCCCACGAGGTCCGCGCTGGTTCCGGCGCCGGCGAGAGCGCTTCTGCACCACTTCAACAGTGATCTCGCACCCGTCACGGAGCGAATACTGCCTCCCTAGTTCAAGGGGAACAAACGGGTCGTCCTGGCGCTCCTCAATCGTATCGCCGTTGAGCTGGCGAACACGACCTTCGGTGCGCTGCGGCCATTCAAGAATGCCGGTCAGCGTCGTCATAGTCTTCTTTTCGTTCCGTCGCGGACAGTCGGGCCCGCTTGAGCAATTACGCTCGAAATCAGCAGTTCCACACTCGTTGCATGGATGTGCTCGCCACGCCCGGGCTACCCATTCAGGAGCAGTACACAGGCCGACCACACGATTGGAGCAGGCCAGAGCCGCCCCGTCAACCATCTTTTCGGGTCAGGACCCCGGCGAACTCCAGCAAATGCCACCATCCCGCCAGGAATCCACGCCCCGCCTTGTTCAAGGATCCCCATCCCGCCTACATTGTGCGGTCTCACAGGAATAACGCCCCGTCATGGCGGGGTATTCCGATTTCTTTTTCTCGAAAGGCAATCGCTCGTGGCGTTGATGCAGGAGTTCCAGGGCATCCCGGTCAGCGCCGGTGTCGTCATCGGGCGGGTCTTCCGACTCGACGATGCCCACATGTGGGTCCCCCGTCGCACGATTGCCCCAGACCGGGTGCCACTCGAACTGGAGCGCCTGCAGTGCGCCATCACCGCATCCCTCGCCGAACTCGATGAACTCCGCCAGAAGGCGGAGATCGAACTCGGCAAAGAGGCCGCCGCCATCTTTGCGTTCCACCAGGGCATGCTCCGCGATAAATCGCTGATCGACCCGATGAACAAGCGCATCGAGGACGAGCATGTGACCGCCGAGTACGCCCTCCAGGAGCAGTGCAGCGTCGTCGCGGGCATGTTCGAGGGCATGGGCGACACCGCCTTCTCCACCAAGGTCGACGATGTCTGGGACCTCAACCAGCGCGTCATGAGCCACCTTGTCGGTGCCCAGCGGTCCTCACTCGATGACCTCGATTACGAGGCCATCGTCGTCGCGCCAGACCTCACCCCCTCCCAAGCCGCGGCCTTTCCGCCCGGGCGCGTGCTCGGCTTTGCCACCGACAAAGGCGGACCAACCTCGCATACCGCCATCTTCGCCCGCGCGCTGGGCATCCCCGCCACCGTCGGCACCGGCAACCTCTGCGAGATCGCTGAGGAGTGCGACGAGATCATCGTCGACGGCGATCGCGGCGTGGTCATCCTTCGCCCGGATGCCGAAACCCTCGAGTTCTATCGCGAGAAAAAAGCCCGCCTCGAGGCCATCCGAGCCGCGCTCCAGCAAGACCAATCCCTCGAATCCGCCACCACCGACGGCGTCGCGGTCCACCTCATGGGCAATGTCGAGATGGGCATCGAGGCCTCACAGGTCATCGAGCAGGGCGGCGAGGGCATCGGCCTGTTCCGGACCGAGTTCCTATGGCTGACCCGCAACGCCGAGCCTACCGAAGACGAGCAGTTCGCCGAGTTCAAGGCCGCCGTCGAGGCCTGCCAAGGGCGCCCGGTCACCCTGCGGACCTACGACCTCGGGGCCGACAAGTACACGCAGTCTCGGTCCCATGTCCCGGAGCGCAACCCCTTCCTGGGCCTCCGGTCCATCCGATACTGCCTCGCCAACCCGGTCATGTTCAAACGCCACCTCCGGGCCATCATGCGGGCCTCGGTGTATGGGCCCATCCGCATCATGTTCCCTCTGGTCACCTCCACGGAGGAACTCCGGCGGGCCAAGATGCATTTGAAGGATGTGATGGAGGATCTCTCTGAAGAGGGTATCCCCTATGACCCGAAGGTAAAGGTGGGCATGATGGTCGAAGTCCCCGCCGCGGCGGTGATGGCCTCCAGTTTCGCCCGAGAGGTCGATTTCTTCTCCATCGGCACCAACGACCTCGTGCAATACACCCTCGCCGTGGACCGGACCAACGAGAAGGTCTCCGGCATGTACTCCGCCGCCCATCCAGCCATCCTCAAACTCATCAAGGATGTGGTCCGGGTCGGTCGACACAGGAAGGTCGATGTCTCGGTGTGCGGCGAGGCCGCGGGCGACCCGATGTTCACCATGTTGCTCATCGGGGTCGGGCTGCGTACCCTTTCCGTATCACCGCGACGGATCCCCTACCTGAAAAAGGTGATCCGCAGCGTGGAGATCGCAGATTGCGAGCGCCTGGCCCGAACGGTCGGTTCGCTCGATTCGGAAGCTTCGGTCACGGCATTTCTCCGTGATCAGGCCATGAAACGATTCCCCGAGTTCGTTGACGGGCGTGCCGTCGACATGGAACGGTCTGAGCCGGCGAAATCCGCCGACTGAAACCGAACCGGGCTCGAAACAGACCACCCGGGCTTGCCCCACCGGCTCGCCCGTCGCTTCGCGCGAATCGCGCGTCGGCGAAACGCACCCCACTCGACCTGCGCTCCGCGCGGGTCTGATCGGGAGTGCCAACGAGGACCCTTCGCGTCGCTCACGCTTCGCGAGGCGCAACCTCACGCCGGCTCCGGATGGCTCTGCACCCGACGCGGGTGCGGATCCGGAAACGCGATTCGCAAAGAAGCGCTAACCAGAGCAGTTCCGCGCACCATGCGCCGTGATGCAAAGGCAATCCACGCGACCCAGCAGCCCCTCACGCCATGCCGTGAGAAGGGCCGTTGTCTTTCGCGACGATCCACGCCACTACCAGCACAGCACTGATCGCCCGGCTGCTCGCGACTCCAGCGAGAAGCATCAATGAACGAGACCACCGCCGATTCCTCCGGCACCACCACCAAGACCACACGCAAGCGCACGACACGCAGCCGCAAGAAGGTCGCCCCCAAGGAAATCGCCTTGGGTGCTGTTCCGGCTCCCAGCAGCCGAACCGAGTCTCCCTCCAAGCCTCGCAAGCAGGACAACACGCCGGAAGAGTCTCCGCGCGAAAGCAAGCGAGCACCGGAAGCCACTGCCGAGAAAACATCGAGCAACAGGTCCTCCGATGACTCCGCCTCGTCCGATTCCAACGCCAAGAAGACCCGTCGCAAGCGCAGCCGCTCCAAGTCCTCTTCCTCCAAATCCACTGCGGGTTCGGATTCGAGTGCGAAGGCCGACGCTTCCGAGTCCCCAGCCCCAGCCCCCTCCAAAAAAGGTGGCGTGTCGCGGATGCTCATTAACTACATCCCCGGCGATGAATGCCGCGTGGCCCTCACCGTCGATGGTGTCCTCGAAGAATTCCACTCCGAGCGCGCCGGCAACCTGAACATCGTCGGCAACATCTATGTCGGCAAGGTCATGAATGTCGAGCGGTCCATCCAGGCCGCCTTCGTTGACTTCGGCTACGGCGTCAACGGCTTCCTGCACATCTCCGACCTGCACCCCCAGTACTTCCCCGGTGAGGATGAGAACACCACCGAGAAGATCGGGATGAAGACCCCGCGCCGCGAACGCCCGCCCATCGAGCGCTGCCTCAAGCGGGGCCAGAAGATCCTCGTGCAGGTCCTCAAGGAAGGCATCTCCACCAAGGGACCGACCCTCACCAGTTACCTCAGCATCCCCGGGCGCTTCCTGGTCATGCTCCCGGATATGGACAAGGTCGGCGTCAGCCGCAAGGTCGAAGACGAGGACCAGCGCCGCGCCATGCGCAAGATCCTCGATTCGCTCGACCTGCCCAAGGAGTTCGGCTTCATCCTCCGCACCGCGGGCATGAACCAGACCAAGGCCGAACTCAAGCGCGACCTCGCCTACCTCCAGCGCCTCTGGAAAGACATCGACAAGCGCCTCAGCCAGGGCGACAAGCCCCGCCTGCTCTACGCCGAGAGCGACCTGCTCATGCGCGCCCTGCGCGACATCTGGACCAGCGACATCGACGAGATCATCGTCGATGACCCCACCGCCATCCGGCGCGCCTACGCGTTCATGCGCATCGTCAGCCCACGCAGTTCCACCAAACTCCTCGCCTACGACCGCCAGGTTCCGCTCTTCCACGCCTTCGGCGTCGAAGAACAGATCGAGCGCATCCTCGCCCGCGAGGTCCCGCTGCCATCCGGCGGCTCCCTCGTCATTGACGAGGCCGAGGCGATGGTCGCCATCGATGTGAACTCCGGCAAGAGCCGGAACCACGGCGATGCCGAGACGATGGCCTACCGCATCAACCAGGAAGCCATCGAAGAAATCTGCCGCCAAATCAAACTCCGCGATGTCGGCGGCCTGATCATGTGCGACCTCATCGACATGATGAAGCGCTCGCACCGGCGCGACATCGAGAAGCGCATGGAGGAGCTCCTCAAGAAGGACCGTGCCTCCACCCGCGCCCTGCCCATCTCCGAGTTCGGCATCATGGAGATGACCCGACAGCGCGTCCGCGGCTCCATGAAGTCCGTCCACTTCGCCAAACTCGACATCGGCGACGGACGCGGCTGGGTCCGCCGACCCGATTCGGTCGCCACCAACGCCATGCGCGACCTCGCCGCACTCCTCCAGCACGAACGCGTCGCCAAGGTCGAGATGGTTGTCTCGCCCCGCGTCGCCGGTGAACTGCTCTCCTCCAAGCGCCAGGCCCTCACCCGACTCGAACTGAAACTGCACAAGCGCGTTGATGTCCGGGTCAGTGAGTCGATCGCCGTCGATCGCGTCGTGATGTACGCCTACGACGAGTCCGGTTCGGACATCGAGGTTGAGCGCCTCGCCAAGTTCCGTGCGCCCAACGACCTGGCCGAGTACAAGCCCGAGAACGCCGAAGAGCAGGACTGGGCCGTGGACGCCACCGCCGAGCACGAGCAGGACCTCGAGGAACTGGTTCACGAAGAAGCCGCCAAACTCGATGAGGTGCTCGCCATGGAATCGTCCCTCTTCACGGACGAAGATGGCGATGAGTCCGAATCCGGCTCTGAATCCTCAAACGGCGGACGCAAACGCCGTCGGCGTCGTCGCCGTCGCGGCAGTGGTGGGGGCGGAGACGCCGACAACCACTCCGATGAAGACCAGAGCGAGAACGGTCGCTCGCAGGACAACCGCTCCGTCGATCGGGACACCCCCGAGGAAGACGACGAAGACCGCGCTTCGCAACAGTCCGGCGAATCGTCTGATGACCAGGAAGACGATGGCCAGCCCCGGAAGCGCCGTCGTCGGCGCCGTCGCCGGCGTCGTGGCGGCGGTGCGGACGGTGAAGACCGCTCCGAGACCGGCGACGATTCTCGCGACGAACCGCGTGAAAGCGATCGGGACAGCGACGCACCGGATCGTGGTCGCGTCCAAGTCGAGGCCAAAGCGCCCAAGCGCGAAGGCCTCGCCCCCTCGGGCTATCCGTGGCGCGGCGACTCGTGGGACATCGAACCCTCGGCCCTGACCATGGCCGAAGGCGGCGGTTTCAAGAACCCCGCTGATGCCAAACTCGCCGAGGAGATCAGGGCAGGCAAGGACCCGCAGCAAGCCATCGCCGAAGTGTCGTCCAGTCGTTCGGACTCCGACAACGGAGATGACAACGGCGACGACAACGGATCAGGCGGCGGTGGGCGCAAGCGTCGGCGTCGGCGCGGCGGTCAGTCTGGTGAACGCACCAGTTCCGAGGCCACTTCGGGATCCGATCGCGAACCCGCCAAGGCCAGCGCCGATATCGATCCGCCCGAAGCCAAACCGGCGGCTTCGAAGAAGCCCAGCGCGCCCGTCGCGGAATCCCGTCCAGCGCCAACCCCCAAATCCGAACGCCAGACCGGTCGTCGCCTTGCGGGAACCCGCAAAGGTCCGAAGAAGGCACCGGCCGACATTCTGATTGCGGGCGCGGTCAAGCCGGTCTCGCGCACCACATCGTCCTCGGATTCCAAGCCCGCTTCAAAGAAGACCACCACCAAGAAGTCGACGACGAAGAAGGCCACGACCAAGAAGACGACCAAAAAATCCACCACCAAGAAAACCACGAAGAAATCCACCACCAAGAAGCCGACAACCAAGAAGGCTTCCACTCGGAAGAAGACCACCAAGAAGACCTCGTCCTGATCGATCGGGCTCCGCGCGCATGACCGAATCCTCTTCCGATCCGAGTTCCGCCGCAGGCGATCGGCCCGTGCGACTTGTGCTGCTCGGCAGCACCGGGTCCATCGGCACGCAGACCGTCGAGGTCCTCGCGGGTTTGGAGCGGTCGGGTCTGCGCTACGAGGTGGTCGGTCTTGCCGCCGGGTCCAACGCAAAACTGCTCGAGGCCCAGGCCTCCGCGCTCGGTGTGAAGCGCCTCGCGCTGGCGGATGCGGAGGTGCTATTCAACGCCCCGGACGGTGCATCGGTCTTCCGTGGCAGCGATGCCGCCGAGCAATTGGTGCGTGCGTGCCACGAGGCGACCGGTGTGGATCTGGTTATCGGAGCGATGGTTGGCTCCGCCGGGCTTCCTGCCACGCTCGCCGCGCTCGAACTCGGCATCGATGTGGCCATCGCCAACAAGGAAACCCTCGTCGCCGCGGGCGAGATCGTGGTCGCCGCCGCCCGACGCACCGGCGCCGCTCTTCTCCCGGTGGACAGCGAGCACTCGGCCGTCTGGCAATGCCTGAACTCGGATTCCATCGGTTTCCGCAAGCCGCCGTTCTCGTGCGCCCCCGAGGTCTCGCGGATCACGCTCACCGCCTCCGGCGGCGCGCTGCGCGACTGGCCGCTCGACCGCATCCGCAGCGCGACACCCGAGGAGGCTCTCGCTCACCCGAACTGGGACATGGGCGCGAAGGTCACCATCGACTGCGCCTCGCTGACCAACAAAGCGCTCGAATTGGTCGAAGCCGCGTGGCTCTTCGGCATCGGCACCGACCGGCTCGGGGCGTTGGTCCATCCGCAGTCGATCGTGCACAGTTTCGTCGAGTTCGCCGACCGCTCCGTGGTCGCCCAACTCGGCATGCCCGATATGAAAACCCCGATCCAGTACGCCCTGACGGCACCTGAACGCCCGATCGGGGTGGCGCCGAGGCTTAACCTCCGAGAACTCAGTCGTCTCGACTTCGCCGAGCCGGATCACGAGCGATTCCCCGCTCTGGGGGCTGGGTTCATGGTCATCGACCGGGGCGGAACCGCGGGCGCGGTCTTTAACGGCGCCAACGAAGCCGCGGTCAAGGCATTCCTCGCGAGGCGCGTAGACTTCGGGACGATGACCGACCTCACGCGAGAGGCGTTGGATGCCGTCGGGACGAACCCGATCCGCTCGCTCGGCGATGTCATCGAAGCCGATGCCGAGGCCCGGCGCTTTGTCGAGTCGCGTCTGTCGCCCGCCCGTCTCTAGTCTGAATCCCTCCAGAACGGTCCGAAAGAAAAGAGTCCGCTCCGCATGCTTGAATCGCTGTTCACCTTCTGGAATGTCCTGCTCATGGTGCTGGGCTTCGGCTTCATCGTGTTCGTGCACGAGGCCGGGCACTTTCTCGCCGCTCGCTGGGCGGGCATCCGCGTCCACGCCTTCGCCATCGGCTTCGGCCAGGCGGTCTTCAGTTACCGCAAGGGCTGGGGCATGCGCAAAGGTTCGTCCGAACTCGAGTACATGCGCCTCGTCTCGACCGTCAAGAACGCCGACAAGCCCGGTGCGAGCGCGGAAGAGATCGAAGCCGGTCACGCCGCGGCTGAAAAACTCAACGGCATCAGCCCCACCGAGTACCGCCTGAACTGGATCCCCTTCGGCGGCTATGTGAAAATGCTCGGCCAGGAAGATCTCAACCCCGAGGCCACCAGCGCCGAACCCGACTCCTACCAGAACAAGCCCGTCTGGAAGCGCATGGTGGTGATCTCCGCCGGGGTGATCATGAATGTGATCCTCGCGGCGGTCCTGTTCATCGTCGTCTTCAAAGCCGGTATGACCGAACCCGCACCCGTCATCGGTGCCGTCATGCCAGACTCGCCCGCGGCTAGGGCCGGGCTTGAGCCGGGCGACATCGTCCGCTCAGCCAACGGCACCGACACCGTCACCTTCACCGACCTGTTCATTGAAATCGCGATGACGAAGACGGGGTCCGCCGTGGACCTGGTGGTCGATCGACCCGTCGAGGGCGGCGGATTCGAGCGCGTCGAGTGCAGCCCGGTTCCGGAGCGATTGGAACTGGCACCGGGGATGCCGTCGATCGGGATCGCGCCAGAGACCAGTCTCGAAATCATTCCCCCGTCGAAGCGCGCGAGCGTGAACGCCGGCAATCGCAGCGGATTCGAAAGCCTGGGGCTGGGCGATGTCCCATTCGGTTCGCGAGTCACGGCCATCAACGGCGAACCGGTCGTTCGGCGCAGTCTTGAGCGCGAAGGCCTGCCGGGTACCGGCGACTACGCGAACACGAAGCAACTGACCAGCGTGATCGATGCGTCCGCGGGCCAACCGGTGACGGTCGAGTTTGAGTCACCCGAAGGTGAGACGGTCCGCTCGACCCTGATTCCCGTTCCTGAACTGATGCGCGATCCGGTCGCGGTGGATACCGACAAGGACGGCGACCCTGTCGTCTGGAACCAGGCCCACCTGTTCGGCATGGCTCCGGTCATGCGAGTCCAGTCGAGCAACAAAGTCGCACAGGATCAGAACCTGCTCGCCGGCGATCTCTTCAAACGGATCGGCTCGGTGGCCTGGCCCAGTCGCACCGAGGGCGTCCGTGCGATCAAGAGCAACACCGGCGGAACCATCGACGCGGTCGTGATCCGAGACGGTCAGGAGATCCCCCTTTCGCTTCGGGTCAGCATCGAGGGCACGGTCGGTTTCACACCCGAGGATGATCTCTCGGTCGCGCGTCTGGCCTCGGTGCCCGCGTTGCTGGAGCCGGTGAAGAGCGAAGAGGGCAAGATCGAGTCCTTCCGCCTGCTCCAGACCCCGCCCGCCGCGGGTCGGCTGGGGTCGCTCGAGTCGATCCGTGCCGGCGCGATCGTGACCGCGATCGCGGGCCAGCCGGTGTCGGACTTCACTTCGATGCGTGCGGCGTTGAAGAGCGCGACCGAATCTGCGATCGGGTCCGAATCGGGCGCGAGCGTGGAGGTCGAGTTGAGCACGCCGTTCGGCACCGGCGAGGCCGTGACCGAGTCGGTGACGCTCGAACTGCTCCCCGAAGAGATCGCGGCTCTGCACGACCTGGGCTGGCAGGTGCCCGACATCGAACTGGTATTCGAAATGGTTGATGTCTTCGTGCAGGCCGATTCGGTTGGCCACGCCGTCGGCATGGGCGTGTCTCGTACCAAGCGTGTGCTCAAGCAGACCTACCTCACTTTCCAGCGTCTGTTCGAGGGCTCGGTTGAGGTGAAGCAGCTCCAAGGCCCGGTCGGCATCACGCACACCGGTTCGATGTTCGCCGAGAAGGGGATCATCTACCTGCTCTACTTCATGGCGCTGATCAGCGCGAACCTCGCGGTGATCAACTTCCTGCCGCTGCCCATCGTCGATGGCGGGCAGTTCCTCATGCTCTGCTACGAGGGCCTCGCCAAGCGTCCGGTTCCGATCATCGTGCAGAATGTGATCACGCTGGGCGGACTGCTCTTCATCGGCGCGCTGTTCCTGTACATCACCTTCAACGACATTCTCCGTCTGCTGAGTATCTGATCGTGGTTGGTCTGCTGGCACTCCTGGCGCTCGGGTTCGTGATCGCGGTCACGCTGGGCGCGTGGATCACAGGGCATCACCTGCGGCGGCCGCCGCGCAAGACCTACGGCTGGGCGTTGGCGCGCAACCTGCCGGGCGACCCGGGCGAACTCAGCGATTCCCTCCGCTTCGAGTCTCTCGAACTCGACCTGTGGGGTGATGACCCGGAGTTGAAGCGCTTCGGTCATTCGCCGGTGTGGGATATCGAGGGCGGCGATCCGAACGGTCCGGTCATCATCTGGACCCCCGGCTGGGGGGACTCGCGTGTCGGTGCGCTCGCCCGGGTGCGTCATCTGGCCCCGCCCGCGAAACGGGTCATCGCCTGGGACCCTCCCGGACAGGGCGATGCGCCGGGCCTCTGGCCGATGGCGGTGCGCGAAGATCGCCTGCTGGTGGATCTCGCCCGCTGGGCACACGAAACACACGCCACGCCGATCGTGCTCGCCGGTTCCTCGATGGGCGCGGGCCTGTCGATGGTCGCGGCGGTGACCCTGCAGGAATCGAGTTCGGTCCCGGTGGTCGGCGTGATCGCCGAGGCGCCGTACTGCCTGCCCAAAGTCCCGGCGAGCATGTACCTCCGGGCCGTCGGGCACCCGCACACCTGGAACATCGAGATCGTCTACAGGCTCATGGGCATGCGCCTCGGCGCGGGAGCGAGCTGGGAGAAGGCCCATGCCGGACGCGGCTTCGATCGGGCCCAATGGGCCGCGTCGCTGCAATGCCCGCTCCTGGTCCTGCACGGCGACCTGGATGTCATCAGCCCGCCCGAAGACGGCCAGCGGATCGCCGCCGCGGCGACCGAGGGCGAGTTGGTGCTGATCGAAGGCGGCGGGCACAACGACCTGTGGCTGAAGCCGGAGTTCGAGCGCGAGTGCGTCGCAGCAGTGGGACGGTTTGTGCGGCGTCTCGCTCCTTCTCCCCTCGCAGGAGAAAGTGGCCGCGAAGCGGACGGATGAGGGGGCGGCCTGAGTCTTCCGATCGTTGCGCTTGTCACTCGCACCTTCGGTGCGAACCGCTCACCCCGGCCCTGAGAGGGGGGCAGAGTATGCGGATACGATTCGCACTCAACCCAGGAGCCGTCGCCATGTCCGAATCCAGCCGCCTCGAAGAGTTCCGCACCTTTCGCGAGCGCATGAACGCCCGCATCCTCGAGCAGAAGGATCTGGTCGTGAACCGGTTCTTCACGCTCGACTCCAAGGCCTACGAGGCCGGGGCGCTGGATGTGAAGACCAAGGAGATCGCCGGGCTCTCGGCCTCGCTGGTCCTGCGCTGCGACGACTGCATCGCGTACCACATCATCCGCTGCAAGGAGGAGGGGGTGACCGATGCGGAACTGTGGGAGGTGCTGGGCATCGGCCTGATCATCGGCGGCTCGATCGTGATCCCCCACCTGCGGCGCGCCGTGGACCTGCTGGATGAGATCAACGCCGCGAGCGGTAATGGGGGCGGTGCCCCGGGCTCGGGTCCTCCTCGACCGGGCAAAGATTGCGGCCACTGATTTGCTCTGATCGGCCCGAATGCTGGGATTCTCCCTTGTGCCCTGCTCGCGGCATGGCACAATACGACCGGACGATTTTCCCGCATCTGCGAGAGGGCCACGATCATGGCTTCGGTCTGCTTCTATTTTCAGGTTCACCAGCCGTGGCGCTTGCGCCCGTACTCGGTGTTCGACACCTCGCCGCTGTACTTCGACGACGACCTGAACAAGCAGATCCTGCTCAAGGTCACCGAGAAGTGCTACCGACCGATGACGCGTCTGATCCTCGATCTGATCGAGGCCAACAACGGCAACTTCAAGGTCTCTTACGCGCTCACCGGCACGGTCATCGACCAGTTGCAGGCGTGGGCCCCGGATGTGATCGACCTGTTCAAGCGCTTGAGCGACACCGGCTGCTGCGAGTTCCTGGCCGAGACGGACTTCCACTCGCTGAGTTTTCTCTACTCGCGTGAGGAGTTCGTCGAGCAGATCAACGCCCAGACCCAGCGCATCAAAGACCTGTTCGGCCAGACACCGACGGTGTTCCGCAACACCGAACTCACCTACAACAACGATGTCGCGCACTTCATCAACGAGATGCGCAACCCCGATGGCACGCGCCGGTTCAAGGGCATGATTTGCGAGGGCGTGGACCGCATCCTCGACTACCGCAGCCCGAACTACCTGTACCGCCCGCCGAACACCGGCGACGGCCCGATCGTCCGCCCCGACGGCTCGCACAAGCCGTTCGCGCTCTTGCTCAAGAACTACCGCCTGTCGGACGACATCGCCTTCCGCTTCGGCAACCGAGGCTGGGAGGAGTGGCCGCTGAACACCGAGAAGTTCGCCAAGTGGGTGCACAACATCAACGGCGACGGGTACCTGTGCAACCTGTTCATGGACTACGAGACCTTCGGCGAGCACCAGTGGGCCGACACGGGGATCTTCGAGTTCATGGCCGACCTGCCCCGTGCGATCTTCGACCACAAGCCGGGCGAGAACCACTTCAACACGCCGTCCGAGGCGTTCGAGCAGTTCGAGGTGGTGGGTGAATACGATGTGCCGCACATGATCTCCTGGGCGGACTCGGAGCGCGACCTGTCGGCGTGGCTGGGCAACGCGATGCAGAACAACGCGATCAGCGAGTGCTACAAGCTGGAGCGTCCGATCAAGGACAAACTGCGCGAGGCGATGCAGTCGGGCGATCAGATGACGATTCACCACTACAGCCACCTGATGACGGACTGGCGGAAACTGACGACGAGCGACCACTTCTACTACATGTCCACGAAGTTCTGGGCCGACGGCGATGTCCACAAGTACTTCAGCCCGTACGACTCGCCGTATGACAGTTACATCAACTTCATGAATGTGCTGGACAACATGCGCACGCGGGTGGAGTCGGTGGTTGGGGTGTGAGGTGGGCGGCACAGCCGCTGGTGATGTTGTCGGAACAATCGGAAGATTCGCACCGCCCCCTCATCCGGTCCAGTGCTGAATCCGCACTGGACCACCTTCTCCCGCGAGGGGAGAAGGAAGGTCTTGGCTCCCTCTCCCCTTGCGGGAGAGGGTTGGGGTGAGGGGTTCGCACCGGAGGTGCGAGTGGTACTTCTTGGCATTGATCGAAGGTGCATGGTGGCATGTCCTCGCTGTTTGCTCGAGACCCGATGCTCGCGCATGCGGGTTCTGATCCCGGCAGCACATCAATTCGTCGGAAGACTCGGGCCGCCCCCTCATCCGTCGGATTCGCGGCCACCTTCTCCCGCGCGGGGAGAAGGATGGTCTTGGCTCCCTCTCCCCTTGCGGGAGAGGGTGGGGGTGAGGGGTTCGCACCGGAGGTGCGAGTGGTACTTCTTGGCATTGATCGAAGGTGCATGGTGGCATGTCCTCGCTGTTTGCTCGGGACCCGATGCTTGCGCATTCGGGTTCTGATCCCGACAGCACATCAATTCGTCGGAAGATTCGGGCCACCCCCTCATCCGGTCCAGTGCTGAATCCGCACTGGACCACCTTCTCCCGCGAGGGGAGAAGGAGGGTCAGGGTGCGATTCCCGCGAGTTTGAGCAGTTTCAGCACCACCGCGCCGGATGCCGCGAAGTGTTCGACGATCTGCAACTGTCGTTTCTCGCGTGACGCGGCGTCGGCGAGGGCGTCGATCAGGCGCTCGGCTTCGGCGAGTTCCTCCTCTGTGAACGCGTCACGCAGCGCGAGCGCATCGAAGGGGAGCCAGTGGGCGGCGCGCAGGTAGGTATCGGTGATCGACGCGATCTCGGCCTGGTACTTGGCGCGACGGGCGGCGAGGGAGGTCTGGTTCTGGTGAGCAGGGGTGTTGGGCGTGGTCATGGGTGATCCTTTCGGGGGTGTTGATGAGATTGGGTTGGGGCAGAGGGTTAGCGGGGTTCGTTGAGCAGTTCGTCGAGGGCTGCGGACGGATCGAGGAGGGAATCAACGGAGTCCGCGTCGATGCCCAGCCGGGCCGCCGCGGCCTGCGCGAGCGCGGCGCGGAGTTGGTCGGCGTCGGTCCGGGCCAGCAGGTACGCGCCGAGGGCGTCGGTCATGCGCCGGGCGTGGGCGTGGTGCAGTTCAGTGCGAGCGAGCAGGTCGGACTCGGTTTGGGCGATGGCGGCGAGCAGTTCGTCGCGGGCGCTGAGCGTGATCGCCGCGATGTCGAGGCGGTGCTCGAGCGTGAGCGGGTCGGTGGGCGACAGACCGTGTCGGGTCCGGACCGCGCCTTCGGCGTCGGCGTAGATCGCCTCGAAGCGGGTATCAATTTCGGCCCGGCGCGTGGCGGAGACCGCCCGGACGAGTGCGGCGTGCTCATCGCGCAGCGTGTCGACCGCGCTGCTGGAGGCGAGCGCGAGTTGGGCGGCCTCGGGCGGGACCGGGGAACACCCGACCGAGAGCACGGTCGCCGCGCATGCACCGAGCGCGCCGAGCAGGCGCAGACCGGGGGCGCGGTGAGGGGGGAACTGTGGCGGACGGGGGCTGAGAACGGCGGCGACGGACGAGTCGGTGGACATGGCAGTGAACATGGCAGGTCTCCGGGTACGGGGGATGGGAGAAGGGACGGAGGCTGGGGCATTGCGAAAGGTGTGCAGCCCTCACCCTCAGGGCCGCCGAAGCCGGCGTGCGCGCGCAGACCCGGAGATGCGCGCACACCAGCGCGAGAATCGGCAGGAAACACGGGCAGAAAATTTTTTGAAAAAGTCACATGCGCGCATCGTTGCCGAGGATTTTTTGCGCGCGCAAACGCGGGCTTAAGCGGTTTACTTTTCTGGTCGCGAAAAGGAAATGCTGTGGCTCGCGAACCCCCTCACCACGCCGCCCCGGGGAGTGAATCCAAGGGGAACGGCGGGCGGCTGAGGGGGCGCAGGGCGAGGCCGAGCAGCGCGAGTTCGGAGTCGTCGCCCGCGATGCGGTTGGTGCGCAGCGTCGAGCAGCCGGTGCAGCGGTGGATGATCGCCCACTCGCCGTCCTGACGGACCTCGATGCCCACCGGCTCCATGGGCGAGCGACAGGCGCAACGCCGATCGCCCGGCTCCTCATCGAGGTGGCGTGACCAGAGGCACAGCGGGCAGTGGTTGCGATGGCGCGTGCCCCAGCGGGTCGGGTCGATTGTGGCGCGGCAACGGATACAGGTAAACCCAGCGCTCGCGCGCCGGTCGTGTCGTGATTTTCCAGACATGTGAAGAACAACCCTGGGCGTACACCGCGGCACGCCGGACAGACAAATGGTCATCTGGAGGGTCGGTGGGAACATCCCGCGCGGGTGCGATGCGCCACGCCCGGATCCAGTCGAGTCCGAGGGGCGCACGGAGCGCGCAGAACCACCGATCGGTCGGCTGCGCGGCGCGGGATGTTTCAGCAGGCGGTCGTCATCAGCCCGCAGCATACCGCGGGGATGGAGTCGGGCAAGCGATGCGCAAGAAAAAACGCGCCCGCGTGGGCGCGTTGTGGTTGGTCGAGGTGTCGCTTGGGATCTGTCGGAGCAGGCGTGCCCGAAGGCCGCGAGGACGTTTTTGAGTTCTGCGAGGTCCACCGCCCCGTCGCCGCTGGCGTCGCCGAAGGGGAGCGCTTGTCCGAAGTTCGCGAGCACCAGGTTCAGGTCGCCCAGGTTCACTTCGCCGTCGCCGTTGACATCGCCGGTGCAGGTCCCGGTGAACTCGTACGCCCCGCGATCGACGACCGAGCCGATGATGCGCTCGTTGCCGTCGAGGTCGGAGTCGGAGGTGACGAATTCGTTCAGCCCGGAGTTGATGGCCGGAGAGCCGGGGGCGAGACGCAGGTCTTCATCGCCGGTGTGGGGTTCGCCGTCGGGGCCGAAGTCTCTCGCGACGAGTGGACACGGACCAAACCTGTTCGATGCGCAGGCGACAGCAGAAGTTCTCGTGATGCGCAAAAAAGTGGATGACTGCCCAAGGGACAAAACGAAAAACGCGACCTTTTCAGGCCGCGTTCGGTCGTTGAGTCAGTTGCCCGCTTCGCTCAGCTCTTGCCGCCGATGAAGAAGCCGATGCCGCCGGCGAGGAGGGTCACGCCGAGGAGGATGGCCACCGGGATCATCAGGTCGTTGCCGAACGATTCGAAAAGACTGGCGGGAGGAGCACCGACCATGCCCATGAGCACGATCGCGACGCCAGCGAGCAGAGACACGATCGCACCGATGGCGAGTCCGCCAGCGAGACCGGAGCCTTTGCCGTCGTAGGGCTCGGCGGCGACCATCGCGCCAGCACCGGCGGTCTGAGGTCCAAAGTTGAGGTCGCTACCGGAGGAGGCCGGGCCGTCGAAGAGGTCCGCGCCAGCCGCGGCGGTACCGGAAACGCCACCTTCATCGCCGGAGTACAACTCGTCGAGCAGTCCCTCGGTGGCCATGCCGGTGTCGTCGCTGTCGCGAGTGAGGTCCATCAGGCCCGAGCCGGAACCGAACGATTCGAGCGAAACATCGCCGATGCCACCGTCGCCGGTGACCAGCGTGTCGGCGGAGGCGTCCACGCCGCCCACTTCGTCGGCATCGAAGACGCTGATGCCGGAGTTGCCGCCGGAATCAGCCACACCAAGACCCGAGTCCATGCCCAGGCCGGTATCCGAAGCGTCAAGCCCGAGGGCGGTGTCGCCGGAAGAGGAATCGGTGAGCGGGATCATGCCCGATTCGTCCGCACCGGCATCGCCAGCGAGCAGATCGACCTGATCCACCTTGAAAATCAGTTTGTCGCCGTCGCGGAACTCCGTGAGTTGGCCCTTGGAGGCCATCTCGCGGACTTCAGCTTCGGTCTTGCCGAGCTTGCTGGCGGCTTCCTCAAGGTTGTAGAACATCTTCGCCATTGCGACTTCCTCTTTATATAGGCGGCGGTGCACCTACCTGCCGGTCCACCGGGCGCACCGCAATCCAATCGCCGGGCCAGAGCATGCCCGATCCAGACCGAACACGCTACCTGAGCACGCCCCGGATTGCCACCCTTCCGTCGTGGTCTACGCGAGGATCGTCTGACCGAAATCCGCCTGTGTGCGGGTCAAACTCTCCGGCGGAACGAAGGATCTGGCCGATGGGCGGGTGTTGTGACCCACGAGGACCCCGGACAGAGCGACCCACCGGCCATCCCGATTGATCGGGCAGACCTGTGGTTTGCCCATCTTCCAGCGGCCCTGCAGGGGTTCACCATCCTCCAAATCAGCGATACCCATGTCAGTGCAGGCTATCCGGCGGCTCGGCGGCTGCACGATCGCCTCATCCAGCAACTGCGCGACCCGGATGCCGGGCTGGGACGGGTCGATCTGGCAGTTCTGACTGGGGATTACATGTGCCGCGATGGGGATGAACACATCGCGGCGGCGGCACTCGGAGAACTGATCGGCGCGTGCGACGGGCTGGCCAGACACGCCTGCCTGGGCATATTCGGCAACCACGATCACGCCGAGTTGAAGGAGATCGCGCGAGCACGGGCGGCGACCGGCGAGTGGCCGATCCGCTGGATGAACCGGCGAACGCTGGACATCGAGGGCATGCAGGTCATCGGGAGCGACTGGCCGGAGTCGTTTCCACCATCCGCGAGCGGCAGGCCCTCAGTGCCCGACGATGAAACTCCATTCCGACTCGCGATCCTCCACACGCCCGATGCCACGCCGCTCGCCCATCGCGCCGGGGCACACCTCGTGCTGGCGGGGCACACGCACGGCGGGCAACTGCGCCTCCCGATGCCCGGTGGCGGGGTGTTCGCGCTGTACACCTCATCGGACCTGATCCCCCGACGAGCGCCGGCGGGGGTGTACCGCTATCTGGACCCGATGTCGCCTCAGCACGCGCCGACCACGCTGGCGGTGACGCGTGGAATCGGGTTTCAGGGCGTGCCGCGTCGGCTGTGGTGCCCGCCCCAGATCGCGCTGTACACACTGCGCCGGGGTGAATCGGAGCAGACCGTCGCGAACGGAATGCCCCCAGAACCAGTGGGGTCCGGCGGTGAACTCACGGTAGTGCGGGTGTGGTAATTCTTTGAGAAAAGGGACACTTTGCCTTGCGGCGTCTTCGTTGAAGCCCATTCTGAATGGGGTCACAACTGGAGGAGGACCAATGAAACGATGGCATGAAGTGTCGGGGTTGTTTTGCGCAGCTCTCGTCTGCGGCGGCTCGGCGAGTGCTGGGGAGGTGCTGCTCGCGGAGGCCACCTTTGACGACGGGGCCGAGGGCTGGGAACTGGCCGTGAGCACAGAGTGGAACGCCTCGCTCGGTCATCCGGGCGGTTGCCTGTCTGGAGTCGTTATGGAACCGACCAACGCGACCGCCGTCGTTTCTGCATCGGAAGCGTTTCTCGGCGATTGGTCCGCGTTGGACGACGGGCAAGGCGAGCTCCGGTACGACCATAGTCTGATCAGTATCGGGGGCAACCCGAACCAATTTTTACCGCTTGATGTGGTCATCTCCGGACCGGGCGGAACCGCCCGCTGGATCGGCCCAACTTTCAAAGAAGCGACCCCGTACCAGACTCTGGTGCTTCCGATCGAGGAGAGTTCGTGGACAGTCGATGAGGGCGCGTGGGCCAGCATCATCGCGGATGTCGAAAGCGTGCGCTTCCGTCTTGAGACGGTGGATAACTCGGAGAGCCCCAAAGACCTCCAGGCGATCGACAATGTGCGGCTTGTGCAGTTGGCTGCGTCCTGCCTCGGAGATGTTGATGGTGACGAACGAGTCGACCTCGCCGACTGAACCTCGTGCTGGCGAACTTCGGCACGATGACGAACAACGGCGATGCGAACGGCGACGGGACTGTCGATCTGGCGGATCTGAATCTGGTGCTGGCGAACTTCGGGGCGGACTGCCGGTAGTTTGGCTTTTCGCATTCCGTTCACAAGAATGCGATCGCAATGAAGTAGCCCACCAGGAACGCGGTGATCAGGAACACCACCGCGTTCGCGCCGGTGATGCCGAGCGCGATCAGAGCGGTGGGGGCGGCATCTTTGAGCGGGTCGTGGAGGCGCTGGGATTTCCAAGCGCTGCGAAAGACCAGGAACAGTGTGACTCCAGCGAGAGCAAGCGGCGCCAGAGTGGCGAGTTGTTCAAAGCCGGTCAGTCGCCTGAACAGAGCAATCATGATGAGCATGACGATCGCCTCAAGCGCGCCGCCTACGCCACCGGCGAGCAACCACACCAGTTCGTGTGCGCTGGCACTCCGAGATCGCTCGATCCATCGTTCGCAGACCAAGCGGGGTGAGATGCGCTCGGAGCACTCCGGGCATTGCTTCACATCGTTCCAATGCTCGCAGAGTCCCTCGATGTCGTAGAGGCAGTTCGGGCAGAGGTGGTCGGCGTGGCGCCGGAAGGTGCGGGCCTTGAGGCGGATGGCTTGGTGGAGTTCTTCCTCGGTGGGTTCCGGTGCTGGTTCGTTTTCGTAGGCGCTGCGTTTCCGGGACGACGGCATGCCGCGTTTGCGTCGCTCCGGGGCGGCCATGTGGACCAGTTTGGCGTTCTCTCTCGATAAAGAGGCCGTGGTCTCGCACGCAGGACAGATGACCGCCCCGGAGAATTCAGGCCAGTCGCAGATGAACTCGGTGCCGCAGCGTCGGCACTCGATGCGCGGGGAGACGGCGGGGTCTGGGGGAGCAGGGGTGTTCACGGGAGGATTATCCGTGAAAGGGTGTGGGGGGTTGCAGGGAAGATGGAGAAAGAAATACCCGGAGCTCGCTCCGGGCTCTCAATCCCTCTGCAACCGCCTCGCCTGCTCGTCCGCCAACTGCTGGTCCCAGCGCTTGCTCACATCGTGCTCAATCCCGATCTGGTCGAGGGCTCGGGCGACGACGAAGTCGACGATGTCATCGACCGATCGCGGGTGCAGGTAGAAGCCGGGGTTGGTCGGGCAGATGATCGCGCCCGCGTCGTGGAGTTCGAGCAGGTTGCGCAGGTCGATGCGGTTCAGCGGGGCCTCGCGATGGCAGATGACCAGCGGGAAGCGTTCCTTGAGGGCGACGGCCGCGGCTCGGGTCAGCAACTGATCCCCGGCGCCCGCGGCGATCTGGCCCAGCGTGTTCGAGGAGCAGGGGAGGATGATCATGCCGTCGTGGCGGAACGAGCCGGAGCCGAGGGAGGCGCCGACATCCTTGGAGGGGTGGACGAACACGCCGTGGGCACGGGCCTGGTCGGGGGTGGTGCCGTCCGGCAGGCCGCAGAGCAGGTCGAGCTGGACGCCCTCCATGCCGAGTTCGTCGTGGAGGAGGCGCTTGCCGTAACTGGTGATGACCAGGTGAACCTCGTGTCCGAGGCGGACGAGGGTGGTGCAG
>JBICHT010000054.1:0-10367 GCA_043101125.1 Phycisphaerales bacterium JB050 | reverse complement strand
ATTGGCTGGAACCCTGCCCGGGGATACGGGTCTGACCATTCACGCCGAATCACCATGAGCCGATTATTCGCCATCTTGTTCGCGATCCTCTGCGCCGCCATTCCGGTGTCCGCGGTCCATGCGCAGTTGCTCCCTGAGCGGCTGTACAACGGGATCAACCAGGAAATCCCGCTTCGGGTGCAGTTGCCCGCTGGCGCGCTTCGAGCCGAGATTCATCTTCTTTCGCCATCGACGGGACTGGTGGAAACCCGCTCCGCAGTGGATGCCGGGCGCATCGACCTGAGTGCGGTCTTCCCGCTGATCTGGACGGAGCGGAAGCCTCGTGTGCGATACGCGCAGTTGGTTGTGGACGAGATCCGTGTGGGATCGCCGATTGTGATCGAACCGCTCGTGACGCCGAGTACTGCAGAGGATCGCCTGACCTCGGTGCTCCGAGCCGCGGCTCTGCTCGATGAGGCAGGCGATCGGATCCGGACGATCCTCGCGCTGCCGATCCCGGCCCGGCAGCGATTGCGCGAGGAGATCGTGCTGCACGATCCGCCCGAGTCGGTGTTCTCCGGGGTTCGGACCTGGACACTCGAACGGGTTGTGTTCGAGACGACTGCTGGCGAGTTGGAGATCGCGCTGCGACCCGACGCCGCCCCGCGCACGGCGTATCACTTCCTGATGCTGTGCAAGGGCGGTTTTTACACCGGCACGACTTTCCATCGCGTGATCGCCGAAGATGCGCAGGGGAACCCGTTCCTGATCCAGGGGGGCGACCCGACGGGGACGGGCGCGGGCGGGCCTGGGTTCTCGATCGACTTCGAACGCTCTCCGCTGAAGCACGACTTCGGCATCGTGTCGCTCGCACGCCTGCCGAGTGATCCGAACTCTGGCGGGTCGCAATTTTTCATATGCCTCAGTCGTGAAGCGTGCGCTGGGCTGGACGGACAGTACACGGCGTTCGCTGAGGTGGTCCGGGGCGCTTCTACGCTGCAGACCATCGCGGCACTGCCGGTGGGCCCGGTGGACCCCTCGGCGGAGGATTCTCCGCTGGAGCGTCCGCTCGAACCGCCGGTGATCACGGCGGTGCGTGTGGTTGGGGCGACACCAACGGCGAACGAACGAGTGGACCCGACGGATGTGCCGCCTGTGCGGCGCTGACCTGCGCGATCAGGCGTGGAGTTCACGCCACTTGGTGACGGCTTCGGGCTCACGCGGATAAAACGGGGCGAATTCGAGTGCCGGTGTTGGCTGGCACGACGCTGAAGCTTCGAGCACCGCCACGGCGTCGAAGTACGGGCGCAAGAACACGGTGTCCGGCCCGATGGTGTGGATGGCGCGCAAGGACCGCTCGAATCGCTCGTCACAGATGATCGCGGAGCAGGATGCCGGGTCGATCGCTTCGAGTGGTTCCAATGCCGCGTTGAGGCGTGTGTCGGGATCGCGGTAGCGTTCGAACCAGACCGAATCCCGCTTCCATGCGAGGGCCACGCCGAGGTCGCCGCTGAGGGAGGCATCGACGCGCCGGACGAGCGCGGCGGCTGTGGGGACGGCGACGCACTTCGAGGCGTGGGCGAGCGAGAGCATTTTGGCGACGGTCGCCGCGATGCGGAGGGCGGTGAACCCGCCGGGACCGATGGAAACCGCGACGCGTCCGAGGTCCGCCGGCTGCACACCCGCATCGGAGCAGGCCCGATCGATGGCGGGGAGGAGTGCATCGTCGTGCCGGTCGATGGGCTGGAGGGCGGCGGTGGAGAGCACGGTCGGGGTCTTGCCGCCACACCGGCCGATCGCGATCGCCGTCCATCCCGGCGTGGCGGAGGAGGGATTGGAGGTTTCGATAGCGAGTGTGAGGGGGAATTCGGACATGCGAGAGAAAGTGTACCGGGGTGGAATCCGAATCAGGGTGGGTGAAGCGTTGCGGAAATGAATCCCGCAATGGAGTACGCTGAGTGAGAATCGTGCTTGCCACGAGGAGGAACCGATGCAACAGGATGATCCTACCCCGCCCATGGAAGCCGATCCGATCGAGGTGCCTGCGCCGATCGAGGACGAACGGCTGAAGAATGATCGTCCGACCAAGCACGGCCTGCCGCCGGATTTCGGGGTCGAGCAGTCGGTGATCACGATCCGCCCGGCGTTCTTTCGTGCGAAGCCGTTGCCGACGCTGGCGCTCGTTGTGTTGCCCGTGATCGCGGCGGTCGTGACCTGGTTCGTCGCTGAGGAGGGGGCGCGGCTGAAGCCGGCGTTCACCGCCGCGGCGATCGGCGCGGTGCTGTGCTGGGTCCCTCTGGTGGTGTGGTGGTTTGTGGCGACGCGAGGGCGAGGGCTGGAAATCACCAACAAGCGAACAATCGAGCGGCGCGGGCTGCTGAGCAAATCGACCGATGAGGTGCTGCACGACCATGTGCGGAATGTGAAGGTGGATCAGAGCTTCTACCATCGCGTGGTGCGGATCGGTCAGCTCGGGATCGCCAGTTCTGGTTCGGACCAGACCGAGATCATCATGGAAGACCTGCCAAACCCGCAGAAGATCCGCGAGATCATCGACCTGTACCGCCCTCTGGACTGAACTCAGACGGGCGCGAGCGGGCGATGGGCTCGATACGCCAGTAGGTGAGCGATCGCCAGAGCCATTCCAGTGGTCCCATGCGGTAGCGCGTGAGCCACAGGAGACTGAAGATGATCTGGAACATCCAGACCATCAGGACCACGAGCAGCAGCCCGGATCGGGAGAGTTGGCCGAAGTAGCCGAAGCCCCAGCCGTAGAAGATGACGGCGCCGAAGAGCGACTGCATGATGTAGTTGGTGAAAGCCATGCGTCCCACGGCGGCGAGGGCCTTGCGAACCCAGCCGAGGGCCCCGGCTTTGCACATCAGCATGATGAGCGCGATCCATGCGAACGCGACGGCGACGCTGCCGAACGCGTTGAATGCGCTGTTGACCCCCATGAAGGCGATGGCATCGAAGTTGTCGGTGTGCATTTTGTTGACGCCGACCAGGATGAGGGGGAGGCCGATGAGCAGGCTGATCACGAACATGGCGATGTAGAAGTTGTAGGACCGCTTGGCGCTGAGGACTCCATACTTGAAGAGGGCCATGCCGAGGAGCATCATCGAGAGGACACGCCAGAGCGACCACATGAGGAAGACCTGCGTTTGCATCTCGACGGTGTGCGGTGCCATGTAGCGGACCTGATCGGAGTACGAGCCGAGGATCGCCTGGCGTTCTGCATCAAGGGCCGCGGCATCGGGGTAGAACATCGGTTCCACCTGCGACCACACGCGCACGGCGTCTTCTGATCCGGACTCGGCGGCGGTGCGGAGGTCTTCCACGCTCGATTGGACGGCGATTCCGAGGAGCGGTGGGATCGGGAGCAGCATCGCCGCGATGAATATCAGGATGACCGGAGGGAGTTTTCGGAAGAGGTAGGCGAGCATGCCGACGAGGGCGTAGGCGACGAGGATGTCGCCGTACCAGATGAGGTAGGCGTGGAGCATGCCGATGGCGAGCAGCCAGGCCATGCGCCGGTAGTGGACACCCGCTGCGCGGCCCGGCCCGCGTCTGCTCTCGATGCGCTGGGAGAACAGGACGATGCCCGCGCCGAAGAGCATGGAGAAGATGGACATCATCTTCATCTCGAAGAACAGGTGGCTGCCGAGCCAGGCCCAGTAGTCGGGGCCTTCGAATCCGCCGTGGGCTGGCGGGCTGAAGAACGCGTAGTAACTCAGGGCGAAGGTCGGGATGTTCATCACGAAGATGCCCAGCAGGGCGAGGCCGCGCAGGACATCGATCGAATCGATGCGCTGATTTTCGCCGACGGAGGTCAGGGTGTCGGCTGGGTCAGTGTGAGTCGGATCCAATCGAGCACCTCCTCCGTGCGGGACAGATCAGTGAAGAACCGGTCTGCATCGGGCATGTGCTCGGCGCCGAAGGACCCCGTGCCGACCGCGAGCACACGGCAGGCGTGGGCCTTTGCGCAGGATACATCGTGCGGAGTATCACCCACAATAAGGACTTGCTCGCCGGCGATTTCGCGCCCGAACCGCTCGGCGTATCTGGTGATGCCGATGCCGGGCAGGTGTTCCCGGGCCGGAGGATCGTGTGGCGAATCACAGCCCCAGACGGCGATCTGGAAGCGATCCGGGTCGATACCGGCCGCGCGAAGTTTGATGGCCCCGGTGTCGGGGTAGTTGCCCGTGAGCAGACCGAGGGTGAAGGAGCCGTCGGCATCGAGGGCGTCGAGAAGTTCCGGGACGCCGGGGCAGGGGCGGGCCATGCCGGGCTGGACGACCAATTCGGAGAGGTGGTGGCGGTAGCCAGCCCGGAACGCCTCGATGGCCTCGGGCGTCACGGGCTGGTCGTGGGCGCGGAGGAGGTCGGCGATGATGAGCGGATCGAGACGACCGGCGTACTCGACGCGATGTTCGTCGAAGGCTTCGCCGAACGCGGCACGCCCGGCGCGCCCCATGGCTTCGATGCCGGTGCGGCTGGTGGTGATCAGGGTGGCATCGACATCGAAGAGAATTAGCATGGGTATGCCCTTTTTGCAGCACCTGATCGGAGCGATCGGATGCCCGCGGTTACGCACTGTTTATCCCGAAAGTTCAAAAAGCTGTCAGAAACGGTACCGAAATGACACATTCTCGGCCCTCGCCGGTTGACCCTCGCTCGTGTGCTGCCACCATTCAGGGATAAGTCGTGCGGGAATACTGGGCTGCGTGTGGGATCTCTCGCCCACCGGCCGAACCTCTCCATCCCCCACCTTCTGATTCGCCTTGGATGTTTTTTTGTCCCCCCTCGCGGCGGGGTTTTCGTTTTCACGCCTGTTCTTTCGGGGCACGGACGCTTGGCATCAACCGGATTCAACAATGACCGTGATCGCGTTCTGGAGGCGACGAACATCGTCGATCTGATCGGCGAACAGTTGCGTCTGGTGCCCAAGGGTCGCGAGTTCGTCTGCCTGTGCCCGTTCCATGACGACTCGAAGCCGTCGATGTATGTCGTGCCGCACAAGCAGATCTATCACTGCTTCGCGTGTGGGGCGGGCGGGAACGCGCTGGATTTCACGATGAACTACCACGCGATGGGGTTCGTGGAGGCGCTCAAGCATCTGGCCGAGCGTGCCGGGATTGAGCTGACCCCGTGGAAGGGCGGAGGCGGTTCGACAGGTTCGGAGGATGCATCCGGGCTGAGCAAGGAACAACTGCAGCGGGCCAACGCCTTCGCGTTGTCCTTCTTTCGGGCGATCTTCCGGCACGAGCAGCACGGCGCGGTGGCAAGAGAGATCGCCGCGAAGCGCGGGCTGAGCGCGGAGGTAATCGAGCGGTTCCAGATCGGGGCCTCGCCGGACCGGTTCGATGGGCTGCTGGCGGCGATTCAATCGAAGTCGCTGGACCCCGAACCGTTCGCGGAACTCGGGCTGCTGAAGCGCAAAGAGACCGGCGGGTACTACGACGCGCTGAGGAATCGGCTGATCTTTCCGATCCTTGATCAGATGAACCGGCCGATCGCGTTCGGCGGGCGGATCATCAACCCTGAGGACACCCCCAAATACCTCAACAGTCCGGAAACCAAGCTGTTTCACAAGTCCTCGACGCTGTACGGCATGCACGCGGCGTTCCAGGCGATCAAGAACAGTCGCGTGGCGATCATCACCGAGGGGTACACCGATGTGATCGCCTGCCACAAGGCGGGGTTCGAGAATGTGGTGGCGACGCTGGGGACCGCGCTGACCCCGAAGCACGCTTCGATTCTGAAGCGGATCGTGGACACGGTGGTGCTGCTGTTCGACGGCGACGAGGCCGGGCAGCGGGCGGCGGACCGGGCGATCGAGGTGTTCTTCAAGGAACCGATCGATGTGAAGATCGCGACGGTCCCCGGCGGCAAGGACCCCGACGATCTGCTGAAGGAAGAGGGCGGCGCGGAACTGTTCGCCGAGATGATCGACGCGGCGGAGGACGCGATGGCGTTCCGCTTCGAGCGTCTGGAATCCAAACTCAGCGCGAGCGGCGCGTTGCCGGGCAGCGAGGCGCGCTCGCGTACGGTCGAAGAAGAATTGGCTCGGCTGGTCGATCTCGGGTTGAACGATCTTTCTCCGGTGCGTCGCCAGACGATGCTCAAGAAACTCGCCGCGATCGCTCGTGTCGAGCCTCGCGTGATGCTGGAACAGGCGGATCGGTTGTCGCGTCGACGTCGTCCGGGGCCGGGTCGAGCGGTGGCGTCCGAGAACATGGCGGATGATTCCTCGGGTTCGTCGGGTGAGAAAACTCCCACGCATCCGAAGACCGCAGCGGACTACGCGTTGGCGTGTTTGCTGCTGGAACCGAGGCTCGGATCGCTGCTGAGGTCTCGCGCATTATCCGCGCGGGGATCTAGCAATTCTGAGGATGGAATACAAGGATTTTCTTCAAATTTTCCCAAGGATTTGCTGCTTCTTCGAGAATCCGAGGCATACTGTTCGGATCGGGTCAAGCGGATCGCACGCCGCCTGCTCGAAGACATCATCCCGGACGCTCACACCACCGGGTCCGCTGTACTCCCAGATCAAGTACCGGACCAACTCTCCCTCTCCTGTGACGACCCGGATGATCGGCGAACCGCCAGTGCACTGACCGTGGCACTGAGCAGAGAACTCGGGGGTGACCCTGACCGTCTCATCGCTCAGTGGTGTCGTTGTGTGGAGGCGTTGCGTCGGAACATGGTCATCGCCGGCTCGACGCCTTCCGGAACCGGGAGACGGTCGGGTTCTGGTCCGTCTGCGGACGCTGGCGAGGACGACAACTCGAACTTCTCCGGTGATCCGCTTGAGGCGTATCGCCGACTGCACCGAGAGCTCGGCGGCAACCCGCTGGCCGTGCCTCGCCCTCCGGCCTGATCGGAGGGAACCCGATTCCCGCCCGGGCATCCTGGTGGCGGGGCCATCTGTACTTCTCATGCGAGCATTCGCCCGCATCAATCCGTTTTCTCTCTCCCCCACTCCCGTTCGCTGCTCGGCGCTCTCCTCCCCATACGCCACGCGGACATTCGGAGACTTGGACCTATGGCATTCGAACTCCATCCCGCTCTCGAAGAACTGATCGAGCTCGGCAAGAAACGAAAATGGCTCGCCTACGACGAGCTGAACAACACCCTTCCTGATGAGCTCATCGACCCCGATCGCATCGATGATGTGCTCATCATTTTGGACGACCACACCGTGGAGCTGGTCGATGAGCGCGAGTTCCGTGCCCGTCGCTGGCGTGAGAGCCGCAAACGCGGCAAGGCCGACAGCGAGCTGATGCCCGAGGCCAAGGCCGACAAGCTCCCAGCGGTTCGCAAGCAGATTCAGGCCATCGAGGTCCTCATCGACCCCGCCAAGCTTGAGGAAGCCGCGATCACCGGCGAAGAGATCGATGTTTCGGCGGCGCAAACCGACCCGAGCATCAAGAAGATCGATGACCCGGTGCGCATGTACCTCACGCAGATGGGCACGATCCCCCTGCTCACCCGTGAGGAAGAGATCCGCCTGGCCAAGAAGATCGAGACCACGCGGATGATCTTCCGTCGTCGCTGTCTGGAATCGGACTGCGCGGTGGCCGAGGCCGTCAAGATCCTCGAACAGGTTCACGCGGGCGACCTCCCGTTCGACCGGACCATGAAGGTCTCGACCGCCGAAGAGAACGCGAAGGAAAAGATCGCGGCACGGATTCCCTACAACACGGAGACGGTCAAGCGTCTGCTTGAACTGAACCGCGACGACTGGGATACGCGTGATGCCCTGCTGGACGAGCTCGAAAGCGAAGGCTGCGACACCGAGAAGGTGGAAGCCAAACTCGAGGAGGTCGAGACGCGTATGGCCGAGCGCCGGCGCAAGCTCGCGACACTCATCGAGGAGTGCTCGCTGCGGACCAGCCGCATCGCCCCGCTGCACAAGAAGCTTCGCTCGATCAACGCAAAGATGATGGAGATCGAGAAGGAGCTCAAGAAGGCCGAGCGCTACCCCAACCGGTACGATCCGGAAGATGTGATCGTGATGGAAGAGGAGCTTGCGGGCCTGCGGAACCTCGTGCTCGAGGAGCCGGCGGACCTCAAGGCCCGGGTCGAATTGCTCGACACCGTGTTCTGGGAGTACGAGCAGGCCAAGCGCGACCTGTCGGCGGGTAACCTTCGTCTGGTGGTCTCGATCGCCAAGAAGTATCGCAACCGCGGGCTGTCGTTCCTGGACATCATCCAGGAAGGCAACACCGGCCTGATGCGTGCCGTCGATAAGTACGAGTACAAGCGTGGCTACAAGTTCTCGACCTACGCCACTTGGTGGATCCGCCAGGCCATCACCCGCGCCATCGCGGACCATGCCCGGACGATCCGCATCCCGGTGCACATTATCGAGACGATGAGCAATCTGCGCAATATCCAGAAGCAGCTCCTCCAGAAGCTCGGCCACGAGCCGACCATCGAGGAACTCGCCGAGTCCGCGGGCATGAGCGTGGCCGAGGTGCGCCGGGTGATGAAGATCAGCCGCCACCCGATCTCGCTGGACCGCCCGGTGGGCGAGAGCGAGGATTCGTTCTTCGGCGACTTCATCGAGGACGAGCGTCAGGAAGCCCCGTCGAGCCAGGCCGCGAGCGACCTGCTCAAGGTCGATATCGAGAAGGCGCTGCTCACGCTGACCTATCGCGAGCGTGAGATCATCAAGCTCCGCTACGGCATCGGCGACGGGTACACCTACACGCTCGAAGAGGTCGGGCGCATCTTCAAGGTCACCCGCGAGCGGGTGCGCCAAGTCGAGGCCAAGGCGATCCGGAAGCTGCAGCACCCGGTCCGGGCACGCAAGCTTTCCGGCCACCTCGAGATGCTTGGTGCGGAAAAGGATTGATCCGCGTCCGCTGACTCGTTCATTCGCCGCTCCGGCTCGGCCGGGGCGGTTTTTTCAATTCCGGCAGCGTCGCGCGTACACTGTCATAGCTTCCCCAGACTCCCCAAGACTTCTGAATCCTTCTCGAACGACGCCTCAACGCCTCTGAAAGCCAGATATGCCTAGCCGCTACCGCGACCGACTCATCAAGCACCTGCAACACGACCGGTACGAGCCATCCACCGCCGACCAACTCGCCGACGATCTGGGTATCGCCGACGAGGAGCGCAAAGAGTTCATCGAGGCCGTGAAGGTCCTGGAAGAACACGGCGAAATCGTCTTTGTTGGCCACGAGAACGCGATCGCGCTGCCGCAGGTGGCCTCGGAGATCGTCGGGTCGTTTCGCTCGCACCCCAAAGGCTTTGGGTTCATCCTGCCCGACGAGGTGTCGCGCGAGGGTGATCTGTTCGTGCCCCCGGGGCAGACGATGGAAGCTCTGTCCGGCGACCGGGTGCGAGCCGAGGTCTACAAGAGCGGTCGCCGGCCCGAACCGGGCAAGTCGGCGTATGTCGCGCGGGTGATCGAGATCCTCGAGCGGAAGCAGTCGAACTTCACGGGCAATGTGTATCGCGACAAGGGATTGTGGTGGGCCAAGACCGACGGCAAGGTGCTGCCGGAGCCGGTCGTGCTGCGCGATGCCGAGAGCAAGAATGTGAAGGAGGGCGACAAGGTCGTCTTCGAGATCCTGCACTACCCCGAGGGTGACATGTTCGGGGAGGGCGTGGTCACCAAGGTGCTCGGCGAGGCGGGCAAGCCCAATGTCGAGACCGAGGCGGTCATCGCGGCCCACAACCTGCCCGGTGAATTCCCCGACGAGGTGATGGCCGAAGCCCGGGAGATCACCCGGGCCTTTGATCGCGAACTGGAGCCCTACCTCAACGGCGAGAAGACATTTGATCGCACCGAGCGATACGACCTGCGGAACGCGTTCATCTGCACGATCGACCCGCCGGACGCGAAGGACTACGACGACGCGATCAGCATTGAGCGGATGGACACCATCACCGGAGGTGGTCCGGGCTGGCGACTGGGTGTGCACATCGCGGATGTGGCGCACTTCATCAAGCCGGGGAAGGCCATCGACACCGAAGCCGCGGAGCGGGGCAACAGTTGCTACCTGCCGCGTCTGGTGATCCCGATGCTGCCGGAGATGATCTCCAACGGCATCTGCTCGTTGAGTGAAGGGGTGCCTCGGTACTGCAAGTCGGTGTTCATCGATTACGACGATCAGGGACGGGTGCGTGGTCAGTCGTTCGCCGCGACGGTGATCGATTCGGCGAAGCGCATGACCTATCTCGAGGCGCAGGCGTTGATCGACGGCGATCCGGAAGAAGCGAGGAAACACGCCAAGACCGACACCGAGTACACCGTCAAGTTGGTGCGGACCGTGAAGGTGATGGACACGCTGGCGAGGCTGATCTGGCGACGGCGCCACGAGGCGGGCATGATACATCTCGACCTGCCCGAGGTCGAACTGCTCTACGAC